>NZ_CEXBBO010000008.1:0-153284 GCF_982611455.1 Stutzerimonas sp.
CTGGGTCAAATTTCAATCGGCAAGGTGGGTCAATTTTCCATCAGCGCCAACACCCCCAGGGCAATTGTCCAACAGCCTGTTGGACAATTGCGGCATCCGGCCAGGCCTCGGCAAAGGCGCGCATATACATCAGGTTGGCGCGGGAAAATCCCTTCATCTCAGGAAAGGCGGTGCGCAGGTCATGGGCCAGCCGCTCGATCACCTTGGCCCCCCAGCCCTGCTGTGCCTGCCGGGTCAAAATATCGTTGCCGATCTGCCAGTAGAGCAGCACCAGTTCGCGGTTTACCGCCAGCGTGGCGCGCTGCTGGGCGCTATGGATGCGGCCTTTGAGGTCTGCTAACCACTCGCCGTAGCCCTCGGGTGGTGTGGTCAGGCTAGCAGGGGTGTCGTTCATGCCATTTTCCCTCGTAGCTTCTTCGGCGTGGCCTTTGCTGTGTCTGCTGTCATCTTGGTATAGAGATCAAACAGCTTCTCCAGTCGTTCGGTGTCGTTCTTGAAGCGACGACCGATATAGATACGCTCCAGCACTTCATCGTTGTGCTCGTGGGCACGGCGAAGGTTCTCAGGCATGGTGTCTGGGTCATACAGGTCGGCGATGGTGGCGGGGAAGTGTGCTTCGCGGGCCAGCAGAATATCTTCAGCGCAGCGGGTCAGGTCGACCTTGTTTTGCTCTGTGAGCCTCGGCACTGGGAAGGTGTTCCAGCCAAGTGTGTTGGAGTAGCGGAAGTCCGTTTTCATTTTTCCGCAGACGGTGCCAATCCAAACGAGGTGCAGGCGGGAGGCGATGAGGGCCATGTTCCAAAGTGGGGCGTCGTAGAGGGCAAGTGCAAGATTTGAGACGCGCACGTCACTCGTCAGCAAACCGCAAGGGAGATAAGCGCGGCGCTCCGACGAGACGCTTGGAATGATGATGGTGTGGTCGTTTCCGATGATAGTCCGTTCAAACTTGTAGGGTGTGTCGAGGCCGGCACGGCCACGTTCACTGCCATGCAGACGATATTCTCGTATGCGGTCAAGCCTCGCCTTGATGGGCGGAATTGAAAAGGCGATCTGCGCTTGTTCGTCAGTTATCCAGAGACAGTACCGTTCTAGGCCATTGATGAACTCTTTGGAGCCAAGGATCGGCTTTATTAGAGGCGCTGCCTCAGGATAAGAGTCCAGCAAATCCCTTGCCTCATCGGGCGTGAGCAACAGATTTCCCTGATCTCTCGGGATGTTCCCGCCAAACATGGTCGATACACCAGAGATGGGATCATTCGCCCGCTCGACGATGATATTTTTGCCGGGCGCGAGATATAAGTTGATGCTTTCAACTTCTTTTCGCTCTTCACCGTCGAAGATGTATTTCTGTTTGACGCCTAAATTGGCCACGCCAACAATTATGCAGGTGACTTGCGCGTTCCTAGCAGCGTTGTTACCCCAGAGAAAAGCTTTGTGGCCAAAGAAAATCTCTTGCCCCGCCATGACTATTCTCGGCCACACCAGCGGAACCTGAACACCTTGGCAGATAGAGTTCGTAGAAACGAAGGCGAATCGGCCTCCGCTGCGAATGTAGTCTGATGCTTTCCAAAGCCACCCAGTGATGTAATCGACAGCGCGCACGTCTTTTTTGGTAAGGCTTTTTATGTCGCTCTTCTGCTCTTTCGATTGATATTTGTCGCCAATATACGGCGGGTTACCGCAGATGTACGTCTCGCCTCCTTCGTTTTCGAAGGCGATTTCAGATTGGTCCAATGGCACGTCGAACAAATCGTTCGCTGCCAGCTTCACGCTAGTCCCCGTCGGCGGGCACACCGCCAACCAATCCAGCCGCAGCGCATTGCCGCAGACAATCCAATTCTGTGAGTCTAACGGTAGAAATTCAGCTAAAGCATCCTGCTGCCCGCGATACAACACATCGCACTGAAACTCAGCAATGATAAGGGCCAGTCGGGCAATTTCTGCCGGAAAGTCGCGTAGCTCGATGCCGCGGAAATTGGTCAGCGGTATTTCGGACTTATTGTGAGCTTCGCCCCGGCGACGATTGATCTCCGCCTCGATATCGCGCATCTGCTTGTAGGCAATGACCAGGAAATTGCCGGAACCGCATGCTGGGTCAAATACGCGGATGCGCGCCATACGCTTGCGCAGGTTAAGCAGCTTGGCCTTGTTGTCGCCCGCTGCCTCCAGCTGAGCACACAGATCATCCAGAAATAGTGGGTTTAATACTTTCAGGATGTTGGGCACGCTGGTGTAGTGCATGCCCAGTGCGCCGCGCTCTTCATCATCGGCCACGGCCTGAATCATGCTGCCGAAAATGTCTGGGTTGATTTTTTGCCAGTTCAGGTTGCCGGCGTGCAGCAGGTAAGTACGCGCCATGCGCGTAAAGCGCGGTACTTCAGTGCTTCCAGAGAACAAGCCGCCATTCACATACGGGAATTTGTTGGCCCAGCCAGGCAAGCGCGGTTCTGCACCGGCACGCTCGGCCAACTTGAGGTTCATAGCGCGGAAGATTTCCGACAGCACCTGGGCGGTGTTGGAGCCGTCGCGCTCGCTGTAGTGCTCAACCGTCGTGGTAAACAGTCCGTCGCCAGTGAAGATATCTGTGTCTTCAGCAAAAAAGCAGAACACTAACCGAGACATAAAATGGTTCATGTCATGGCGGCGTTCGGTCTTGGCCCAGTCCGGGTTCTCGTTCAGCAGTTCGACGTACAGCTTGTTCAGGCGGCTGGTGGCACGCACGTCGATGGGGTTGTCTTTGATCTCCTTGATGGTGGAGATGCCGGCCAGCGGCAGCAGGAAGCCGAAGTGGTTGGGAAAGTCAGGGTAGTCGCAGGTGATGGTTTCACCCGTGATCAGTTCTTCGGCCTCCAGCGTTTGCCCGTCGGTGGAGAGGATGAACTTGGCTTTAGCTTTTATGGTGGCCGGGCTGGCGCGCAAGGCCTTGAGCGTTTCGCCCACGGTGCCAGGCTCGCATGCGGCGATATGAATGTTGCTGCGCAGTAGTACGCCGCCAGGTACATCCGAGGCGTTGTTGTTGCCAGCGCGCAGGCGCTTGAGCGCGGTTTCCTTGTTGCCGAATGCGGCCAGGAAGGTGAACGGGAACTCCGCCGCGTCAAAGGGCTCTAGGGCCAGGTCCGAAATGGCGGACTCAATTTCTACTGCATTCATGGTTTACCACTGTCCAGATCGCTGATGCGCGAAGGCGGCGATTTTAGCCGCTAAAATTTTTGGGCGAGGGTCACATCCCGGCCGGCACATGCCGCTCTGTCGGCCTGGCGTCAGCATCGCAACTCAGCTCTGCTCAGTCGCCTCGGTTTATGCTGGATGCCACTGGATTCGACAGCCGAGCGCCCTGAGCCAGTGAATGGGGAATCAATCATTACACGATGCCGGGGATGATAAAGGAAGGCGCTTCTGCAATGCGAAAAAGCGGCAAATGGGCTGGTGGGTTTCGTCGAATCGAGCTTACGGTAGCTGCCCGTAACCCAAAATGGCTTCGGGGCTTTCACTCAGGAGGTTGCGTCGCCCCCAGAACTACTCTTTTTTATTTTATCTTTCTTTTTAGCGGCTCAGCCTGAGCTGTATTCCAACGCGACGGAGCTCTAGGTGAGCTCCATCCAGATGGTACACAGCTCAGGTTGATACGTGTCACTCTGAGCTGTGTATAAGATCACCACGGCGATTGAGGTTTCTACGCAGCGTTTCTCGAATGCCGGCTGGCAGTCGATCTAGGTCGGTGTGCAATGAGCCTAAATCGATCTGGGAATTACCACCTGCCAGATTGATTTGTATATTCAGACGCTCGATATTCAGTGTTCGCGTACTTGCGAGATCGCCAGCGATCATGGCTTTTTTAAGCTCAGTAACGGTCTGCTGGGCGCGGTCCGGCACGTAATCCCAGGTTACTACGGTATGTGGTAAGCCGGCCTCAGTGACCTGGACCTTTTCGCGTAGCATGTAGTGATTGGATCGGCCGAACTTTTTCTTTGCAATGAAACCTGCTTTTTCGAGAACCCCTAATGCCCGTTTGACCTGTGCCTGACTGACTCCAGACTGTTCGGAAATCCGTTGGATGCCCGGTTTCGATAATCCATGGTCGAAATTGGCGTGTGCCTTGATGACGGCATAAACCGTAAATGCATGGGGCCCGATTCGGGCGACATCACCCTGATCGATCATGGCCCTAAAGACATGAAACCACTGAGTCTGTGCGCGCAGTGGGGCGGAGGTGTTAGTCATTGTTATGCCTCCCACGTAACTGTACGCGCGGCCGGCTCAGGATCCAGGCAGATATCTCCGTGCTGAGCCAGCCAACCGATCTGCTGCTGCCTAGATCATATGGAGCAGGGAATTTTCCCGCTGCTATGTCGCGATAGATCGTGGATCTCTTTTTCCCGACAGCGAGTTCAACCTCGGGCAGGCGAAGGAAGCGCGGTTCCTCTGGGCTGGGTGCAATAGTTTGTGCTGACATTTAACTGGTGCTCAGGCGGTGGCGTTGCAGCGGTCCTCAAGTACTGCAATACGCATATGTGTTGGGAGTGGCGCTCGGATTTTCCTACTGCAAAGCAGGGATGTTTGTCGGGCCTCGTGTTACGGGCCTCCGAGGTTTATTGCCGGCTTCAGCTGTGCGCATGACAGCTGAAGCTGTGTCTTTGGCGTGGGGGAGAGGAAAGACCCTGCTGGTACGGAATAGGAGTCCATACGTTTCTTTAGCAGCCTTGTTGCAGGCGAGCAGGCGCAAAAGGCCTGCGAGATGCTGGCGATACCCCGATGAGGTACCCAGAAAGTCCATTTGCTAACAGCAGATGGACTTCGGATTCTTAACGCCGTAACTGGGGCAGCGTGACGATCCCATGGAGTCCTATGAACGTCCGAGGGATGCCTGATTTTTACCAAGCGGGAATCGGTATTGCAAGCCCAGGCAGTGAGCTCAGGCCTTGATCGCATCTAGGTAATCTGACCAGCGCTGCATCATGTCGCGTCGTTCTGGCAGAAATGACGTTCGGTCGTACGCCCGTCCCAACGGATTTTTTACCGTGTGAGCAAGCTGATGCTCCAGGAGATCGGGGCGAAATCCCAGCACCTCAGCACCTATGGTTCTCGCTGTTGCACGAAAGCCGTGCCCAGTCATTTCGTCGCCGCTGATGTCCATGCGGCGTAACGCGCTGAGAACGGCATTGTTGGACATCGGTCGGTCGCCTCCTCGGGCCGAGGGGAAGGTATACCGATGCCTGCCGGTGAGCGGTTTCAGTTCGCGTAGAACAGCGACTGCTTGTTGGCTGAGGGGAACCAGGTGATCTGGGCGATCCTGTTTGGTAGCAGTTAGCCCTTTCATCTTGTGACCAGGAATCAACCACTCGCCAGCATCCAGATTGACCTCCGACCATTCCATATGTCGAAGGTCTCCGGGCCGGCAGAACAGCAACGGGGCCAGTTTTAAGGCACAACAGACAGGCATTGTTCCGCTGTAGCTATCTAGTGCTTTAAGCAGTGCGCCGAGTTTTTCAGGATCGGTCACGGCAGCAAAATGTTTCACCCGCTTGGCTGGGAGCGTACGTGAGAGATTGCCAATCTGGTTGGGTGGGGTGATACCGGCAGCTTCGGCGAACTCGAAAATCTGTTTGTAGATTTGGGCTACACGACGTGCCGTCTCGCGAGCACCGCGCTTGATGATGCGCTGGAGGTTTTCGACCAGCATGGGCGTGCTGATGCTGCTGATCGGAAGTTTTCCCAACCAGGGGTAGGCATTGAGCTCAAGGCGCTGCCTTACTGTGCGGGTGTACTCCGGATCCCAGGAGGATTCGCGAACAGTGAGCCATTGCTTGGCGACCGATTCAAAGGTGTGCTGGTGATCGAGCTGGCTGACCACTTTGGCCATGCGTCTTTGCAGCGAAGGGTCTTGGCCGCCGGCAAGCTGAACACGAGCGTCATCACGCTTGCGACGAGCATCCTGTAAGCCGACCTCTGGGTAAACGCCAAGAGCAAGGCGTTTTTCCTTGCCCAGAAAGCGGTACTTCAAGCGCCAGTAACGGCCTCCATTAGGCTGCACTTCAAGATACAAACCCTGTTCGTCATACAGCCGGTAGGGCTTGTCCTGGGGCTTGGCGTTGCGGCAGTTGGTGTCTTTCAAGGGCATTGGGGGCACATCCTCTCCGAGCGAGCTGATGAGCGTTTTATGCCCCCATATGTGCCCCCGTCAACCGTGGGATGCCCTGGGATTAGATAGCAAAACGTGGGCAATAAAAAAGCCGTAAAGCTTTGATTTCTCTGGGCTTTACGGCTTTTCTGGGTCTTCCTGGGAAGACAAAATGGTGGAGCCGGGGGGATTTGAACCCCCGTCCGCCAGCTCTCCACTGTCGGTACTACATGCGTAGCCAAATCTATTGAGTTAACTCCGCGCCGCCCGATTGGCAGGGTGCTTGGAGCGAGCTGCATGAGTTTTAACCGTTACGTCTGCAGCGAACTTGGCGGCGATCCTGTTCTATCTGACAGTCATTTCGGGTTTACAGGCATCCCCTAGTGACCGCTGGCGCCGAAGCGACCAGATGAAGGTTAGGCGGCTAGCGCGTACCCTTCGTAGCTGTCATCGTTGGCAACTATAAGTTTGCAACAGTGGATTTACGAGTTCTGTTACCAACTCGGCATGCACCTAGAGTTTTGTTACCGGCGTCGAATCCTAATCGGCCCCATGAAGCGTGTTGCGGCTTCATGTGCTGCGCAGTGTACGCCAGAACCTCTGGCTCGTCGAACGCTTCATAAGTCAGTTTGGGACGCTTTGTCGGCTTTCAGAACGGAACAGAAATCGGCAAGGCCAACAAGCGGCGACCTTGCCTATCTAGGCTCAGTTGCCGGTGCCGCTAGTGCTGGAGCTGCCGGAACTGCCGGGGCCTTCTAGCTCCTGTAGTGCCTTGGTGGAATGTGCGATGCAGGTTTCGGTATCGCCTGATTGCTGAGCCTGGCGCGCCTGCTTGATCAAATCCTCGACTTCGCTAAGGGCTGGCTCGCCGAGTGTCGCTTGGCTGGTAGCCATGTTGTCGTCGATTTCCTGCATGTTGAGCTGACAAAGGTCTTTGTCGGCGGCAAACGCTGCGGGGCTGGCGATCAGGGCTGCTGCGGCAAATAGGGCAAATGTCTTCATGAGAGTCCTCCAGGGAGTTGACTTCCCGGCGGGCCTGCCTGATTTCGCAATTGCGCGGCGGCGCCGAGATGAGTAGAGCCTCTTCCAATACTGGGCTCCTAACTTCGGACTACGGTTGCGCTCGAGCGTTTCATCTTTCGTGACCGACACTTCAGTTGTGCTCGGTCAGGTCGGAGCTGTAGCGGCTCTGGCCCGGCTGTTGCGATTCACCAGATAAACCAGCCCGTGGTAATCAATGCCGCCGTGTTGCGACAGGCCGATCTCGCAGGTGCGGCTGGTGGAGATGCCTTCGCTGCAGACCTGCACGGCGTCCTTCAGGCTGCGCAGCGAATGCGCGTTGAGCTCCGGTGTGGTGAATCCTTTGTCACCGGCGAAGCCGCAGCAATGGATGCCTTCAGGCACCACCACTTCAATGGCACAACGGCGGGCGATGTCGATCAGGGCCTGGGCTTCACCCAAGTGCTGGGTGCTGCAGGTGACATGCACGGCGATCGGCGCCTGCTGGGGTTCGAACTCCAGGCGATCAAGCAGAAAAGTGCGAATGAAACGCACCGGATCGAAGATCTGCAGACGATCATCCGTCAGCTCCTGAACCAGCCGAAGCGTGCAGGGGCTGGTGTCGCAGTAGATCGGGTCGAGCCCGCCGCGGCTGGCCCTGAGCAGAGCATCCAACGTTTCCTGGCGCTTGCGTTCAGCTTGTTCGGCATAGCCTTTGGAGGCGAATGGCTGACCACAGCAGAGGTTGTTAAGGGTGTCCGGAAATACGACTTGATAGCCGGCTTTTTCCAGTAGGGTGCGGGTGGTATCGAGCAGCGGTTCCTGCTGCTGATCGCGTGCCGCCGGGCCCATGGCGCGCGACACGCAGGCCGCGAAATAGACAACGCGCGGTCGCTCATCCTGAGCCGTTGGTTTGGGCAGGTGGAGCCGCTGCAGCGGCTGTGGCATGGCTGACGACCATTGCGGCACACGCCCTTTGCTGGCCTTGCTGAAGGCTTCGGACGCCTTGCTCAACAGGCGCGTGCCCATCATCAGGTGCGCGCCGTTGGCCACATGGAGCATGAAACGTGTGCCCTGTACGGCGGTGCTGAAATGCTCGGCCAGCCAGTTCGCCGCGCGGGTGTTGTCGGCGTTGCGACCGCGTAGCTTGCGCACCAGATCGCCAGTGTTGATACCCACCGGGCAACGTTGAGCGCAGAGGCCGGTAGCCGCGCAGGTCTCGACGCCGTGATAGTCGTAGAGACGTTCCAGCTCGGCCGTATCGATACCGGCGCGCTTTTTCGCCTGGATGTCGCGCCAGACCACGATGCGTTGGCGTGGCGTCAGGGTCAGTCCATTGGATGGGCAGACGGGCTCGCAGAAGCCGCACTCGATGCACTTGTCGACGATCTTATCGGCCGCCGGCATCGGTTTGAGGTTTTTCAGGTGGATCTGCGGATCTTCGGAGAGCACCACGTCCGGATTGAGAATGCCCTGCGGGTCGAGCAAGCGCTTGATCTGCCACATCAGCTGATAGGCTTCGTGTCCCCATTCCAGCTCGACGAAGGGTGCCATATTGCGGCCGGTGCCGTGCTCGGCCTTCAACGCGCCGCCGAACTCTACGGCGACCAGTTGCGTGACGTCACCCATGAAGGCTTCGTAGCGAGCGATTTGCTGCGGGTCATCGAAGCCCTGGGTGAAGACGAAGTGCAGGTTGCCTTCCAGCGCGTGACCGAAGAGGATCGCCTCGTTGTAAGCATGTTTTTCGAACAGCTGGATCAACCGGTTGACGCCCTCGGCCAGGCGTTCGATGGGGAAGGTTACATCCTCAATGATCACCGTGGTGCCCGTCTGGCGCACCGCACCGACGGCGGGGAAAGTGTCTTTGCGGATGCGCCAGAGCTGGTTGTATACGACCGCGTCTTCGCTGAAATCAACCTGTTTCTCCACCGGGAAATGGGCGATGGAGGTCATGATCAGGTTGATCTGCTCATGCAGCAGTGACTGGCTGGCGGCACGGGACTCGATCAGCAGCGCGCAAGCATTGCCGGAAAGGTCCCTGACCCATTCCGGCAAGCCTTTCATGTTCTCCACCGAGCGCATGCTGCGACGGTCGAGCAGTTCGACCGCCGACACCGGCTGCAGCTTGAGCACCGGTACGGCCAGGCAGCAAGTCTCCACGTCCGGGAAGACGATCAGCGCGCTAGCCTTGTGCGGGTGATCGGGCACGGTGTTGTAGGTGACCGCGCTGATAAAGCCGAGCGCGCCTTCGGAGCCGACCATCAAGTGGTTGAGGATATCGAGTGGCTCGTCGTAATCGACCAGCGCATTGAGCGAGAAGCCAGTGGTGTTCTTCAGTCGATACTTGTGGCGGATCTTGTCGGCCAGCGCGGTGTTGGCGCGTGTGGTGCGACCGAGTTCGGCGAGCTGATCGAGCACCGCGCCGTGGCTGTGGCGGACGGAGTCGACGCTGGCGGCGTCTTCACTGTCGACCACGGTGCCATCGGCCAGCACCAGGCGCAGGCCGGCGAGCGTCTTGTAGCTGTTTTGCGCCGTCCCGCAGCACATGCCGCTGGAGTTGTTGGCGACGATGCCGCCGATCTTGGCCGCATTGATCGAAGCCGGGTCGGGGCCGATCTTGCGCTGAAAAGGCGCTAATACGGCATTGGCATTGGCGCCGATCACGCCCGGCTGCAGGCGGATCTGTTCGCCGCCGTTGCGAATCTCGCGGCCGTTCCAGTTGTCGCCGAGGACGATCAGCACGGAATCGGAAATTGCCTGGCCGGAGAGGCTGGTGCCGGCAGCACGAAAGGTCACAGGTACGTTTTGGGCATGGGCCAGTTGCAGCAATCCCACCACTTCGGCTTCGGATTCGACGCGCACCACCAGCTTGGGAATCAGCCGGTAAAAGCTCGCATCGGTGCCGAAGGCCAGCGTCGAGAGCGGGTCGTCGAAGCGCCGTTCCGCCGGAATCAACCGTTCGACGGCAGCGAGAAAGTCGTTCGGTAGGGTGGCAGGCGCGTTCATGCAGGCTCCAGGAAATGAAGCGGACCGCGTCGGGTACCGCGCGGTCTCGTTAGGCTTATTCGACGTGTTTGGTCGTCTGGTACTGGCCCAGTTCGCGAACCAGCGAGTCGGTGCTGATTTCGCTGATGGATTTGGCGCCGGTCAGCACCATCGCCACGCGCATTTCCTTCTCGATTAGGTTGAGCAGGTTGGTAACGCCGGCTTCTCCGTCCGCCGCCAGTGCATAGGCGAAGGCCCGGCCAAGCAATACAGTGTCTGCACCGAGGGCGATCATCCGCACCACGTCGAGGCCGCTGCGAATGCCCGAGTCGGCAAGAATCTTTAGATCACCTTTGACCGCATCGGCAATGGCCGGCATGGCGCGCGCGCTGGACAGTACGCCATCAAGTTGGCGGCCGCCGTGGTTGGAAACGATGATGCCATCCGCGCCGAAGGTTACGGCGTCGCGGGCGTCTTCGGCATCAAGGATGCCTTTGATCACCATCGGGCCGTCCCAAAATTCGCGGATCCACTCCAGGTCCTTCCAGGAGATCGACGGATCGAAGTTGGCGGCGAGCCAGCCGATGTAATCCTCGAGCCCGGTCGGATGGCCCCGGTAGGTAGAAATATTGCCTAGATCGTGCGGCTTGCCGTGCAGGCCCACGTCCCAGGCCCAGAACGGATGGGTCATGGACTGAAGCATACGGCGAATGTTGGCGTTCGGGCCGCTCATGCCTGAATGAGCGTCGCGGTAGCGGGCGCCTGGGGTGGGCATGTCCACGGTGAATACCAGTGTGGTCACACCGGCAGCCTTGGCACGTTCCAAGGCGTTCTTCATGAAGCCACGGTCCTTGAGGACATAGAGCTGGAACCACATCGGCCGCTTGATCGCCGGGGCCACTTCTTCGATCGGACAAACCGATACGGTAGAGAGCGTAAAGGGAATGCCTTTCTTGTCGGCGGCGCGGGCGGCTTGAACTTCCCCTCGGCGGGCGAGCATGCCGGTCAGGCCGACCGGGGCCAGCGCTACCGGCATCGACAGGATTTCGCCGAATAGTTGAGTTTCCAGGCTGAGTTCCGACATGTTGCGCAGAACGCGCTGGCGCAGGGCGAGGCTGGCCAGGTCGTCAACGTTGCGACGCAGTGTGTACTCGGCATAGGCGCCGCCGTCGACGTAGTGAAACAGGAACGGCGGAAGTTTGCGTTTTGCGGCAGCGCGGTAATCCGTAGAGGCAGAGATGATCATTGTTTGTTCTCACCGGTTAAAGACGAGGTAAGTCTGTTGTGCTCCCCGTCTTCGACGAAGGAATCGTTATCGGTCTGGCTTTTTGCCCTGATCAGGCGCTGATTTGGGGTGCGCGATGATTACGGACGTGGATCAATGCCTTCGCCCCGAACATCTCGGGACAAAGGCTGTGCATTGAATCAGGTGCCGACCAGCGGGTCCGTCACACCCATTAGGTAGATTGCCACCATGCCGATCACTCCAGTGAACAGCACGTAATACAGCGTAGGCCAAACGGTCTTGCGCAGGGTGACCCCCTCGCGACCTAGCAAGCCCACGGTGGCGGACGCGGCGACCACGTTATGGATGGCGATCATGTTACCCGCGGCGGCGCCGACGGCCTGGATGGCGACGATCATCGCGCCGGAAATCCCCAGCGAATGCGCGACGCTGAACTGAAACTGGCTGAACATCATGTTGCTGACGGTGTTCGATCCGGCGATAAACGCACCCAGCGCACCCACGGAAGGGGCCAGCAACGGATAGACGCTGCCCACACTGTCGGCAACGTAACGGGCCATGGCGATCGGCATGCTCGGTAGATCGCCGGCATTGACTCCAGAATTGATCAGGATGCGCACCATCGGCACGGTGAACAGCAGGACGAAGCCTGCGCTAAGCAGCACGCCGCTGGACTCCTTCACCGCGGCTTTCAGTTCGGCGGCACGCATGCCATGCATGAAGAAAGTGATCAGCACGACCGCGACGAGAATGCCGCCGGGCAGGTACAGCGGCTCGATGCTGGCGCTGACACCGGTCTCGCCGAGGATATTGGCGAAGGCGATGGAGACCGATTTCAATGCGGCGGTCACCTGCGGAAAGACCCGGCTAATGACCAGGATCGTTCCCACCAGCACGTATGGCAGCCAGGCGCGGAAGGCGCTCATCGGGCGCGCGGCGAGGTCGTCGAGTTTCATCTCGACGGTGCCCACCCATTCGGCCGGCCAGTCTTTCGCATCGGCGAAGTCCCAGGCGGTTTTCGGCACAAGAAAGTTGAAACGAGCAGCGGTAGTGACGATGGCCAGGCCGATCAGGCCGCCTAGCAACGATGGAAACTCCGGACCCAGCAGCACGCCGGTGGCCACGTAGGGCAGGGTGAATGCCAAGCCGGCAAAGATGGCGAAGGGCAGTACTTCGAAGCCGGCTTTCCAGCTTTTTTCCTTGCCGAAGAAGCGCGTCAGCATCATCGCCATGATCAACGGCATCACGGTGCCGACGATGGCGTGGGTGATCGCCACACTGCTAGTGATCTGCTGCATGAAGATTTGCCAGCTCGAGCCCTGCGTAACCAGCTGAGCGCCCAGCGTGGCGGTATCCAGTCCGCTGTTGACGCCGACTATGATCGGCGTGCCTACCGCACCGAAAGACACTGGGGTGCTCTGTACCAGCATGCCCATCAGTACGGCGGCCATGGCCGGAAAGCCAACCGCGACCAGCAGCGGTGCGGCGATGGCGGCCGGAGTGCCGAAGCCGGAAGCGCCTTCGATAAAACAACCGAACAGCCAGGCGATGATAATCGCCTGGATGCGGCGATCGGGGCTGATAGTGGTGAAGCCTGCACGAATGGCGGTGATACCGCCGGAATGTTTAAGGGTGTTCAGCAGCAGGATTGCGCCGAAAATGATCCACAGCAGGCCGAGGGTGATGACCAGACCCTGCAGGCTGGAGGCGATGATTCGGGTGAAGCTCATGTCCCAGACGAACAGGCCGATGGCAGCGGTGAAGAGAAACACTACTGGCATGGCGCGGCTGGCCGGCCAGCGCAGGCCGATCAGTAAAGCGGCAGCGAGCAAAATTGGAGCAAAGGCGAATAGGGCGAGCAGTCCGTTAGACATGTTCGGACTCCCTTGGTCGCGTGGAACGGGTGGGGCCCGGTTGGGCCAGAGGTGAGCGGAGGTCTGGAGACCGCATTAGTAGTCCTCTTCTTATTGGATGCTTTACAGTTGTAAATTGGTAAGACCAATTTATGACGGGGCTCGGCCAGCGTAAGAGCTGGATCGCCGCTGCGTCAATTAGCAAGCTATATACTTTGGTCGTAATGAACCTTTGTTGCGGCGCATTGAATGCCTGACTACGCTGGCATTCGTTCAGTGGTCAAACCAATCGAGGAAGTCATGGAAGTGGGAATGGTGCGTCAGCGGAGGCTGGCCGATAACATTGTGGAACAGCTCGAAACCATGATTCTCGAGGGCACGCTCAAGGCTGGGGAGCGCCTGCCTGCTGAGCGGGTGTTGGCCGAGCAATTCGGTGTGTCCCGTCCTTCATTGCGCGAAGCCATCCAGAAGCTTGCGGCGAAGGGGTTGTTGATCAGCCGTCACGGCGGCGGCAATTTCGTTGCCGAGTCCTTGGGCTCGACGTTCAGCGATCCGCTGCTGCATTTGCTGGAAAACAACGCGGACGCACAACGCGATCTACTGGAATTCCGTCATACGCTGGAAGGCAGCTGCGCTTATTACGCCGCGCTGCGGGCCACAGAGGTCGATCAGCAACGGCTCGGCGAAGCATTCGCGGCGCTGCAGGACTGCTATCTGCGTGAGGGCACGGTGACCCGAGCCGAGGAGGGCGCCGCCGATGCGCGCTTTCATCTGGCCATCGCCGAGGCCAGTCACAACGCCGTGTTGCTGCATACGATCCGTGGCCTGTTCGATCTGCTCAAGCGCAACGTGGTGACCAACATCGGTGGCATGTATGCGCTGCGCAAGGAGACTCGCAACATGCTCATGAAGCAGCATCAGGAGCTCTACGATGCGATTATTTGCCGTCAAGCCAACGAGGCGCGCGACGTGACCCATCGCCATATCAGCTACGTGCAGGAAGTGCTTGCCGAAGGGCAACAGGAAGCGCAGCGGCTGGCGCGAGCGCAGCGGCGGCAAGGTAGGGTCGAGAAGCCCACTGAGGGCTAAAGCAATGGGGCCGAGACGGCTGGATAGCTGCGTTGCTAAAAGCGGGAAAGACGCTTCTCCCCGCTCGGGCTGGGCCGGTCAGTCTTCCTTGCCCTTGGTGCGCATGGCGCGTTGAATTTCGCGGTCGGAGTCGCGCTCTTTCTCCGTATGGCGCTTGTCGAACTCTTTCTTGCCCTTGCCTAAGGCAATATCGCACTTGATCAGATGCTTTTTCCAATAGATCGACAGCGCAATGCAGGCGTAGCCCTTCTGCTGTACCGCGCCGAACAGCTTGCCCAGCTCGCGCTTGTTCAACAGCAATTTTCGAGTGCGGGTGGGGTCGGCGATCACGTGAGTGCTGGCTGTGGTGAGCGGTGTGATGTGACAGCCCATCAGCCAGGCTTCGCCATCTTTCAATAGCACGTAGCTATCGACGAGTTGCGCCTTGCCGGCACGGAGGCTCTTTACTTCCCAGCCGGCCAGAACGAGGCCCGCCTCGAATTTTTGTTCGATGAAGTAGTCGTGTAGCGCTTTTTTGTTTAGCGCGATGGTCCCAGGGGACTGTTTCTTCTGTTTGGCCATAGGCTGCGCATTATAGGGAGTCCCGCTGCGGCTGGCGATAACCAGCACGCTGCGATGGTATGAAACTTGAGAGGGGCGCGCTTATCCCAGACAATGTGCTTTTTGCGCGCGTTCAGGCCCAGTGCGGCGGAACCTGCGTATGGCTCTTGCTCTCGGTGATTGCTCGTCGCCGCTTGCTGTGGCGGTTTCTGACCGTCGAATGACGAAGAAAGGTCTACATGACGACGCATATTCAACGCTCGGCATTACTGCCGTATCCGGCGCACGCGCTGTTCGACATGGTCAATGATGTGGCCAGCTACCCGCAGTTTCTGCCTTGGTGTTCGGCTACCGAGGTGTTGTTCAGTAGCGAGACTCGGATGCAGGCAAGTATGACGGTAGCGAAAGCCGGCATCAGTCAGCGCTTCCTCACGTGTAACGAGTTGCAGTCTGGTAAGCGCATCGAGATGACTCTCGAAGAGGGTCCGTTTAGTCATCTGCATGGCATCTGGGAATTCAAGGCGCTGGGTGAGAAGGCCTGCAAGATCAGCCTCGATCTAACCTTCGATTACGCCGGTCCGTTGGTCCGGGCCACGCTTGGGCCGTTATTCAATCAGGCCGCCAATACCTTGGTCGATGCGTTCTGTGATCGAGCGAAACAGCTCTATGGATAAGCCGATCATCGCGGTCGAGGTAGTCTATGCGCTTGCCGACAAGCAGAAGCTGCTGCGCCTGACCGTGCCTCAGGGCACAACCATGCGCCAGGCGGCGGTGCTTTCCGGATTGGACGGTTTCTTTCCGGGGCTGGACCTGCAGTCCGCACCGCTTGGTATTTTCGGCAAGTCGGTACCCAGGCCGGACGAGCGCGTGCTTGAAGAAGGCGAGCGAGTAGAAATTTATAGGCCGTTGATTGCCGATCCGAAGGAAGTGCGTAAGCAGCGCGCGGCGAAGGCGGCGCAGAGCAGGGCCAGCGAGTCGTGCGGTGGCTCGACTGCTTAGGGTTGTGGCAGTCAGTAGCGAGAAAGCCTGAAGTGCCAGGCTTTCTTTTTATCTCTGTGCCTAGTGGCCTGTGTGGCTAGCTCAATTAGTCAATTTCGGCGCCTGAGGCCCCGATACGGCGTTGCTGCTCCTCGCCATAGCCAGCTATGACTCGTCGCAGCGCCTTGTCTCGGAATCTCAGCTACCCGATTGGGTTAACCAACTAGCCGTACAGGCCACTAGTTTGTTTCCAGGGGATCCGGAGCTGGCACCGGGGCCGGCTCGGCAGCGTCGACGTCGCGCTGGATCTGCTCAAGCAGTGAACCGGGTTCGGTCGCCTCTGGCTCGGTGCGTACCGGTGTTTCGATGGCAGGCTGATCAGTGCCGAGGATCGCCTCGTCGCGGCTGACGCCCGGCTTGAAATCACCGGCCAAGCCTGCCAGCTGGTCGTTACCATTGAATACCAGGCTTACACGTTCCTGCTGGCGCTGACTGCCGCCCGGCTGGATGCTGTATAGGTAATCCCAGCGGTCGGCATGGAAGGTGTCGGTGATCAGCGGGTTGCCCATAATAAACCGTACTTGCGAGCGGGTCATTCCAGGGCGTAACTGGTCTATCATGTCCTGTGTAACGACATTGCCCTGTTGAATGTCGACCTTGTAAACCCCGGGGAATGAACAACCGGCGAGTGCGAACAGGCCCACAAGCGTGAGACTGGACAGCATGAGCTTGGTGTTTTGCATCGGTAGGTGACTTCCACTATCTTGGCTGGGCAAAGACCCGGATCATACCCGTATTGAAGGAGGCTGCGAAACAGCAGCAGCGAGAAAGCCAACCATGGTTGAAAATAGCGAACTACGCAAAGCTGGCCTCAAAGTAACCCTGCCACGGGTCAAAATCCTGCAGATGCTGGATACCACCGACCGGCGTCACATGAGCGCTGAGGACGTCTATAAAGCATTGATGGAAGCCGGCGAAGATGTCGGTCTGGCAACTGTCTACCGTGTGTTGACCCAGTTCGAGGCGGCCGGCCTCGTGGTTCGGCATAATTTCGACGGTGGCCATGCTGTATTCGAGCTCGCCGACAGCGGGCATCACGACCATATGGTCTGTGTCGACAGTGGCGATGTCATCGAGTTTTTCGACTCTGAAATCGAAAAATTGCAGAAAGAAATCGTCAAACGCCACGGTTACGAGCTGGTCGATCACAATTTGGTGCTTTACGTGCGCAAAAAGGCTGAATGATCAGCGCTGCACGCAGCGGAAAAGGCGGCCCGTAGGTCGCCTTTTTTGTATCTGTTAAGAGGCTTGGGCTGAGCCAATCATCTGTCGGGCGTGGGCCAGCGCCTGTTCGGTCAAATCGACTCCGCCGAGCATGCGGGCGATTTCTTCGACGCGTTCGCCCTCTTCCAGTGCGGCAACTGCCGTATGGGTCTCGTCCTTGCCGCGAGCCTTGTGCACGAACAGGTGATGGTGCCCTTGCGCCGCTACTTGCGGCAGGTGGGTGACGGTAAGTACTTGCCCGCGTTCACCGAGGCGTCGCAGCAACTGCCCGACCACTTCGGCGGTGGGGCCCCCGATACCGACGTCCACTTCGTCGAACACCAGTGTCGGGATTCGTGAGGTCTGGGCGGTGATTACTTGAATCGCAAGACTGATTCGCGACAGTTCGCCGCCAGAGGCGACCTTCGTCAATGGGCGCAATGGCTGTCCCGGATTGGCGCTGACGAGAAATTCCACCTGTTCCAGTCCGTGCGGCATCAGCTCGCCCTCCGCTGTCGGCTTGAGCACCACGCTGAATTTGCCGCCAGGCATGCCCAGTCGCTGAATTTCCGCTTCGACAGCCACGGCAAGCGATTCGGCGGCCTGCTGGCGTGCAGCGCTCAGCTCCTCAGCTTTTTCAAGGTAATGTCGGGCATACGCGGCGAGCTCTTCGCTGAGTTGTTCCAGTGCGTCATCATTGGCGTTCAAGCTTTCAAGCTCTTCAAACAGCCGCTGCTGCAATGCTGGAAGCTCCGGCGGCTGCACTCGATGCTTGCGCGCTAGGGTATAAATGCTATCCAGGCGCTCTTCCAGCGCCTGCTGGCGCTGCGGGTCGGAGTCGAAATGGTCGAGGAAGCGGTTCAGCTCGCCGACTGCTTCTTCTACCTGTATTTGTGCACTGGACAGTAAGTTAACCGCCTCGCCGAGCGCGCCGGGCTGATTCTGGAATCCGGTGAGGCGCTGCAGGCTCGAGGTCAGTGCTGACAGCACGTTGCCCGCATCACTCTCGCTGCATAGGTCGATCACCTGGCGGCAGGCGCCGAGTAGATGTTCGGCGTTGGCGAGGTTCTTGTGCTCTTGCTCCAGCTGCTCCAGCTCGTCTTCGCCGAGCGCCAGGGTTTCTAGTTCTTCCAGTTGATAGCTCAGCAACTGATGGCGTGCGCGTTGTTCATCGCTGCTGTTGCTCAGTCGCTCCAGGCTTTGCCGGGTCTGCCGCCAGCGCTGCGCGGCCAGTTGAACCTGGCGGGCGAGGTCCTGACTGCCGCTGTATTCATCGAGCAGCCGCCTGTGAGTGTCGAGCTTGAGCAGCGACTGGTGTTCGTGCTGGCTGTGAATATCGATAAGCAGCTCGCCGAGCGCCTTCAGATCGCCCTGTGGGCAGGGCGTGCCATTGATATAGCCGCGCGAGCGGCCTTCGGCGGTGATCACTCGGCGGAGAATGCACGGACCGTCATTGTCCAGATCGCGTTCGGCCAACCAGGCTCTGGCATCGGGAATGTCATCCAGATCGAAGCTGGCGAGAATGTCCGCCTTGTCCGCGCCGATACGTACCACGCTGCTGTCCGCGCGGTCGCCGAGGGTGAGGCCTAGGGCGTCGAGCATGATCGACTTGCCGGCGCCGGTTTCCCCGCTGATTACGCTCATGCCGCGTTTCAGCTCGAGGTCGAGGTGCTCGACGATGGCGTAGTTGTGAACGGAGAGGTGGACCAGCATGGCAGGGCTCCTGCGTAGGTGACTGGCTATTTATACAGTGCTTTCGCTGGCGGCTTCAAGCTGCTCGGCATAAGTGGTGTGTCAACAAAGTGTGCGCGTTGGCTCTGGGCGAGGCTTGGCGGTGCTGAGGCTCATTCGAGATGCGGATTGCCCTTGAAGCCGAGTTTGCCGCCCCCATATAGCGGCACAAGCGCGGGAATGACCGCCCGCTGAAGTCTTGATGAGGAGGAACGCATGGCCGACGAGCAGAACCTGGACAACCAGACCCCCGAAGAGAACGAGACCGCGCAAGCCGAGGTGGCCGAGGATCTGGCTGCCCGTGTGCAGTCCCTCGAAGAGCAGCTGGCGGCGGCGCAGGATCAATCCCTGCGGGTTGCGGCGGAGCTGCAAAACATCCGCCGCCGCGCCGAGCAGGATGTGGAAAAGGCGCATAAGTTCGCTCTGGAAAAGTTTGCCGGTGACCTGCTAGCCGTTGCCGATAGTCTGGAGCGCGGGCTCGAGCTGTCGAACCCGGACGACGAAGCGGTCAAGCCCATGCGCGAAGGCGTCGAGCTGACCTTCAAGCTGCTGCTCGATACATTGGCACGTCATCAGTTGGTGCCGCTCGATCCGCAAGGCGAGCCGTTCAATCCCGAGCATCATCAGGCCATGGCGATGGAAGAAAGCACCCATGCCGAGCCTGGAAGCGTGCTCAAAGTATTCCAGAAGGGTTACCTGCTAAATGGCCGCTTGCTGCGTCCGGCGATGGTCGTTGTCAGCAAGGCGCCGGCAGAAGCCCCGCCTTCGATTGATGAGAAGGCTTGAATTCTGGCTGCTGACCCCCATCTGGTAGCCAAGCGTTTTTGTGTTACCCGCTGCCGGTAAACAGGCGCGGATCAATCAAAGTTCGGAGAGAAGCACATGGGCAAAATTATCGGTATCGACCTGGGAACGACCAACTCCTGCGTCTCCATTCTGGAAAACGGCAAAGCCAAGGTGATCGAGAACGCCGAGGGTGGCCGTACCACTCCGTCGATCATTGCGTATGCCAATGATGGCGAGATCCTGGTTGGTCAATCGGCCAAGCGCCAGGCGGTCACCAATCCGCACAACACGCTGTACGCCGTAAAGCGACTGATCGGCCGCCGCTTCGATGAAGATGTTGTGCAAAAAGACATTCAGATGGTCCCGTACAAGATCGTCAAGGCGGACAATAGTGACGCCTGGGTAGAAGTGAGCGGCCAGAAGATGGCGCCACCGCAGATTTCCGCGGAAATTCTGAAGAAGATGAAGAAGACCGCCGAAGACTATCTCGGCGAGGCGGTTACCGAGGCGGTAATCACCGTTCCGGCCTACTTCAACGACAGTCAGCGTCAAGCTACCAAGGATGCCGGTCGTATCGCAGGTCTGGACGTCAAGCGCATCATCAACGAGCCAACCGCAGCTGCGCTGGCCTATGGCATGGATAAGGCCAAGGGCGATCACACCGTGATCGTTTATGACCTGGGTGGCGGTACCTTCGACGTGTCGGTGATTGAGATCGCCGAGGTCGACGGCGAGCACCAGTTCGAAGTGTTGGCCACCAACGGTGACACCTTCCTGGGTGGCGAGGATTTCGACATCCGCTTGATCGACTACCTCGTCGACGAGTTCAAG
Source organism: Stutzerimonas sp. (assembly GCF_982611455.1). Taxonomy (NCBI): domain Bacteria; kingdom Pseudomonadati; phylum Pseudomonadota; class Gammaproteobacteria; order Pseudomonadales; family Pseudomonadaceae; genus Stutzerimonas; species Stutzerimonas sp. The sequence goes on from NZ_CEXBBO010000008.1 coordinate 20,420, forward strand.
AAAGAAAGCGGCATGAACCTCAAGGGTGACCCGCTGGCCATGCAGCGCCTGAAGGAAGCGGCCGAGAAAGCCAAGATCGAGCTGTCCTCCAGCCAGCAGACCGACGTCAACCTGCCGTACATTACGGCCGATGCAACCGGTCCTAAGCACCTGAACGTGAAGATTTCCCGCGCCAAGCTGGAGGCGTTGGTCGAGGATCTGGTGCAGCGCACCATCGAGCCTTGCCGAATCGCCATGAAGGATGCCGGTATCGATGTTTCCAAAATCGACGACGTGATTCTGGTCGGTGGCCAGACCCGTATGCCATTGGTGCAGCAGAAGGTCGCCGAATTCTTCGGCAAGGAAGCGCGCAAGGACGTCAACCCGGACGAAGCCGTCGCCATGGGTGCCGCGATCCAGGGTGCCGTTCTGGCCGGTGACGTCAAGGACGTGCTTCTGCTCGACGTTTCCCCGCTGACCTTGGGTATCGAAACCATGGGTGGCGTGATGACTGCGCTGATCGAGAAAAACACAACCATTCCGACCAAGAAGTCGCAGGTGTTCTCGACTGCCGATGACAACCAGAGCGCTGTGACCATTCACGTGTTGCAGGGTGAGCGCAAGCAGGCGGCGCAGAACAAGTCGCTGGGTCGTTTCGATCTGGCCGAGATTCCGCCGGCCCCGCGTGGCATGCCGCAGATCGAGGTGACCTTCGACATCGACGCCAACGGTATTCTGCACGTGTCGGCGAAAGACAAGGCCACTGGCAAGCATCAGTCCATCGTGATCAAGGCCAACTCAGGTCTGTCCGAGGAAGAAATCGAACAGATGGTCCGTGACGCCGAGGCCAATGCCGAGGAAGACCGCAAGTTCGAGGAGCTGGTTACTGCACGTAACCAGGGCGATCAACTGGTCCATGCGACTCGCAAGATGTTGACCGAGGCCGGCGACAAGGCCACCGAAGAAGACAAGGCCAATATCGAGAAAGCCATTGGCGAGCTGGAAGTAGCCATCAAGGGCGACGACAAAGCCGAGATCGAAGCCAAGATCGCTGCGGTTTCCCAGGCCTCCACGCCGCTGGCGCAGAAGATGTACGCCGAGCAGCCTCAGGGCGGCGAAGGCGAGCAGGCTGGCGACAACGCGCAGTCCGGTGACGACGTTGTCGACGCCGAGTTCGAAGAGGTCAAGGACAACAAGTAAGCTGCGGCTTATGACCTCCATGACTTGGAGGGAAGCAGCGACCGCCATCATGGCCGCTGCTTTTCGCTCCAACCCGATGCGGTGATTCCGTGACGGGCTTGATCGCCGCGCGGGGGCTTGCTCCCGCGTCGGCGTGTCTGGAGGGTACGAATTTGAAGGTTCAGGAAATTTATGGCCAAACGTGACTATTACGAAGTGCTGGGTGTCGAACGCGGCACCAGCGAGGCGGAGCTGAAAAAGGCTTATCGTCGCCTTGCGATGAAGCACCATCCGGATCGTAATCCCGGGGATAAAGCCGCCGAAGAAGCGTTTAAGGAAGCCAACGAGGCTTACGAAGTGCTGTCCGATGCGAGCAAGCGTCAGGCCTACGATCAGTACGGTCATGCCGGCGTCGATCCGCAGATGGGTGCAGGTGCGGGCGGCGCTGGTTATGGCGGTGCCAACTTCTCCGATATCTTCGGTGATGTTTTCAGTGATTTCTTCACCGGTGCGCGGGGCAGCTCGCGTGGCGGTGCCCAGCGCGGTAGCGATCTGCGCTACACGCTGGAGTTGGACCTGGAAGAGGCCGTGCGCGGCACCACGGTGACCATTCGTGTACCGACGCTGGTCGAGTGCAAGACCTGTGATGGCTCCGGTGCGAAGAAAGGGACCAGTCCTGTTACCTGTACCACCTGCGGTGGTATCGGCCAGGTGCGCATGCAGCAGGGCTTCTTTTCTGTACAGCAGACCTGTCCGCGCTGCCATGGCAGCGGCAAGATGATCTCCGATCCTTGCGGCAGCTGTCATGGGCAAGGGCGTGTTGAAGAGCAGAAGACACTTTCGGTCAAGGTTCCGCCAGGTGTCGACACCGGCGACCGCATCCGTCTGACTGGCGAAGGCGAGGCGGGCGCTCAGGGTGGCCCGGCGGGCGATCTTTATGTCGTGGTCAACGTCCGCGAGCACCCCATCTTTCAGCGTGATGGCAAGCATCTGTACTGCGAGGTGCCGATCAGCTTCGCCGACGCGGCGTTGGGCGGCGAGCTGGAAGTTCCGACGCTGGACGGTCGAGTAAAGCTGAAAATTCCAGAGGGGACGCAGACCGGTAAGCAGTTCCGTTTGCGTGGCAAGGGTGTCGCGCCGGTACGTGGTGGTGCGGCTGGCGACCTGCTGTGTCGTGTAGCGGTGGAAACTCCGGTAAACCTGGGTAAGCGTCAGCGCGAACTGCTCGACGAATTCCGCAAGACATTGCAGAGCGACAGTTCCCACTCACCCAAGGCCAGCGGTTGGTTCGAAGGCATGAAGCGTTTTTTCGGTGATCTATAAACAGAAGGCTGCAGGCTGCAGGCGACAGGCTTCAAGCTTTCGCCTGCAGCCTGCAGCCTGCAGCCTGGAGCTGACTGGATGCGACGTATTGCAGTAATGGGCGCCGCTGGGCGCATGGGTAAAACCCTGGTCGAAGCCGTACAGCAGACTGGCGGTGCTGCGGGACTGACCGCCGCGATCGATCGGGCTGACAGCACCCTGGTTGGCGCTGATGCAGGCGAGCTTGCGGCCATCGGCAGAATCGGTGTGCCGCTGATTGGAAGCGTTGAAAAGGTCGTCGAGGAGTTCGACGTGCTGATCGATTTCACCCATCCTTCGGTGACGTTGAAAAATCTTGAAGTCTGCCGATGTGCTGGCAAGGCGATGGTGATCGGCACGACCGGTTTCTCGGTTGAAGAGAAGGAAAAGTTGGCCGCGGCAGCAAAGGACATTCCCATCGTTTTTGCCGCCAACTTCAGCGTGGGCGTCAACCTGTGCCTGAAGTTACTCGACACTGCTGCGCGAGTGCTGGGTGACGAGGTCGATATCGAGATCATCGAGGCGCACCATCGGCATAAGGTCGATGCGCCATCCGGCACTGCACTGCGGATGGGTGAAGTGATAGCCGAAGCGCTCGGTCGCGATCTGCAGAAGGTTGCGGTATACGGTCGCGAGGGGCAAACCGGGGTGCGCGAGCGGGACACCATCGGCTTCGCTACCGTCCGCGCCGGGGATGTCGTCGGGGATCATACGGTACTGTTCGCGGCCGAGGGCGAGCGGGTCGAGATCACACACAAGGCTTCCAGTCGCATGACCTTTGCTAAGGGAGCGGTGCGCGCGGCGTTGTGGCTGGAGCAGCAGCCCGCAGGTCTGTATGACATGCAGGATGTACTCGGGCTGCGCTGAAGATACGTGCCGGCTGGCACGTTGGGCGGATTTTGGCTGGACCTGAAAGGGTGTTTTCTGTAAGCTTCCCGTTTTAGTGTGTCCACTAAAAGTTGCGCAGAAATGACTCAAATAAAAAGCGGGATGACCTTCACACGTCATCCCGCTTTTTTACAATCTGCGCCTGCTTCAGCCTTGATCTTGGAGGTCTCTTGACTAAGCCAGCCCTTACGCCAGCCATTTTGGCCCTTGCCGATGGCAGCATCTTTCGCGGCGAATCCATCGGCGCCGATGGGCAAACCATTGGTGAGGTGGTATTTAACACCGCCATGACCGGCTATCAGGAAATCCTCACCGATCCCTCCTATGCCAAGCAGATCGTTACCCTGACCTACCCGCATATTGGCAACACCGGCACAACTCCGGAAGATGCCGAATCTTGGAAAGTCTGGGCTGCTGGCCTTGTTATTCGGGACCTGCCGCTGATTTCCAGCAACTGGCGCGACAAGCAATCCTTGCCGGATTACCTCAAGGCCAACGGGACCGTAGCCATCGCCGGTATCGATACCCGTCGCCTGACTCGCATTCTTCGCGAGAAAGGTGCGCAGGATGGTTGCATCCTCGCCGGTGACGATGCGACGGAAGAAAAGGCGTTGGAGTTGGCGCGCAGCTTTCCTGGCCTCAAAGGTATGGACCTGGCCAAGGAAGTCAGCGTCAAGGAAGCCTACGAGTGGCGTTCGAGTATCTGGTGCCTGAACGACGATGGTCACCAGGAAATTCCTGCCAGCGAGCTGCCCTATCACGTTGTCGCTTTCGATTACGGTGTGAAGTACAACATCCTGCGCATGCTCGTCGCGCGCGGTTGCCGCGTTACTGTGCTTCCAGCTCAGTCCACCGCCAGCGAAGCGCTGGCCTTGAGCCCGGACGGTGTTTTTCTCGCCAATGGCCCGGGTGACCCTGAGCCGTGCGACTATGCGATCAAGGCGATTCAGGAGGTGCTGAAAACCGATATCCCGGTGTTCGGTATCTGCCTCGGCCATCAACTGCTGGCGCTGGCATCCGGCGCCAAGACGGTGAAAATGCCCAACGGGCACCACGGCGCCAACCACCCTGTTCAGGATCTGGATACCGGTGTGGTGATGATTACCAGCCAGAACCATGGCTTCGCCGTGGACGAGGCCAGTCTGCCGGGCAATCTTCGCGCGACGCACAAGTCGCTGTTCGACGGCACCCTGCAGGGCATCGAGCGCACCGACAAGGTCGCCTTCAGCTTCCAGGGGCATCCTGAGGCGAGTCCCGGCCCACATGATGTGGCGCCGCTGTTCGACCGCTTCATCGATGCCATGGCCAAGCGCCGCTAAGCCCGCCGAGCACAGAATTCGAGAGAAACCATGCCAAAACGTACAGATATCAAAAGCATTCTGATCCTCGGCGCCGGTCCGATCGTTATCGGTCAGGCGTGCGAGTTCGACTACTCGGGCGCTCAGGCGTGCAAGGCGCTGCGCGAGGAAGGGTTCCGCGTCATCCTGGTGAACTCCAACCCCGCCACCATCATGACCGACCCGGCCATGGCCGATGCGACCTATATCGAGCCGATCAAATGGGCCACCGTGGCCAAGATCATCGAGAAGGAGCGTCCTGACGCGTTGCTGCCGACTATGGGCGGCCAGACCGCGTTGAACTGCGCGCTGGACTTGGAAAAGCACGGCGTTCTGGAAAAATTCGGCGTCGAGATGATCGGGGCCAACGCCGACACCATCGACAAGGCCGAGGATCGCTCGCGCTTTGACAAGGCGATGAAGAATATCGGTCTGGCCTGCCCGGTTTCCGGTATTGCGCACAACATGGATGAAGCCTATGGCGTGCTCGATAAAGTCGGCTTCCCCTGCATTATTCGCCCCTCCTTCACCATGGGCGGCACTGGTGGCGGGATCGCCTATAACCGGGAAGAGTTCGAAGAAATCTGTGCCCGTGGCCTGGATCTCTCACCGACTAGCGAGTTGCTCATCGACGAGTCGCTGATCGGCTGGAAGGAATACGAGATGGAGGTCGTCCGCGACAAGAAGGACAACTGCATCATCGTCTGCGCCATTGAGAACTTCGATCCGATGGGCGTACACACGGGTGACTCCATCACCGTGGCGCCCGCTCAAACTCTCACTGACAAGGAATATCAAATCCTGCGTAACGCCTCGCTGGCGGTGTTGCGCGAGATTGGCGTGGAGACCGGTGGTTCTAACGTGCAGTTCGGTATCTGTCCGAACACTGGTCGCATGGTGGTGATCGAGATGAACCCCCGTGTGTCGCGTTCGTCGGCCCTGGCTTCCAAGGCCACCGGCTTCCCGATCGCGAAGATTGCGGCCAAGCTGGCGGTCGGTTACACGCTCGACGAGTTGTCCAACGATATTACTGGCGGTCGCACCCCTGCCTCCTTCGAGCCTGCCATCGATTACGTTGTCACCAAAATCCCGCGCTTTGCCTTCGAGAAATTCCCCAAGGCCGACGCCCGTCTCACTACTCAGATGAAGTCCGTCGGTGAAGTCATGGCCATTGGTCGCACCTTCCAGGAATCCATGCAGAAAGCGTTGCGTGGACTGGAAGTCGGCGTTTCGGGCTTCGATCCGAAGCTGGACCTGGCCGATCCGGAGAGCGAGGGCACTCTCAAGCGCGAGCTCACCGTGCCGGGCGCTGATCGCATCTGGTATCTGGCTGACGCCTTCCGCGCAGGAAAATCGGTCGAAGAAGTCTTCGATCTGACGCGAATCGATGAATGGTTCTTGGTGCAGATCGAAGATCTGATCAAGGAAGAAGAGCGCATCAAGACCATGGGCCTGTCCAGCATCGATCGCGATGTAATGTACAAGCTCAAGCGTAAGGGCTTCTCCGATGCTCGTCTTGCCAAACTGCTCGGTGTGACGGAAAAGAACCTTCGCGCCCACCGCCACAAGCTGAAGGTACTGCCGGTCTACAAGCGCGTCGATACCTGCGCTGCGGAGTTCGCCACCGACACCGCCTACATGTATTCGACCTACGAGGAAGAATGCGAGGCCAACCCGTCGAGTCGCGATAAAATCATGATTCTCGGTGGCGGCCCCAACCGTATCGGCCAGGGCATCGAATTCGACTACTGTTGCGTACACGCGGCGCTGGCGATGCGTGACGACGGTTACGAAACCATCATGGTCAACTGCAATCCGGAAACCGTTTCCACCGACTACGACACTTCGGATCGCCTGTATTTCGAGCCAGTTACGCTAGAAGACGTGCTTGAAATCGTTCGCGTCGAACAACCCAAGGGCGTCATCGTGCAGTACGGCGGCCAAACTCCTCTGAAACTGGCGCGTGCGCTGGAAGAGGCGGGCGTGCCGATCATCGGTACCAGCCCTGACTCCATCGACCGTGCCGAAGACCGCGAGCGCTTTCAGCAGATGGTCGAGCGCCTGAATTTGCGTCAGCCGCCGAACGCAACGGCGCGTAGCGAGGAGGAAGCCCTGGCGGCATCCAAGGTTATTGGCTATCCGCTGGTGGTGCGTCCTTCCTACGTGCTGGGCGGTCGAGCGATGGAAATCGTCTATCAGGAAGAAGAACTGCGTCGCTACATGCGCGAGGCGGTCAAGGTCTCCAACGACAGCCCGGTGCTGCTCGACCACTTTCTCAATTGCGCGATCGAAGTCGACATCGACGCGGTGTGCGATGGCGAGCATGTGGTCATCGGCGCGATCATGCAGCACATCGAACAAGCGGGTGTTCACTCCGGTGACTCGGCATGCTCCTTGCCACCTTATTCGCTGCCGGCGCACATCCAAGACGAGATTCGCGATCAGGTCAAGAAGATGGCCCTCGAGCTTGGCGTGGTCGGCCTAATGAACGTGCAGATGGCCGTGCAGGGCGAGGATATCTTCGTCATTGAAGTGAACCCGCGCGCGTCGCGTACCGTTCCCTTCGTGTCCAAGTGCATCGGTGTTTCGCTGGCGATGATTGCTGCGCGCGTTATGGCAGGCAAAACGCTGGCCGAAGCCGGGCTGACCGAAGAAATCATTCCGAACTTCTATAGCGTCAAGGAAGCCGTATTCCCGTTCGCCAAGTTCCCTGGCGTTGACCCGATCCTTGGTCCGGAAATGAAGTCCACTGGCGAGGTGATGGGCGTCGGTGACAGCTTCGCCGAAGCGTTTGCCAAGGCGCAGCTCGGTGCCAGCGAAATTCTGCCCAACAGCGGCTGCGCATTCATCAGCGTGCGTGACGATGATAAGCCGCATGTCGAACAGGTGGCTCGCGATCTGATCGGGCTTGGTTTTGAGGTGGTTGCTACCGTCGGCACCGCCAAGCTCATCGAGGCCGCCGGGTTGCCGGTGCGGCGAGTCAACAAGGTGACCGAAGGTCGTCCCCATGTTGTCGACATGATCAAGAATGACGAAGTTACTCTGATCATCAACACCACCGAAGGACGTCAATCCATCGCTGACTCCTACTCGATCCGTCGTAACGCCCTGCAGCACAAGATCTGCTGTACCACCACTCTGGCTGGCGGGCAGGCGATCTGTGAGGCGCTGAAGTTCGGTCCCGAGAAGGCCGTGCGTCGCTTGCAGGATCTTCACGCAGGAATCAACGCATGACTAAATATCCAATGACTGTCCAGGGCGCGCGCGCCCTGGAAGAAGAACATCAGCACCTGACCAAGGTGCTTCGCCCGAAATTGAGCCATGACATTGGCGTGGCGCGTGAGCTCGGCGATCTCAAGGAGAATGCCGAATACCATGCCGCCCGCGAACAGCAGGGTATGGTTGAAGCGCGGATTCGCGATATCGAAGGTCGTTTGCAGAACGCACAGATCATCGACGTCACTACAATTGCGCACACGGGCAAGGTGATCTTCGGTACTACAGTTGAGATCGCTAATATCGACACTGATGAGCGCGTCACCTACCAGATCGTTGGCGAGGACGAGGCGGAAATCAAGCTGGGCAAGATTTCGGTGAGCTCTCCCATCGCACGGGCGTTGATCGGCAAGGTGGAAGGCGATATCGCCGTGGTCAAGACGCCCAGTGGCATGGTCGAATTCGAGATCGTCGAGGTCCGTCATCTCTGAATCGCGGCCTATGCGTGCAGGTGTCATCAGCTGGCAGCTGGCCCAGACATTTTGGGTCGGCGGCCTCTGGCTGCTGCAGTTCGTGATGCTGCCGGCGTTGGTGAAGATCGGTCTGGCGCCGCTGTTGATCGAGGAGATCGCGAGCAGTCTGAGACCTTTACTGGTGGGCTTTGCTGCCTTCTGCGTACTGCTTCAAGCCGTGGTCTTGATCCAGCTCAGCGGCTTTCGCAGCCTATGGCAGGACCTGCGCGGTCAGTTGTTGCTGTCGGTGTTGTTGCTTGCGGCCAGCTATTTCGCTGTGCGGGCCGGATTCGTTGAGTCACCCTATTGGCTGGTTTTCAGCTATCTGGTGATGGGGTTGTGCGGACTGATACTGGTGCTGCAGGTCGCCCCCGGGCGGGAGCGATAGTTGAAGGCTGGCCTCTGAATGGTCAGCTCTGGAAGCGGTGTACATTGGAGAGCTGTTTGTTCACCTTCGGATTCTTGCGATAAACCAGTGCCATCTTGCCGATGGACTGAACCAGTTCGCAGCCGCCGACCTTACACAACTCCTCCATCATCGCTCGACGATCATCGCGCTCGGTGATTCGCAGCTGTACTTTGATCAGCTCATGGTCGCTCAATGCGCGCTCCAACTCGGCCTGGACGCCCTCGGTCAGTCCGTTTTCGGACACGATCAGCACCGGCTTCAAATGATGGCCGATGGATTTGTATTGTTTCTTCTGCTCGTTAGTGAGCGGCATAATTCGACCCTTGCGTCAGAACCCTTGAAAACGGCGGCTAGTGTAACTGACACGCCCTGAGCCGCACAGATGAGGTATCAGCTTGGCACGCTCCAAGACCAGCCCGCGTTGGCTGAAAGAACATTTCGATGATCCTTACGTAAAGATGGCGCAGCGCGACGGCTATCGTTCTCGGGCTAGCTACAAGCTGCTCGAGATCCAGGAAAAAGATCGAATCCTGCGCCCAGGCATGACCGTGGTCGATCTCGGCGCTGCGCCGGGAGGCTGGTCTCAGGTTACCAGCCGTGTCATCGGCGATCGGGGGCGGTTGATCGCATCCGATATCCTGCCCATGGACAGCATCGCCGATGTGACCTTCGTGCTCGGCGACTTTACCGAGGATGAGGTGTTTGCCGAAATTCTTCAGGCGATCGGCGAAACGCAAGTCGACCTTGTGATTTCCGATATGGCCCCCAATATGAGTGGGGTAAAGGTTGCTGATCAGGCGCGAGCGATGTTTCTCTGCGAACTGGCCTTGGATCTGGCGATGCGTGTGCTGCGTCCAGGTGGCGATTTTCTAATCAAGATTTTTCAAGGTGATGGCTTCGATGCATACCTGAAGGATGTGCGAAAGAATTTCGAAAAGGTGCAGATGCGCAAGCCATTGTCTTCACGGGACCGCTCGCGCGAGCAGTATCTTCTGGCTCGGGGCTATCGCGGCGAAAACAGCGAGGCGCAAACGCTGCGATCCTAGCTGTAAGGCGACGAAAAGATCTCTGCAAGCCGCCAACTGCTTGGATTTCGAGCTAGCATGTTTATATCGGGTTACAGACCAAGCTGCCCGTTCAGCGACGTTGTGTAGTAAGTTAAGCCGAGCGAACCATCGGCCGTCATGCTGGCTCCAACAGCGGGCCTGCTCCAGAGGGTAGTGAATTGAACGACATGGCAAAAAACCTGATTCTGTGGTTGATCATCGCCGCGGTCCTGGTGACGGTGATGAACAATTTTTCCAGCCCGACCGAGCCGCAAACGCTCAACTACTCGGACTTCATCGAGCAAGTGAAAGAGGGCCGGGTGGAGCGCGTGACCGTTGACGGTTTCGTCATTACCGGCAAACGGAGCGACGGCGAGAGTTTTAAGACGATCCGTCCTGCGATTCAGGACAACGGCCTGATTGGCGACCTGATTAACAATAGTGTAGTAATTGAGGGCAAACAGCCCGAGCAGCAAAGTATCTGGACTCAGCTGCTGGTCGCCAGCTTCCCGATTCTGGTGATCATCGCCGTGTTCATGTTTTTCATGCGCCAGATGCAAGGCGGCGCAGGCGGTAAGGGCGGGCCGATGAGTTTCGGCAAAAGCAAGGCTCGCTTGCTGTCCGAAGATCAAGTCAAGACGACGTTCGCCGATGTCGCCGGTTGCGATGAGGCCAAGGAAGAAGTCACCGAGCTGGTCGAGTTCCTTCGCGATCCTGGCAAGTTCCAGCGTCTCGGTGGGCGCATTCCCCGCGGCGTGCTGATGGTGGGTTCTCCGGGTACTGGTAAGACGCTGCTGGCCAAGGCGGTGGCTGGCGAGGCCAAGGTTCCGTTCTTCACCATCTCTGGTTCCGACTTCGTCGAAATGTTCGTCGGGGTGGGTGCCAGCCGTGTACGCGACATGTTCGAGCAGGCCAAGAAGCACGCACCCTGCATCATTTTCATCGATGAGATCGATGCGGTCGGTCGTCACCGTGGCGCCGGTCTCGGCGGCGGTCATGACGAGCGCGAGCAGACTCTCAACCAGTTGCTGGTGGAGATGGATGGTTTTGAAATGAATGACGGTATCATCGTCATCGCGGCAACCAACCGTCCAGACGTTCTCGACCCCGCATTGCTGCGTCCCGGTCGTTTTGACCGTCAGGTGGTGGTCGGGCTGCCGGACATCCGTGGCCGTGAACAGATTCTCAAGGTGCATATGCGCAAGGTTCCGCTCGGCGACAGCGTCGAGCCGGCACTGATTGCTCGCGGTACGCCCGGTTTTTCGGGTGCCGATCTGGCCAATCTGGTCAACGAAGCCTCTCTGTTCGCTGCACGCTCCGGTAAGCGTGTAGTGGAAATGAAGGAGTTTGAGCTTGCCAAGGACAAGATCATGATGGGCGCCGAGCGCAAATCCATGGTCATGTCTGAGAAAGAACGCCTCAATACGGCATACCACGAGGCGGGTCATGCCATCGTTGGGCGCGTTGTGCCGGAACATGATCCGGTCTACAAGGTTTCGATCATTCCGCGCGGTAGGGCATTGGGCGTCACGATGTTTCTTCCCGAGGAGGATCGCTACAGCCTTTCCAAGCGTGCCTTGATCAGCCAGATCTGCTCATTGTTCGGCGGTCGTATTGCCGAAGAAATGACCCTGGGTTTCGAAGGGGTTACAACTGGGGCGTCGAACGACATCATGCGAGCCACTCAGCTGGCCCGAAACATGGTCACCAAGTGGGGGCTGTCCGAGAAGCTCGGCCCGCTGATGTATGCGGAAGAAGAGGGTGAGGTGTTTCTCGGTCGTAGCGCGGGAAGTCAGCACACCAATGTTTCCGGCGACACCGCAAAGCTGATTGATCTAGAAGTGCGTAGCATCATCGACCAATGCTACGGCACGGCCAAGCAGATCCTGGCAGACAATCGCGACAAGCTGGATCTGATGGCCGAAACGTTGATGAAGTACGAAACCATCGACGCCGAACAGATCGACGACATCATGGCCGGCCGCACCCCGCGCGAGCCTCGCGACTGGCAGGACGGTTCCGGGCCTACCGGGACGCCTGCACAGCCTGAGGGCGACCGCCCGCAGACGCCGATCGGTGGTCCTGCTGGCGAGCACTAAGCTAAGGCCTACTTTTCCATGTCCGAAATGTTGTATCCAACCCGGCTGTCCTGTGGCAGCCGGGTTCTTGATTTATCACGCCCACATGTTATGGGTATTCTTAACGTCACGCCTGATTCGTTCTCCGATGGAGGCCGGCATGTGGGTGTCGAGGCTGCGTTGCGCCATGCTTCGGCGATGGTGGCTGCTGGCGCGACACTGATTGATGTGGGTGGGGAATCGACGCGCCCCGGTGCGCGCGTCGTTTCGCCGATAGAGGAGTTGGAGCGCGTCGCTCCGGTCGTCGATGCGATTGCTCGTGAGCTTGATGTAGTCATCTCGGTCGATACTTCGACACCTGCAGTGATCCGCGAATGCGCGCGGCTCGGTGCCGGACTGGTCAATGATGTTCGTTCGCTCTCTCGCGATGGGGCGTTGGATGCCGCTGCTGATAGCGGCCTTCCGGTATGCCTGATGCATATGCGCGGTGAGCCAGCCGACATGCAGAACGATCCGCGCTATCGAGATATTACCGCTGAAGTGCTCAACTATCTGCGCGAGCGCATGGATGTTTGTGCTGCTGTGGGAATCCCGGCTGACCGCATTCTGCTGGACCCGGGATTCGGCTTCGCCAAGAATCTTTCACATAATCTCAGCCTGTTCAAGCATATGGAGCAGCTACATGCCTTGGGGCGTCCATTGCTGGTTGGAGTCTCGAGAAAGAGCATGATCGGGCAGGCGCTCGAGCGCGACGTAGCGCATCGCTTATATGGGAGTCTAGCTCTTGCAGCGCTGGCCGTGACGAAGGGCGCTAGTATCCTACGCGTACACGACGTGGCTGAAACGGTTGATGTGGTTCGAATGATTGCTGCAGTGCAGGCGGCAGAATAGGAAGTCACCATGAGCAAAAAGTATTTTGGAACCGATGGCATTCGCGGCCATGTAGGGCAATTCCCGATCACCCCAGAATTCATGCTCAAGCTTGGATGGGCGGCTGGGATGGCTTTCCGTAAGCATGGCAAATGCCGCATTCTGATCGGCAAGGACACCCGTATTTCCGGATACATGTTCGAGTCCGCGCTACAAGCCGGGCTTTCCGCTGCGGGCGCTGATGTGCTGCTACTTGGGCCCATGCCGACCCCGGCGGTCGCATACTTGACGCGTACTTTTCACGCCGACGCGGGCATCGTCATCAGTGCATCGCACAATCCGCATCATGACAATGGCATCAAATTCTTTTCCGGGCGTGGCACCAAGCTGCCGGACGAAGTTGAGCTGATGATCGAGGAGTTGCTTGATGCGCCGATGACCGTCGTGGAGTCGGCGCAGCTCGGTAAGGCGTCGCGAATCAACGATGCGGCCGGTCGCTACATTGAGTTCTGCAAGAGCAGCGTTCCGACCAGTACTGATTTCTCCGGTATGAAGGTGGTACTCGATTGCGCCCATGGTGCGACCTACAAAGTGGCCCCTAGCGTATTCCGCGAGCTCGGTGCAGAGGTGGTGGTTATCGCTGCCCAGCCTGACGGCCTGAATATCAACGCAGATGTCGGGTCAACCCATGTCGCGCAGCTGCAGAAGGCTGTGGTCGAGCATGGAGCGGACCTCGGTATCGCCTTCGACGGCGATGGCGATCGTGTGATGATGGTCGATCACACGGGCGCGCAAGTGGATGGCGACGAGTTGCTCTATATCATCGCCACCGACTTGCAGGATCGCGGGCGTTTGGCTGGAGGTGTTGTTGGCACGCTTATGAGCAATCTAGGGCTCGAATTGGCGCTGAAGGCACGCGATATTCCGTTCGTTCGGGCGAAGGTGGGTGACCGGTACGTAATGACAGAGATGCTTGAGCGTGATTGGGTGCTTGGTGGCGAAAACTCAGGGCACATTGTCTGTGCGCAACACGTGTCTACCGGTGATGCGATTATCGCTGCGCTTCAGGTCGTGCTTGCCTTGAGGCGTCGCGGTCAAAGTCTGGCGCAGGAGCGCCTGGCCTGGAAGAAGTGCCCGCAGGTCTTGATCAACGTGCGTTTCGTTGGTGATCGCGACCCGATTTCGCATCCTCAAGTACAGGCGGTCTGTGACAGTGTTACCGAGCGCATGGCAGGCCGTGGCCGCGTGCTGTTGCGCAAGTCGGGAACCGAGCCGTTGGTGAGGGTTATGGTTGAAGGGGACGACGAGAAGCAGGTCCGCAATTACGCCGAAGAGCTGGCGGAAGTGGTCACGGAAGTTTGTGTATGATTCCTGCTTGCCAGGTCTGTTTCCGTTGAGTACCATCTGCGCCCACTTTGACCGACGAGGTAAAGCATGCGTCGCCCCTTGGTAGCTGGTAACTGGAAAATGAACGGTACCCGCGCCAGCGTCGCAGAGCTGATCGAGGTGCTTGGCCAGCAGGATATTCCTGCGGCGGTAGAGGTGGTGGTTTTTCCATCCTTTCTGCATTTGGTTCAGGTTGTGAGTGGCCTGGATGGCGAGACGATTGCAGTCGGCGGCCAAGACTGTGCAGCAGAGGTCGGCTTCGGTGCTTTTACCGGTGAGCAGTCTGCGTCTCAGTTGGCTGATGCGGGTTGCGGATGGGTTCTGGTTGGTCACTCTGAGCGGCGCCTGATTTTGGGCGAAAGTGACGAGATGGTGAGCAAGAAGTTCGCCGCAGCGTTGGGATGTGGAGTGACTCCGGTGTTGTGTCTTGGCGAAACGCTGGCGCAGCGCCAGGCGGGTCAGACTTTGAAGGTGGTAGAGCGTCAGCTGGCCCGCATAATATCTGATGTGGGAATTTCAGCCTTCGAGACGGCGGTTGTGGCTTACGAGCCGGTCTGGGCTATTGGCTCTGGGCTAACGGCGACGCCGCAACAGGCTCAGGAAGTGCATGCTGCCATTCGAGAGCAGTTGGCGCGCAAAGATCAGCGTATCGCTGAAGGTGTACGTGTTCTTTACGGCGGCAGTGTTAATGTGGAAAATGCCGCCGAGCTTTTCGGAATGGCAGATATCGACGGGGGGCTTATCGGTGGCGCCTCTCTGAAAGCGAATGATTTCGGCGCGATTTGTCGCGCCGCAGGGAACTGATCAGATGTTGCAGACTGTTGTGATTGTGGTGCATCTGCTGGTTGCCATTGGTGTGGTATTGCTTGTGCTGCTGCAGCAGGGCAAAGGTGCGGATGCTGGTGCGTCTTTCGGTTCGGGGGCTTCGGCAACGGTTTTCGGAAGCCAAGGTTCTTCTACCTTTCTTAGTCGTTTTACTGCTATACTTGCCGGCGTTTTTTTTGTGACAAGCCTGGGGTTGGCGTTCTTTGCAACGCAACAAGCCCAGCAAATGTCGCAGGTTGGCTTGCCGGATCCAGCGGTGCTGGAGGTGCCTGTCAGCAAGCCGGCAGTTGAGGATGTACCTGTTCTGGAGTCCGCTCCGTCCGCAGATAGCGTCGATGAAGTTCCAGAGATACAAGGGCAGTAACAAGGTTTTTGCCGAGGTGGTGGAATTGGTAGACACGCTACCTTGAGGTGGTAGTGGCCATAGGCTGTAGGGGTTCGAGTCCCCTCCTCGGTACCAAACAAGTAGGCCCGCAGATGCGGGCTTTCTTGTTTCAGTGTTTTGGTTGACCTGTGGTGGGTGCGGTCGTATAATTCGTGCCCAGTTTGACGCGGGGTGGAGCAGTCTGGTAGCTCGTCGGGCTCATAACCCGAAGGTCGTTGGTTCAAATCCAGCCCCCGCAACCAGTTGATGAAGAGCCCCTACATAAAGGGGCTTTTTATTAGCTCCAGGCCAGGCCGCCGGCATCTACAGGCGGTCAATAGGGATGGGCGTTTCGCCCATTTTTCATTTGTACAGCATGCGCGAGGGACTTCGATGTCGAGCAAGCTAGAACAGTTGCAGGCCTTGTTGGCCCCGGTGGTCGAGGCGCTTGGCTATCAGTGCTGGGGTATCGAATTCATTTCGCAGGGTCGACATTCCTTGTTAAGGGTCTATATCGATCATTCCAACGGGATTCTTGTCGATGACTGTGAAAAGGTCAGTCGCCAGCTCAGCGGTGTTCTCGACGTCGAAGATCCGATCAGCTCCGACTACACCCTTGAGGTGTCTTCGCCTGGTATGGATCGGCCGCTGTTCACGCTTGAGCAGTACGTTGCGCACGTGGGCGAACAGGTAAAAATAAAGCTGCGCTCGCCCTTCGAGGGCCGGCGCAATTTCCAGGGTCTTCTCCGCGGGGTCGAAGAGCAGGATGTGGTGGTGCTGGTAGATGATCACGAATATCTGTTGCCGATCGACATGATCGACAAGACCAACATTATTCCCCGTTTTGAGTAAAGCGCGGATCCCGCGGACCCCAATGGATTGCGAAAGGCGAGGCGTACGATGAGCAAAGAAGTACTGCTGGTGGTGGAGTCGGTATCCAACGAAAAAGGCGTACCGGCCGGTGTGATCTTCGAGGCATTGGAGCTGGCTTTGGCCACTGCTACCAAGAAGCGCTTCGAAGACGAAGTGGACCTGCGTGTTGAGATCAATCGGCAGAATGGTAGCTACGAGACCTTCCGCCGTTGGACGATCGTCGAAGAAGAAGACTTCGACGATCCGGCACACCAACTGACCGTCGACATGGAGCAGGCTCTCGAAGCAGGCGCCAAGATCGGGGACGTTCTCGAAGAAAAGATCGAATCCATCGAGTTCGGTCGCATCGCTGCGCAGACTGCCAAGCAGGTCATCGTGCAGAAGGTGCGTGAGGCTGAGCGTGCACAGGTGGTCGAGGCCTATCGCGATCGTCTGGGTGAAATCATCTCCGGTACGGTAAAGAAGGTCACCCGTGACAGCGTCATCGTTGACCTAGGCAATAACGCCGAGGCGCTGCTGGCACGCGAAGATATCATCGCTCGCGAAACCTTCCGGGTCGGCGCACGGGTGCGTGCGCTACTCAAAGAAATCCGCACCGAGAACCGTGGGCCGCAGCTGATTTTGTCGCGTACAGCGCCGCAGATGCTCATTGAGTTGTTCCGTATCGAAGTGCCGGAAATCGCCGAAGGCCTGATCGAGGTGATGGGCGCGTCGCGTGATCCAGGTTCGCGCGCCAAGATTGCCGTTCGTTCCAAGGACAAGCGCATCGACCCACAGGGCGCCTGCATTGGCATGCGCGGCTCACGGGTACAGGCGGTGTCTGGAGAAATCGGTGGCGAGCGTGTCGACATCGTGCTGTGGGACGAGAATCCGGCACAGTTCGTCATTAACGCGATGGCTCCGGCTGAAGTCGCCGCCATCATCGTCGACGAAGACGCCCATGCCATGGATATCGCTGTTGGCGAAGACAACCTTGCCCAAGCCATCGGTCGTGGCGGTCAGAACGTACGCCTCGCCAGCCAGCTGACAGGCTGGACACTGAACGTGATGACCGAAGCGGATATACAGACCAAGCAACAGGAAGAAACTGGCGACATCCTGCGTAATTTCATCGAAGAGCTGGATGTCGATGAAGAGCTCGCACAAGTACTGGTCGAGGAAGGTTTCACTTCGCTCGAAGAGATCGCCTACGTCCCAATGGAGGAAATGCTCGGCATCGAAGGCTTCGACGAAGATATCGTCAATGAGCTGCGGACCCGCGCCAAGGATCGCCTGCTGACCAAGGCTATCGCAACGGAAGAAAAACTGGCAGACGCCCAGCCGGCCGAGGATTTGCTCGAGCTGGAAGGCATGGACAAGGAACTGGCGGTCGAGTTGGCAATGCGGGGTGTCATCACCCGCGAAGACTTGGCCGAGCAGTCGATTGACGACCTACTCGACATAGACGGCATAAATCAAGAACGTGCCGGCAAGCTGATCATGGCCGCCCGAGCCCACTGGTTCGAGTAAGTAATTTAGCGGCCTGAGGAGAGAGATGCATGACGCAAGTCACGGTGAAAGAACTGGCCCAGGTGGTCGACACACCGGTCGAGCGACTGCTGCAGCAGATGCGTGAGGCAGGACTGTCGCACACCAGCGCCGAGCAAGTAGTGACCGATAATGAAAAGCAGGCCCTGTTGGCGCACCTCAAGAGCAGCCACGGCGCCAAAGTGGATGAGCCACGCAAGATTACCTTGCAGCGCAAAACCACTACCAAACTGAAGGTCGCTGGCAGCAAGACCATCAGCGTGGAAGTTCGCAAGAAGAAAACTTTCGTCAAGCGCAGCCCCGACGAGATCGAGGCCGAGAAGCAGCGCGAGCTGGAAGAGCAGCGTGCGGCGGAAGAGGCTGGTCGTCTGAAGGACGCCGAGGAAGCGCGTCTGCGCGCGGAAGAAGCGCGTCGCAAAGCCGAACTCGAAGCCAAGGCAGAAGCTCCATCTGCAGCGCAGGCTGCCGCAGAGCCGGCAGCTGCCGTTGCTGCACCTGTTGCGCCGACCGTTCCAGTCGAGGAGCGTAAGAAGGACGAGCCGCGTCGTGCGGACAAGACCCGCAGCGATGACGATGAGCGTCGTGATCGCAAGCAGGCTCAGCATCGTCCATCGCTCAAGGCGAAAGCTCCGTTGTCGCGTACCGTACGCAGTGGCGACGACGATGCCGATGGCTTCCGTCGTGGCGGCCGTGGCAAGTCAAAGCTGAAGAAGCGCAACGCACACGGCTTCCAGAGCCCGACCGGCCCGGTCATTCGCGAAGTTGCGATTGGTGAAACCATCACCGTTGGCGATCTTGCGCAGAAGATGTCCGTTAAGGCTGCCGAAGTCATTAAGTTCATGTTCAAAATGGGCACTCCGGTGACCATCAACCAAGTGCTTGATCAGGAAACTGCTCAGCTGATCGCCGAAGAGTTGGGCCACAAGGTCCGTCTGGTCAGCGATAACGCCCTGGAAGAGCAGCTGGCGGAACTGCTGAAGTTCGAAGGCGAAGCCATTACCCGTGCACCGGTAGTAACCGTGATGGGCCACGTCGATCACGGTAAAACCTCGTTGCTCGACTATATTCGTCGCGCCAAGGTTGCTGCTGGCGAAGCTGGCGGCATCACTCAGCATATCGGTGCCTACCACGTTGAAACCGAGCGTGGCATGGTCACCTTCCTCGACACTCCTGGTCACGCGGCGTTCACCGCCATGCGTGCCCGTGGTGCCCAGGCGACCGATATCGTGATCCTGGTCGTTGCGGCGGACGACGGTGTCATGCCGCAGACCGTTGAAGCTGTTCAGCATGCGAAGGCCGCCGGTGTTCCGCTGGTCGTCGCGGTGAACAAGATCGACAAGCCGGGTGCTGATCTCGATCGTATCCGCAGCGAGCTGTCCGCACACGAAGTCACGTCCGAGGAGTGGGGTGGTGATACGCCGTTCGTATCGGTATCGGCGAAGATGGGTACCGGTGTCGACGATCTGCTCGAAGCCGTCCTGCTGCAGGCTGAAATTCTCGAATTGACTGCAACCCCGTCCGCGCCTGGTCGTGGTGTGGTCGTCGAATCACGCCTCGACAAGGGCCGAGGTCCGGTAGCTACCGTGCTGGTACAGGACGGTACATTGCGTCAGGGCGACATGGTGCTGGTTGGATCAAACTACGGCCGCATCCGCGCTATGCTCGATGAGAACGGCAAGCCGATAAAAGAAGCTGGCCCGTCGATTCCGGTCGAAATTCTCGGCCTCGACGGCACTCCGGACGCAGGCGATGAAATGAGCGTGCTGGCTGACGAGAAAAAGGCGCGCGAAGTCGCCCTGTTCCGTCAGGGCAAGTTCCGTGAAGTCAAACTGGCCCGTGCCCACGCTGGCAAGCTGGAAAACATTTTCGAGAACATGGGGCAGGAAGAAAAGAAGACGCTCAACATCGTCCTCAAATCCGACGTCCGTGGCTCGCTGGAAGCACTCCAGGGCTCGCTCGGGGGGCTGGGTAACGACGAGGTGCAGGTGCGTGTCATCGGTGGCGGTGTCGGTGGTATTACCGAAAGCGACGCCAACCTGGCGCTGGCTTCAAACGCTGTACTGTTCGGCTTCAACGTCCGTGCCGATGCCGGCGCGCGGAAGATCGTCGAACAGGAAGGTCTGGATCTGCGTTACTACAACGTAATCTACGACATCATCGAGGACGTGAAGAAGGCTCTCACTGGCATGCTTGGCAGTGATGTGCGCGAGAACATTCTCGGTGTGGCGGAAGTTCGCGATGTGTTCCGTTCGCCCAAGTTCGGTGCTGTTGCTGGCTGCATGGTTCTCGAGGGTATGGTGCACCGTAACCGTCCGATCCGTGTCCTGCGTGACGATGTAGTCATTTTCGAAGGCGAGCTGGAATCTCTGCGTCGCTTCAAGGATGACGTCGCCGAAGTACGTGCCGGCATGGAATGCGGTATCGCGGTGAAGAGCTACAACGACGTCAAGGCTGGCGACAAGATCGAAGTGTTCGAGAAAGTCGAAGTGGCTCGTTCGCTCTAACAGCAGCTGCAAGCATCAAGCGGCAAGTTTCAAGAGGTGGCTCTAGCCGCCGATTGGCTTGCCGTTTGGCTTTGTGGTTGAAAATTTCATAGCTTGCAGCTTGCAGCTTGCAGCTTGAGGCGGATCTTATGGCCAAAGAATTCAGCCGTACCCAGCGTATCGGCGATCAGATGCAGCGCGAACTGGCGCTGTTGATTCAACGTGAAGTCAAGGACCCGCGCCTGGGGCTGGTAACCATTACTGCTGTCGAGGTCAGTCGTGATCTATCACATGCCAAGGTGTTCATCACCATCATGGGCAAGGATGACGACGAGGATGCGGTTAAAGGCAATCTGCGGATTCTCAACGATGCCAGCGGTTTTCTACGGATGCAGTTGGGCAAGGCGATGAAGCTGCGCACCGTGCCGCAGCTGCATTTCAACTATGACGCCAGTGTGCGTCGAGGTGTCGAGCTGACGTCGCTTATCGAGCGTGCGATGGCTGAAGACCGCAAGCACAGTGACGATGTCGGAGAGTAATGCGTGGTACAGGTAAAACGTGTTCGCCGCGCAGTCAGCGGCATCATTCTCCTCGATAAGCCTCGCGGTTTCAGCTCCAACGCAGCGTTGCAGAAGGTTCGCTGGTTGCTCAATGCCGAGAAAGCCGGTCATACAGGTAGCCTCGATCCGCTGGCTACCGGCGTGCTGCCATTGTGCTTCGGTGAGGCGACCAAGTTTTCCCAGTACCTGCTGGACGCCGACAAAGGCTATGAGACGTTGGCGCAGTTAGGTGTCACCACTACGACCGCCGATGCGGAAGGCGAGGTGCTCGAACGCAAGCCGGTAGCGATCTGTCAGGCGCAGCTCGAAGCATTACTGCCGCGGTTTCGTGGAGACATTCAGCAGGTGCCGCCGATGTATTCGGCGCTCAAGCGCGATGGCCAGCCGCTGTACAAGCTTGCGCGTGCAGGAGAGGTAGTGGAGCGCGAGCCGCGTTCTGTTACCATTGCGCGTCTGGATTTGCTCTCTCTGGAAGCGGATCAGGCCCGTTTTTCCGTGGCGTGCAGCAAAGGCACCTATATCCGAACGCTGGTCGAGGATATCGGGCGCGAATTGGGCTGCGGTGCGCACGTGGCCGAGCTACGTCGGACCCAGGCTGGGCCTTTCGACCTCGGTCAGACTGTCAGTCTCGAGGCGCTCGAGCAGGTACATGCCGAGGGCGGTGCAGAAGCGGTCGACGCCTTTCTAAAGCCGATCGATAGCGGACTCGAGCACTGGCCGCTGTTGCAGCTTTCAGAGCACAGCGCTTTTTATTGGCTGCATGGCCAGCCGGTACGTGCACCGGAAGCGCCGAAGTTCGGCATGTTGCGGGTACAGGATCATAATGGTCGCTTCATCGGTATCGGTGAAGTGAGTGAAGACGGGCGTATTGCGCCGCGTCGGCTGATTCGGTCGGAATGACCGATACGTAGCGCGCCTTTATAGCGCGCCGCGTTACGAGGATGGCTGTCGGCAGGCACGGTCACTCCTTTTTTAAAACACGGGACATGTCCCGGCCTGTTCATATAAGGAGCCCATCATGGCACTTAGCGTTGAAGAAAAATCCCAGATCGTTAACGAGTACAAGCAAGCTGAAGGCGATACCGGTTCTCCGGAAGTGCAGGTTGCCCTGCTGACCGCCAACATCAACAAGCTGCAAGGTCACTTCAAGGCCAACGGTAAGGATCACCACTCCCGTCGTGGTCTGATCCGTATGGTTAACCAGCGTCGTAAGCTGCTGGATTACCTGAAGGGCAAGGACACCACTCGTTACAGCACCCTGATCGGTCGTCTGGGTCTGCGTCGTTAAGACGTAGCGAGCTGTAAGCCGGAAGCTGGAAGCTTGAAGTTGTAAGTCGGAGAACTCCTCCGCTTCCGGCTTGGAGCTTCCAGCTTTTTGGCTTTTGCAGGAGAGACCGGGTCCGACTCCCGCCACTCCCGCCGATTTCCCCCAAAGGCAATAGAGAGAAGGAAAACACCGTGAACCCGGTAATCAAAAAGTTCCAGTTCGGTCAATCGACCGTTACCCTCGAGACTGGCCGTATCGCCCGTCAAGCCTCCGGCGCAGTGCTGGTCACCGTTGACGAGGACGTCGCCGTATTGGTGGCTGTAACCGGCGCCAAGACTGCTGACCCAAGCAAAGGCTTTTTCCCGTTGTCCGTGCATTACCAAGAGAAAACCTACGCAGCTGGCAAGATCCCAGGAGGTTTCTTCAAGCGTGAAGCACGCCCTTCGGAGAAGGAGACCCTGACCTCGCGTCTGATCGATCGTCCGATCCGTCCGCTGTTCCCGGAGGGTTTCCAAAACGAAGTGCAGGTCATCTGCACAGTCGTATCGACCAGCAAGAAGACTGATCCGGACATCGCCGCGATGATCGGAACATCCGCCGCGCTGGCCATTTCCGGCATCCCGTTCAACGGTCCCATCGGTGCCGCCCGCGTGGCGTTCCATCCGGAAACCGGCTACCTGTTGAACCCGACCTACGAACAGCTCAAGGCTTCCAGTCTTGACATGGTCGTTGCCGGTACCAAAGACGCCGTGCTGATGGTTGAGTCCGAAGCCAAAGAGCTGACCGAAGACCAGATGCTGGGCGCTGTATTGTTCGCCCATGACGAATTCCAGACCGTGATCCAGGCTGTGACCGAGCTGGCTGCCGAAGCCGCCAAGCCGACCTGGGACTGGCAACCGAAAGCAGAAAACACGCCGCTGCTCACTGCCATTCGTAGCGAGTTCGGCGAGGCGATTTCCCAGGCCTACACCATTATCATCAAGCAGGATCGCTATGCGCGCCTGGGCGAACTGCGTGACCAGATCGTCGCCAAGTTCTCTGGCCAAGAAGGCCAGCCTTCTGCCGGCGAAGTGAAAGAGGCCTTCGGCGAAATCGAATATCGCACCGTGCGCGAGAACATCGTCAACGGCAAACCGCGTATCGATGGTCGTGACACCCGCACCGTGCGTGGTCTGAACATCGAAGTCGGCGTGCTCGACAAGACCCACGGTTCGGCGCTGTTTACCCGTGGCGAAACCCAGGCGCTGGTGGTTGCTACGCTGGGTACCGCTCGTGACGCCCAGCTGCTCGACACGCTCGAAGGCGAAAAGAAAGACCCCTTCATGCTGCACTACAACTTCCCGCCGTACTCGGTGGGCGAGTGTGGTCGCATGGGCGCTACCGGCCGCCGCGAGATCGGCCACGGCCGTCTGGCCCGCCGCTCCGTTGCTGCGATGCTGCCGAGCGCTGACGAGTTCCCTTACACCATTCGTGTCGTGTCGGAAATCACCGAGTCGAACGGTTCCAGTTCCATGGCTTCGGTCTGCGGTGCTTCGCTGGCGCTGATGGATGCCGGTGTGCCGATGAAAGCACCGGTCGCCGGTATCGCCATGGGTCTGGTCAAAGAAGGCGAAAAGTTCGCCGTATTGACTGACATCCTCGGTGATGAAGACCATCTGGGCGACATGGACTTCAAGGTGGCTGGTACCGCCAAAGGTGTTACTGCGCTGCAAATGGACATCAAAATCCAGGGCATCACCGAAGAAATCATGGAAATTGCGTTGGGTCAGGCGCTTGAAGCGCGTCTGAACATTCTCGGCCAGATGAACCAGGTCATCGGCCAGTCACGCACCGAGCTGTCGGCGAACGCACCGACCATGATTGCGATGAAGATCGATCAGGACAAGATCCGCGATGTCATCGGCAAGGGCGGCGCCACCATCCGTAGCATCTGCGAAGAAACCAAGGCGTCGATCGATATCGAAGACGATGGCTCGATCAAGATCTTCGGCGAAACCAAGGAAGCTGCCGAGGCCGCCAAGCAGCGCGTACTTGGCATCACTGCCGAGGCGGAGATCGGTAAGATCTATGTCGGTAAGGTTGAGCGCATCGTCGACTTCGGCGCCTTCGTTAATATCCTGCCGGGCAAGGACGGTCTGGTGCACATCTCGATGCTGAGCGATCAGCGCGTCGAGAAAGTCACCGACGTCCTCAAGGAAGGCCAGGAAGTGAAGGTTCTGGTAATGGACGTGGACAACCGCGGTCGTATCAAACTATCGATCAAGGATGTGGCAGCCGCCGAGGCCTCCGGCGCCTAAACGCAACAGCGATGAAAGAAAAAGGACCCTCCGGGGTCCTTTTTTATGCTTGGCATTGGCTTGGCAGCGGCATTCAATAAATTTTCCTCGTGTGGACAATATGGCTTGATTGCAAGTTGCACGCTTCGCTGAGGTCGGGCATGCAGTGTGCTAGTGGCCTTCAGCTACTGCTTTTTTATTACCTATTGATTTGTATAGGCTTTTTATCATCTAAGAAATTGGCATGCCGCTTGCGATGTTTTCCTATGAATCTGCGGTCGGAATGATGCCGCAGACATCATGAAAAACAGGAGTGCCATTATGAATACGATCCAGAACTCTCTTACCGCTGCTGCCGTGGCCGCTGCACTGAGCTTGCCTATGGCAGGCGCCGCGTTCGCTGACACAACCCCAGCGCTGGATAAGGCTGATACCGTCATGCTGGCCACTAACGACACTATGGATGAGGCCGGCGATGCTGTTTCCGATACTTGGATCACCACCAAGGTGAAGTCGTCCCTGCTGGCCGAAGATGCCACTCCCGGCATGGCTATCGAGGTCGAAACCAAAGATGGCATGGTCTCGCTATCTGGCACTGTCGCAACTGAGGCCGAGCGTGAAATGGCCGTTAACAAGGCCAAGGCGGTGAAAGGCGTCCGAGACGTTTCGGCGGATGGTCTAAAAACCGTCGACTAATCGGAACCTCTTCATTGCGTTAGCGGTGAGAACGAGCCCCACCTTCGCGTGGGGTTTTTATGCTTTCAGCGACCGCGTTGGCTCTCTATTCGGCGCAGGCGGTTCCCTTCGAACCGCAGGAAATGGTACATGCCGTGGTTCGGTCCGTAGACCCACTCTTCAATCTGCACCTCCTGACGGAAGCCATATTCATCGACGACTTCCTTGTAGCCAACCAGCGAGGCGCTGGACGGCTCGCCGCATTTGTTTCTGACTTCGGCTGTAGACGCTTCAAGGCTGACCAGGGCGCTGCTGCAACGATAGGTCGAGGACGCTTGGACGTTGCAAGCGAACCCGAGCAGGCTCAGCAGGACGACAGGCAAAGCGGGAGACATGGAAAAGTCCTTAGGTTCAGCGAGCGCGGCGCGACTCGATGCGTGTCAGTCGGTTGCCCTCGAACGTGAGAATGCTGAGCATGCCGCTGCTGGGACCATAGAGCCATTCCTCTATGACCAATTCCTGCCTGGCCTGGGGACCAAGCGTGTAGCCAATCAGATCGCGCTGAACAGGTGCGCCGCACTTGCGCTCTACTTCGAATGCCCTATCGCCAGTGCTGACCAGTTGGCTGCCGCAGCGTAGCGTATCGGCCTGCGATAGCGAGGCCGCAAGCGTCAAAACGAGCAACAGGGCATGACGGATACGGGTTGGCATGTCACTCGGTTCCAAGGTGCAAGGGCGTCGGGATTTGGCCATCCTGTCCGGTATGACTGATACCGGTGTCCAGCAGATACACCCGCGAATCATCCAGGCCCGCCTGTTCGACCAGGTAGTCTTTGATCGAGCTGGCACGGTCGCGGCTCAATCGACGCAGCAGTGCGGTGCTGTCCGCTCGGCTGGCCACCACCGCGTCGCGCATCTTCTTGCTGCGTTCCTGCTCGTCGAGCTCGCTCCATTGCGCGGGCGGTTGTTGCCCAAGCCGGCTGCGGTAGATGCCTTCCAGCAATGCGGTTTTCTCCTCCTCGCCGACGTCCAGCTGCGCGGCATCGGCAGGCACCTTGTCGCCACGGCGTTGCAGCACCTTGTACCAGGTTTCCTGATATTCGCTTTGCAGCCACTGTTCGGCCAGCAGCGGCCCGTCCGCTTGTGGCGAGCTCTGGCCTTCGACTTCCAGGCGTAACACTGGGCGTTCCTGCAGCGCACGGGCCAGGGTGTCGAGGTTGCCGCGCGCCTGTTGATCGAGGTCGCTGTTGCCTGGGGCAAAGAGTACTTGGCTGAGGTCGTCCTGATCGCCACCCGCCAGCCCGGCAAGAAACTTGAAAGGTGCCTTGACCGCCCGCGTGATGAGGTTGCGCAGTGTCTGCCAGACAATGGGCATGACATCGAACTGAGGGTTGTTGAGGTTGCCCTGCACCGGCAGCTCGAGAGAAATCGTGCCCCGGCTGTCTTTCAACAGCGCGACGGCCAGTCGCACCGGCAGATCAACTGCCTCGGGGCTGTCGACCTGCTCGCCGAGTTGTAGCTGCTGCAGCACGACCTTGTTTTCGGCGTTCAGCTGGCCTTGCTGGATGCGGTAGTGCAGGTCGAGATCGAGCCGGCCCTTGCGGATGCGGTAACCGGCGAACTTGCCGGAGTAGGGGGAAAGGGTGGTCAGTTCCACTTGCCTGAAGCTGGTAGCGATATCAAGACTCTGCAACGGATCGAAAGGGGTGAGCTTCCCCTTGATGCTCACCGGGGCGTAGCGGTCGACCTTGCCTTTCACATCAACCGAAGCTGGCAACTGCTCTCGATTGTCGATCGTCCCGATCTCGCCATTGAGCTCCTGCACCGCCGTGATGAACGGAGGGCGCAGACTGAGATCGGAAAAATTCGCCGATCCGTCGTTGATGGAAATTCCGCCGATGCGGATGGCCATCGGCTCCGTTTGCTCCGTTTGCTCCGTTGCGCCGGGGATTGTGCTATCGGCCGCCGATGTCTTGTCCACCAGAAGATCGTTGATATTGGTGGTGAGGTCTGGATTGATGATGAAGCGTGCATAGGGCTGCGTCAGGCCGATGCGCTCTATCTGTAGTTGTTGAGGGTGCTGATAATCGAGCCCGTCGAGTTGCAATCGCTGCCATTTGACGAAGTCACGGTCTTTGATGGTATCCAGCGTGTGCAGCTGGGTGATCTCGGCAGTCCCTCCGAGATTGAATGCCAGCGGTTCGGTGCCGGTCAGTTCGAGTTCCAGTTGGCTGGCGAGGAGCCCGCTGCGTAATTCCAAATGTACGAGAGGTGTCAGGTAGGCCTGGGCGATGCGCAGGTCGATATCCTGCGTCTTGATGTTCAGCGTTCCTGTAGCAGGCTTGAGCTGCAGCTGCCCCTCCGCCTGCAGAGAGCCCTGATTGCCAACAGCTGTGTCCAATTCGAGGCTGAAAGGAGTGGTGCCCAGGCTGTCGAAGTCGGACACATCGAGATTCAGCGGACCCAGCTCCAGGGTGACTTCTTCCTCAGGTACACGATCGCTCAGATGCACCTGATAGTCGCGAAGCTGTGCGTCACGCAACAGAACCTGCCAGGCATTGCTGTCTGCTGTAGCACCGTCTTCAGCCGCGGGTGATTGCGGTGATTGCGGTGATTCGGTGTTATCCGTCTCCTGGGTCGTCTGGCTCTGGTCATCGGCTGCATTCGGTGAGGATGCGAGGAGTTTTTGCCAGTTCAACTCGCCGTCGTGCTCGCGAGTCGCCCATGTTTCCAGCTTCTGGCTTCGCAGCTGACCGATCACCACCTGCTGCTTGACCAGGTCCAGCGAAGTCTGGCTGATTTCCAGATTCTCCAGGCGAACCAGCGGTTGCCCATCAGGGGTGTCGAGCTTGAATGACGCGAGTTGCGCATCCAGATTGCTCAGTTGCAGGTCGGTGCGTTCCGCAAGGTCGAGCCGATAATCGCTGGCGAAACTCAGCCGGCCTTCCTGTAGCTGTAGCGGTACCGCGTCACGCGCATAGGCCCAGAAATCTTTTAGCAGCAGGTTGCTGATTTCTAGCCGGCCGGACGAACTGACCGGTGCCAGATTGAGCTGTCCTGTCCAGTCCACGCGGGCGCCGCTGGGACCTGTAGCGACCAGGACCGCATCGGCTGCGTCATCCGAGCGGGTGGCGAAATTGAGCAGCTCGAAGTTGAGTGAATCGAGCAAAAAATCGATCGGCTCCTCGGGACGCTGATCGGCGAAGTGGACCGAACCTTCCACCAGCTGCAGCCGGCCAATACGCAGCGCGAAAGGTTCGTCGTCAGCCTCTTCCGGGCTCTCCTCGTCTGTATTCGGTGGCAGGTCGAATAGCTGAGCCAGATTGAGTACGCCGTTCTCGTCGAACACCACCTCGGTGTGCAGCCGAATCAATTCGATATCTGCGATCTGCAGGGTGCGACGCCACAGGCTGCTCCACTCCAGGTCCAGATAGAGGCGTTCGAAGCCGAGTTGCTGCTGACCTTCTTCGCCTAGCCGCAGGTTGAACAGCATGAGTTCGAGGCTGAATGGGTTGAATTCGATCCGCTCCAGGCGTGCCGGCACCGTTGCGTATTGAACCAGTTGCTGATTGACGACACGCTGGGCCACACCGGGCAGTATCAGAAAGCCGAGGAGGCAATAGCAGACCAGAGCGGTCATCAGACCGATGAGTGCGCGCTTCATTCCGTTGGGCATGCGGACCTACTTTCCAGGCGATGGACTGCCTTGGAGTATGGCACGACCCGCGGGTTCCTCTAGCGCGCCGGGTTCTGCGGTGCTTCACAATTGCAGTGCGAGGATCTTCAGCGGGGGCTGTCCGTCGGCAGATGGAAAGTCCGACGCTGGCGATAGTACCTGCCAATGACGTACAGATCGTCCGGCCTTGGCCGCGCAGCGCAGCACCTGTTCACGCCAGTCTTCCAAGTTGACCTTCGCCAGGTTGTTGCAGCAAATCAGTATTCCATCGTCAGCCGTGGCGAGAAGCGCAGGCTTGAGCAGGCTCTGGTAGTCGCGCAATAAATCGACTGTGCCGAATGCGCTTTTCGACCAGGCCGGTGGATCGAGCAATACCAGGTCGAACTGCTTCGGTGCGAGACGCGGGTAGTCGGGGAGCTGGCGACCGCGCCGCTGCGGGACGGGCAGGCCCGCCAGCTGCCGGATCGCTGGAAAATAGTCCGATTGAACGAACTGCATGGGTGCCAGATCGGGGTTGAGCGCGCCATTCTCCCGCCCGACCGCCAAATTGCTTTCGGCGAAGTCCAGGTTGCAGACCTCGCGCGCACCGCCGGCTGCCGCGCAAAGACCGACGCCGCAGGTATAGGCGAAAAGGTTGAGAACCGACTTACCGACGCTGTTGGCCTTGACCCAGCCGCGAACGTTGCGCAGATCGAGAAACAACAGCGGATCCTGGCCAGCATGACGGGCGCGCACGCGGTAGTTGATGCCCCACTCCCGTCCGATCTGATCGCCCAGCGCAGCTGCATCGGCGCGGTACACCGGATCGTTTCTATCGATACGCGAGTTGCCCTGGGAACGGTCGTTGTAGACGAGGGACAAGGGCTCGCCGAGGCTCGTGCAAATCTGCTTATGCAGGGCCAGCAGCGCGTCACGTTCGAGGGTTTGATGGAAGCTCTGCACCAGCAGCTGCTGGCCATAACGATCAACCGTCAGGCCTGGCGCGCCTTCCTGGCTGCCATGGAACAACCGGTAACAGTCGGTGGCTTGCTCATGCAGTTGAATGAGCAGTGCTTCGCGATTGCGGTAGGCGGCGCGCAGCGCCTGTTCGAGAGAAGGCATGCGCGGCGACTCGGTGAGATGGGCGCGCAGTTTATCGGAAAACATCGGCGTTGAGCCTGTGTGGTGCTCGACTTCACCTGCAAACCTGCTGCTTCCGCTAGCGGCTTGGCAGGCCCATGCGGCGCCGCGCTCGATGAACCGAACCGCTGCGCACGGCCCAGCGCAGCACCGGAGCGGTGCGCCTGACACCGAGCTGGATCAATTGGCGCTGGTGCGGGCTTTGCTGCAGTCCGAGCATGGTGCTGGCCCAGTCTGGCAGCAGTTCCACGCCAGCTTGCATCATCAACGCACCAAAGGGTCTGGCCAACATGCTCGGCGCCGGAGCGCTGAAAAGTACGCGGATGATTTCCAGGGAGCGTTCGTCACATCGCAGCTGTGGCCGAACTGCCTCCAGGTAGTTCGCGACCTGTTGCTTGGAACGCGGTACGTCTCGGGCGCCGAGGCTTTCGGCAATCAAGGCAACTTCGGCGTAATAACGATCTTGTTCGTTGTCGGGCAGCGCTGGGTTGAGATAGCGCAAATGCGCCTTTAGGAAGCTGCTGACCTCGGCCACATGCACCCAGGTCAGCAGGTCCGGATCGTAGGCGGCGTAAGGGCGGCCGTCGGCGGCGTGTCCGATGACCTTCAGATGAATCGATCGGACCCGCTCAATCAACCGTTGTGCATCGGTCTGGCTGCCGAATGTCGTGGCCGAGATAAATTGCCCGGTACGGCGTAGACGACCAAGCAGATCTTCGCGAAAATTCGAGTGATCCCAGACGCCCGCCAGCGCCAACGGGTGCAGAGTTTGCAGCAGAAGGGCGGAAATACCACCCACCAACATCGAAGTGAAGTCGCCATGTACGCGCCAGCAGACGGAATCCGGGCCGAACAGCCCAGGGTCGCCCGGCGGGTTTTCGTAGTCGACACCGCCGATTGCCAGTCCGGTAAGGCTGAGCACCTGCGATTCGATATGTCGGCGAATGATTTCCAAGGGCTACGTCTGGCGTGGCTGAGTAGGGGGATGTTACCCGAAGCGCAGAGATTACCCAGGCCCAGCCGATCAGTGTCGGTCAAGAACGCTTAGCCTGAAGATAAATGACGGAGAGCCGGACAGC
The DNA here is from genome assembly GCF_982611455.1 of Stutzerimonas sp. Classification (NCBI taxonomy): domain Bacteria; kingdom Pseudomonadati; phylum Pseudomonadota; class Gammaproteobacteria; order Pseudomonadales; family Pseudomonadaceae; genus Stutzerimonas; species Stutzerimonas sp. The sequence goes on from NZ_CEXBBO010000008.1 coordinate 51,385, forward strand.
GGGGGGCGCTGTCCGGCTTGCGCTGTGGCTCAGCCGCGATGACGCCCGCGGAAGAAGTCGATCAGGCCCTGGGTCGAGGCATCTTCTGCCGGTGGTGCGTCGAAGCTGGTCATCTGCCCGTAGACGGCCTTGCCCAGATCCTTGCCCAACTCGACGCCCCATTGATCGAAGGAGTTGATTCCCCAGATCACGCCCTGCACGAATACCTTGTGCTCGTACAGCGCAATCAGCGCGCCGAGACGGCCGGGACTGATGGTTTCCATGACGACGGTGTTGCTCGGCCGGTTACCCGGAATCACCTTATGCGGTGCCAGACGCTCAATCTCGGCTTCGCTCATGCCTTTGGCGCGCAGTTCGGCTTCGGCTTCTTCGCGTGTCTTGCCCAGCATCAGAGCCTGACTCTGTGACAGGCAATTGGCGTAGAGCCACTCGTGGTGATCGGCGACCGGGTTGTGACTGACCACCGGCACGATGAAGTCGGCCGGGATCAGCGGGGTGCCCTGGTGCAGCAGCTGATGATAGGCGTGCTGGCCGTTGGCGCCGACGCCGCCCCAGATCACCGGGCCGGTGGTGCAGGAAACCGGTGTGCCGTCCTGACGGACGCTCTTGCCATTGGACTCCATGTCCATCTGCTGCAAGTGTTTGACGAAGTTGCGCAGGTAATGGTCGTAGGGCAAAAAGGCATAGCTCTGCGCGCCCCAGAAGTTGTGGTACCAGACGCCCAGCATCGCCAGCAGGACCGGCATGTTGCTTTCGAACGGCTCGGTGAGGAAATGTTGGTCCATGCTGTAGGCACCGGACAGCAAATCCTTGAAGTTGGACATGCCGATGGCCAGGGCGATGGGCAAGCCAATTGCCGACCACAGCGAGTAGCGGCCGCCAACCCAGTCCCACATTGGGAAAATATTTTTCTCGCGAATACCGAAGTCGACCGCGGCTTGCTTGTTGCTGGTCACAGCGATGAAGTGACGGTAGAGCTTCTCTTCAGTACCGCCCTTGCCCAGATACCAGGTGCGCGCGGCTTGGGCGTTCTTCAATGTCTCGAGCGTGCCGAAGGTTTTGCTGGAAATGATGAACAGTGTGGTCTCGACGTTAAGCTTGGCAGTCACTTCGCGGAATTCGCTGCCGTCGATGTTGGCCAGGTAATGCGTTCGCACGCCGTGCTGGGTGAACGGTAGCAGCGCTTCGGACACCAGCTGCGGGCCGAGGAACGAGCCGCCGATGCCGATGTTCACCACGTCGGTAATGGTCTTGTCGCTGAACCCGCGCCAAAGGTTGTTGTGAATGCGAGTAACGATGTCCGTCATCTGCGCCAGTGCGGTATGTACGTCGCGGATGATGTTTTGGCCGTCGATCATTACCGAGTCGCCCATCGGGCGGCGCAGCGCGGTATGCAGCACCGGACGGTTCTCCGATGCGTTGATCCGCTCGCCCTCGAACATGGCGTGAGCGGCCTGCTCGACACCCGCTTCGCGGGCCAGATTGACCAACAGCGTGCGGGTTTCGGCGGTAATCAGGTTCTTCGAATAATCGAGAAACAGGCCACAGCAGGAAACCGACAGATCATCGAAGCGTGTCGGGTCGGCCTTGAACGCCTCGCGCATGCGGAAGTTCTGCATCGTCAGGCGGTGTTCTTCCAAAGCCTTCCATGACGACAGGCCGGTGGCATCGAGAGGGTGCTGGTAATAGCTCATGGTAGTGCGGCTTCCTTTGCTTGGCGGACTGTCTGCGAATCTGCGCGCTCCATGCGACGGCATGGATGCGCCTACAGCCGTCGGACAGTCATTCGATCATGCGGACACGCTGGCATTCATCCTGATTGGAGCAGGTGCGTACCGCTCCACTGGGCGAAGCGGCGACGGAAAATCCTGTGTCTTCGAGACTGGTCTGACTTGGAAAAACGCGCGGCGTTCCGAATGCTCGCTGCCCGCGTTTCCGATACTTGCCACAACACTGGGACCATTGCAGATTTCGCTTCCCAGGGGAAACCCCCAAGACGCAAAAAAGCCCGCAGCGCGGATGACGTTGCGGGCTTTCCGTACAGCTCATTCGGTTCGAGATCAGGCAACCTGAACCGGAATTGCATTGCTGGTATGGCTGAGATCGCCGTCAGCGCCCATGTAAAGAACGTGGGGCTTGAAGCTGGCCAGTTCGGCTTCGCTGTAGTGCGCATAAGCGCAGATGATCAATCGATGACCGACGCCAGCCTTGTGGGCTGCCGCGCCGTTAACGGAAATAATCTTCGAACCTTCTTCGCCGCGGATGGCGTAGGTGGTGAAGCGTTCACCGTTGTCGACGTTGTAAATCTGAATCTGCTCGTATTCGCGGATGCCGGCCAGGTCCAGCCAGTCACCGTCGATGGCGCAGGAGCCTTCGTAATCCAGCACCGAGTGGGTCACCTGGGCGCGGTGCAATTTGGCCTTGAGCATGATGGCGTGCATGGCGGGTTCCTCCGGGGGCGCAAGCGGCGCAGAGTGTGCCCGAACCCTCTGGCGTGATCAAGACCGAGGGGCGGGCGGGGCAGTGCCGATGATCGGCGGTTATACCGATGCGGGCTTGATATCGACCCGCAGATTATCGATCAGGCGGGTCCTGCCGAGGAATGCTGCTGCGAGGATGACCAGCTCTCGCATATCCGCTTCGGCTGGTTGCAGATCGGTCGCGTTGCGGATTTCCAGATAGTCGGGACGTAAGCCGGCTGATTGCAACGCCTGTTTTCCCCTGGTCAGCAACGCTGGGAAGTCGCGATCCCCATTTCGAATCGCGTCTGCCAACTGATTCAGCGTGCGGTACAGCGCTGGGGCGGTGGCGCGTTCATCGGCACTGAGGTAGCCGTTGCGCGAGGACAGCGCCAAGCCGTCCTCGGCACGCATGGTTGGCTCGCCAATGATCTGCACCGGCATGTTCAGGTCACGAACCATGGTGCGGATCACCGCTAACTGCTGGAAATCCTTCTGGCCGAACACCGCGAGATCGGGCAGTACCATGTTGAACAGCTTGCTGACTACGGTCGAGACGCCATCGAAGTGCCCTGGACGACTGCCGCCACAGAGCCCCTCGGACACGCCGGGAACGCTGACGATGGTTTGCAGCGCCTGACCATGGGGATACATTTCCTCGACGCTGGGAGCAAACAGCAAGTGGCATCCCGCGTCGAAGAGCTTCTCCTGGTCGGCCGCGAGCGTACGCGGATAACTGGCGAGATCTTCATTAGGACCGAACTGCAGCGGATTGACGAAGATGCTCGCGACAACGAAATCGGCGCGTTGGCCGGCTTTCTTTACCAAAGCGATATGACCGGAGTGCAGGTTGCCCATGGTCGGTACGAAGCCGATGCGCTTGCCTTCCCCGCGCGCGCGCGCCACTGCGGCGCGCAGGTCAGCGATGGTTTTCACCACGTTCATGACGAAAACCCGTGTTCGGCGGCTGGGAATTCCACGTTTTTCACCGCTTGGACGTAGGCTGCGATGGCGGATGTGATGTCGCCGTGTTCCTGCATGAAATTCTTGACGAATTTAGGCGCGCGTCCGCTGAGGGACAGGCCGAGCATGTCATGCAAAACCAGCACCTGGCCGTCGGTTGAGCTGCCAGCCCCGATGCCGATTACCGGCACCGAAACGGCTTGGGTGATGCGTGCCGCAAGTTCACTGGGTACGCACTCAAGCAACAGCATCGCGGCGCCTGCTGCCTCGAGGGCCTTGGCATCAGCGATCATTTGCAGCGCCTGGGCTTCCTGGCGGCCTTGCACCTTGTAGCCGCCCAGCACGTTGACTGTCTGCGGGGTGAGGCCCATATGCGCGCAGACCGGAATGCCGCGTTCGGTCAGCAGACGGATGGATTCGGCCAGCCAGGCTGCGCCTTCGACCTTGATCATGTGCGCGCCGGCTTTCATCAGCGCGGCTGAACTATTCAACGTCTGTTCGACCGTGGCGTTGGCCATGAAAGGAAGATCGGCGACGATCATCGCACCGCGGTTGCCGCGTTTGACGCAGGCGGTGTGATAGGCCATCTCGTCCACGGAAACGGGGAGTGTGCTGTCATGACCTTGCAGGACCATGCCCAGGGAGTCGCCAATCAGCAACATCTCGACTCCGGCTTCGCAGGCAGTTTTGGCGAAAGTCGCGTCATAGCAGGTGAGCATGACGATCTTCTCGCCTTTCTGCTTGAGGCCTTGCAGGGTGGTCAGGGTTACGTCTGGCATGAATACCGTCCTCCTAGGGTCTGTTGATGCTTCGCAGCGAGCCGCGTTGCTGCGTCAAATCGCGCCAGGCGGCGTTGCGGGACTTGGCAAGGGAATGACCATTCCCTGCGTCCCGCGCCTTGCCTGGCGCGATTTGACGCGCAACCCGCGGGGACGGGGCCCGTTTGACGCAGCACTGCGTTACTCGTCGCTCATTGGGAATAACCAAACCACACTCCTCGCGCCTTGTTCTGCGTCAAACGGGCCTCCGTCGCGGCCGCGACGAAACGTCAACAGACCCTAGAGCCTCTGAGGGATCACGATTGCAGTCGGAGCGTCAGCGATGGGGCGGGCTTGCCCCTATTCGATGCGTGCCGGCAGAGGGCGCTTATAGTCCCGATGGCGGCGTGCTAAGTCAATCGTGAGTGTTACCTGCGTTGTTACAACTGTTACCGAGTGGTTACAGCGGCTCGTCAAGGCGTTCGAGGCCTTCGAATGGGCAGGCCGCGAGCAGATCGGCAAGGCGGCGACCATCGGCCAGTTGCAAATCTTCAGGGGCCACATCCGCCAGCGGATACAGGGCGAAGGCCCTGGCGTGCAGATGATAGTGCGGGACCGTCAGGCGTGGCTCGTCGATGAGTCGGTCACCGAACAGCAGAATATCCAGATCCAGCGTTCGGGGGCCCCAGCGCTCAGCCTTGCGTGTTCGGCCCTGGGCCAGTTCGATGGCTTGCAGCGCATCGAGCAACATCAGCGGAGCTAGCGTGGTGTCCAGCGCGGCGACGGCATTGTTATAGCGCGGTTGGTCCGGTGGTCCGAGCGGGTCACTGACGTAAAGAGAGGAAACGGAGGCAATTCTTGATTCAGGAACGATGGCCAATGCATCGAGTGCACCGCGCAATTGCTGGCGCGGTTCGGCCAGGTTGCTACCGAGGCCGATGTACACGCGTTCCATATCAGTCAGTAGAAGCCGGTGTGTTTCCGCTAGAGCCGCGCTTGCGGCTGCTGCGACGGCGCTTGCGCGGTGCGCCGCTGCCATCGTCCTTGCTGAGGCCGCGAATCATATTGCGACGCTCGCTATCGCTGACTTCCTGATATTCGGTCCACCATTCGCCGAGACCGCCGGTTTGCTCCCCGGCGCTCTCGCGCAGTAGAAGAAAATCGTAGCCAGCACGGAAGCGCGGGTTTTCCAGCAGTTGATCGGCGCGACGTCCTTGGCGACGTGGCAGGCGTTCCTGCATGTCCCAGATTTCCCGCATCGGCATGGTGAAGCGTTTGGGAATGGCGGTGCGCTGGCATTGTTCCCAAATCAGGTCATGTGCGGCTTCTTGCATGGCCGGAATCGGCGGCAGGCCGCGGGCCTGTGCCTCGGCAACGCGTGCCGGCAGTGCTGGCCAGAGCAAGGCGGCAAATAGAAAGGCGGGGGTCACGGGCTTGCCTTGGGCGATGCGCTGGTCAGTATTGGCTAGAGCATTGCGAATCAGGGTGCCTGCGTAGTCGGGATTATCTTCCAGCGCCTCGGCACTGGCCGGGAACAGCGGGGCAAAGAGGTCGTACTCCAGCAGCAGCTCGAAAGTTCTTTCGGCCTGGCCGCTGAGAAACAATTTGATGACTTCGTCGAACAGGCGTGCAGAGGGCACGTCGTTCAGCAGTTCGGCCAGGTCGGCAATCGGTTCGGCGCTGTGTTTTTCGATCTCGAAGTCCAGCTTCGCGGCGAAGCGGATCGCTCGCAGCATGCGCACCGGATCTTCCTGGTAGCGTTGTTCGGGATCACCGATCAGGCGGATCAGCCTGTTGCGAATATCGTGAACACCGTGGGTATGGTCGAGAATGCGCTCGGTCGACGGATCGTAATACAAGGCGTTAATGGTGAAGTCGCGACGCTGGGCATCGTCTTCCAGCGTGCCATAGACGTTGTCGCGCAGGATTCGACCACTCTCGTTGCGCGAGGCGAGATGACTGGCGTCATCGTCGTCGTCATCTGTTTCGGGATGGTTGGCGCGGAAGGTGGCGACCTCGATGATCTCGCGCCCGAAATGTACATGGACCAGCTTGAAGCGGCGGCCGATGACCCTTGCGTTTCGGAACTCAGCGCGGACCTGCTCGGGAGTGGCGCTGGTAGCGACGTCGTAATCCTTGGGGGCGAGCTGCAAGAGCAAGTCACGCACACAACCACCGACTACATAGGCCTGATAGCCCGCCTGCTGAAGTCGCTCGACGACGCTGACGGCGTGTCGGCTGAGATCGTTGCGATGCAGCGAATGCTGCCGGCTGGACAGTATTTCGGGTGTGCGACGAGGATGCGGGAAGCGGCGCAGGGGAGAACGAAAAGACTGGAACAGCTTTTTCAGCATGAGAGGCACTGTGTGGCGAAATGACAAGGTGGCAAAGGGAATAGCCACGAAACGAGCGTGGATTCTAGCACCGGGAACCGGGATGGTGAACGAAGCGCGGGGAGGTGTCAAAACAACGGCCAAGCCAGAAAGCACTAGGGGGAGCCGAAGCTCCCCCTTTAAATGATGTCGCGTGCTTTGTTGTTATAGTATTTCGGGCGTGTTGTTTTTGTTTGATCACCCGTTCCTTTCGGCTATCGCTTCCAGGAATCGCTCCTACGTTGGGAGCAAAGAGCAAACGGATTTCTTTGGTCGCTGATTTGCCATCGATCAATGATCCAACCAGTTCAGGCTCTGCTTATGCAGTTTTTGTTGTTCTCAGCCTGGTCGTGGGGCAAAACCCCATTCGGCATTTCCTCTCCAAAAGAATCAGTTAGCTACGCCTCCGCCTTCTTGTATTTATTCTGCTAGAGCCGGTACGTCTTGTTCTTATTGTGGGTCTGCTTGTTATTGTTGTTGTGCCAGATAGAAAGCATTTGCCGTGCCAGTTTTGAAAAGTTCTTTGTTTTCAATGGCTTGATATTTTTTGTAGGTTTCGACGCCCAAGAAAAACCGGGTTCCCGTTACCGATGAACCCGGTTTTTGTTACGTGTTGTTCCCGTGCGGTAACAACCCGCTACCCGGTTGCGCTCGATTTGCGCCGCGGGATGCCCAGGCGCTGCCTACGTTCCCACAGGCACTTGCGGCTGATGCCCAGCTTGCGGGCGAGTTCGGTTTCGGTCATGTGGTCCTGGTGCTCAAGGACGAAATGCTGGAAATAATCTTCCAGCGACAGGTCTTCGGTTGGCTCGTTGCTCGTCGAGACGGCAGAACCCAGCGAAGCGCAGGATTCATCGAAGTCGTCATCTAGACCATCAATCTCGATGTCGATACCCAGCAGCTCGGCGCTGATCTCCGCGCTCTCGCTAAGGATTGCCGCTCGCTCGATGGCGTTCTCCAGCTCGCGCACGTTACCCGGCCAGGTATATAGCCGTACAGCCTGCTCAGCCTCGCGGGAAAAATGCAGCTCGTCGCCGCCCATGCGCTCGCACTGTCGCGCCAGGAAAGCCCTGGCGATCTCCAGCACATCGCTGCCGCGCTCGCGTAGAGGCGGTAGCTTCAAGGCAATGACATGCAGCCGGTAATAGAGGTCTTCGCGGAACTGCCCATTCTTGGCCAGCGTCTTCAGGTCGCGGTGGGTCGCGGCGATCAGGCGCACGTCGACCTTCTGCGACTGAGTAGAGCCGACACGCCGGATCTCGCCCTCCTGTAGCACGCGTAACAGCCGCGCCTGTGCTTCCAACGGCAGCTCGCCGATCTCGTCCAGGAACAATGTGCCGCCATCGGCAGCCTCGACCAAACCTGCGCGACCTGCGCTGGCACCGGTGAACGCACCTTTTTCATGACCGAAGAGCTCGGACTCGATCAGCGTTTCCGGAATCGCGGCGCAATTGACCGAAATCATTGGCGCCCTGGCCCGGCGAGAGAGGTTGTGCAGAGCACGTGCGACGAGTTCCTTGCCGGTGCCCGATTCCCCCTGGATCAACACGTTGGAGTCGGTCGGTGCGACCTTGCGAATCTTGCCGAACAAATCCTGCATCGGGCCGCAGCGGCCGATGATGCCGATCTCGCTGTTGCCCGCGTTGCCCTGGGTCGTAGTCCCGGTGGCGGTAGATGTGCCGCGCGATGCGGCAGCGGGTGCGGTGGTTGCCTGCTGCCGATCGTTGAGGATGCGCGCCACGGTCTGCAGCATCTCGTCGTGGTCGAAGGGCTTGGCGATGTAGTCCACCGCGCCCATTTTCATCGAGTCCACCGCTGAGCGTAGGCTGGCATAGCTGGTCATGATCAGCACCGGGGTGCCTTCGGCAAGCTTGATCAGTTCGGTGCCGGGCGCACCGGGCAACCGCAAATCGCTGACGATGAGATCGAAACCAGAAATGCTGAAGCGTTCTTGCGCCTCCTGCACCGAACCGGCTTCGCTGACCTCGTACTGGTTGCGTTCGAGGAGTCGGCGCAGGGCGGAGCGGATGATGGTTTCGTCTTCGACGATCAGAATATGTGACATCAGTACTCTCTCGACGGTCTGGAGGCGGCTACAGGCCGGTGGGAAACGGCGCGTGCGATGCTTGTCGGGGCGCCAGCGCATGTGGGCTGACCCTTTCTCTGCTTGGCCAGTTGCACGCTGTGTCGTTCACGGCCGATAACAGGCGAACACGCTGCTCGCCTCATCAATCAGTGGCATTTGTCGCCTCGACATACCGCGGCAGGGTGATGCGGAAGCGGGTGCCGCGTTGGGTCTCTGGGTCTGCCGGGCTGTCGATATTGATCTGGCCATAATGCTCTTCCACGATCGAATAGACCAGCGCGAGGCCCAGCCCCGTGCCTTCGCCGGGGTCTTTGGTGGTGAAAAAAGGCTCGAACAGACGGTCCTGAATCGACTGCGGAATGCCGCTGCCTTCGTCTTCGACGATCAGGTAAACGGTCTGCTCGGACACCTCGCTACGCACACGAATCGCACCGCCGGGCTCCGAGGCGTCGCGGGCGTTGGACAGCAGATTGATCAGAACCTGGGCGAGGCGTTGCGGATCGCCTTCGGCCTGATGGCCGGGATCGCAGAGGTTGAAGAAACGCACCTCGGTGCCGTGCCGGTTGAGTGAGAGCAGGGCGATCGCATCCTGCGTGACCTCGGCCAGACTTACCGGGTACATGTCCTGCTGCCGGCCACCGGCATGGGCGAAGCTCATCAGCGATTGGACGATGCGCGAAACGCGCTTGGTCTGTTCGACGATCTGGTTGCTGATCTCACTGATTTCATTGTCGGTTTCGCGCTCTTCTCGCAGATTTTGCGCCAGGCAGGCAATGCCGGTGATCGGATTGCCGATTTCGTGGGCGACTCCGGCAGCCAGCCGGCCGATGCTCGCCAGTCGCTCGGAATGAACCAGCCGATCTTCCAGTTGCTGGGTTTCGGTGAGGTCCTCGATCAACAGGACCAGGCCGCTGTTGCCAGGTGCCAGCGGCTCGGCGATGGCTGCCTTGTGCAGATTCAAGCAGCGGCTGTGGCCGTCCAGCTGTAATCGCTGCTTATGCAAATGCTCATCGCTCTGCTCGATGAAATCCATCAGCAGGCTCTGCCAGGGCTCGGCGATGGTCGACAGGCGCGAGCCAACCACTTGCAACGCTGGAATCTCGGTGAGTTCTTCCAGCGCGCGATTCCACATCAGGATTTCCTGATCCTTGGCCAGCGAGCAGACGCCCATCGGCAGCTCCTGCAGCGTCTGGCGGTGATAACGGCGTAGCGCATCGAGTTCCGCGGCAAGCCCGGTCAGGCGCGAGTGATATTCCTCCAAGCGGCTTTCGATGAAGTGGATGTCTTCGGTGACGTAACCATCGGCGCCGTTCTTGTAGGACAGAAAATTCTCGACGATATCCTGTGCGACGCTCGGGCCCATGAGACCCGACAGATTTGCCTCGATGCGGTCGCGCAGCCGGCGCAGGGCATAGGGGCGATGCTCATCGAAGGGCAACTGCAAGTCCCGCAGCGCCTGTTCCACCTCGCGTTGGGCGGTCTTGGCACCCAGCGGTTTGGCTAGCTGAGTGGCAAATTCCTGTGGCGAGGCGGCCGCCAGCTCGCGCCGTTGTGGCCGGCGCACGTTCTCTACGGCGCAGGCTTCGGCGGCGGCCTGCTCCTCGGCACTGGTTTCGGTGAATAGCGAGAATAGCGAAAACGCCAGAACATTGATTGCCAGCGAGGCGATCGCCGCCAAGTGCCAGCTGGTGTCGTCGAGTACGTAGACGACGTTGAACAACGGAATGTAGAAGCCGTCGAGATTGCCCACCAGCGGCAATAGCATCGTCACTACCCAGACGGCGATTCCCGCCAGTAGTCCGACGATATAGCCGCGACGGTTGGCGGTCGGCCAGTAGAGCACCGAGAGCACGCCTGGAAGAAACTGCAGCGTGGCGACGAAGGCAACGATGCCCAGGTTGGACAGGTCCTGTTCCGCACCCAGCAGCAGATAGAAGCCATAACCGGCCATGATGATCGCCAGGATCAGGCTGCGTCGGGTCCATTTCAGCCAGCGATAGATGTTGCCTTCGGTAGGTGGCTGATAGAGCGGTAGCACCAGGTGGTTGAGTGCCATTCCAGATAACGCCAGGGTGCTCACAATGATTAACCCGCTGGATGCCGACAATCCGCCGACAAAAGCCACCAAGGTCAGCACATCGCTTTGCGCGGTGAGGCCCAGGCCGAGGGTGAAGTACTCGGGGTTGGTACTGACGCCGAGCTTGAGGCCGGCCCAGAGAATCAGCGGCACGGCTAGGCTCATCAGCAGCAGGTACAACGGCAGTCCCCAGCTGGCGCTGACCAGGGCGCGCGGGTTGAGATTCTCGGTGAAGGTCATGTGATACATGTGCGGCATGACGATCGCCGAGGCGAAGAACACCAGCAGCAGGGTCCGCCAGGGGCCTTCCTGCAGCGGCGTATGCAGTGCCTGCAGCGCGGACTGGTTCTGCAGCAGCCAGATCTCCAACTGATGCGGGCCGCCGAACACGGCATACAGCGCATACAGGCCAATGGCGCCGAAGGTCAGCAGTTTGACTACCGACTCGAAAGCGATGGCGAACACCAGTCCTTCATGTTTCTCCCGCGTAGCGATATGCCGGGCGCCGAAGAGGATGGTGAACAACATGATCATCACGCAATAACCCAGCGCCACTCGCTCCTGCAGCGGCTCGAGGGTAAGAATGCCGATGGCGTCGGCCACCGCCTGAATCTGCAAGGCCAGCAATGGCAACATGCCGATCAGCATCACGATGGTGGTCAGCGCGCCGCTCCAGGTGCTACGGAAGCGGAAGGCGAACAAGTCCGCCAGCGAAGCCAGCTGGTAGGTGCGGGTGATGCGCAGGATTGGATAAAGGAGTACCGGTGCCAGCAAAAACGCGCCGCACACGCCCAGGTAGGTGGCGAGAAATCCATAGCCGTACTGATAAGCCAGCCCGACGGTGCCATAGAACGCCCAGGCACTGGCGTAGACGCCGAGCGACAGGGTGTAGGTCAGCGGATGACGGATCACCCAGCGCGGGATCAGGCCCCGCTCGCTGACCCAGGCAACGCCGAACAACATCAATAAATAGGCAACGCTGATCAGAATCAGCTGGCTGAGGCTAAAGCTCGTCTGCATCGCGCTGACTCTGAAGGATAAAGGTCACCACGATGAGAATCAGCCACAACAGGTAGGGCCGGTACCAGGCGCCGTTGGGATCGATCCACCAATCCATGATCGCGGGGGAAAACAGATAGATCCCCACCACCAGGAGCAGCACCAGTCGGTAAATGTACATTCTGGAACTCGTGTCGGAAGTAGCGGAATGGTAAAGCAGCGCCAAGCGGCAAGCCACAAGTGGCAAGGAAAAGCCCGGCGGGTTTAGGCGCCAGCACCATACTGATTCGCCTGAGGCTTTTTTCGTCCAGCCTTTCGGCCTTCAGCGCTCTTGTCGTCTTTCGGGGCTTGTCAGCGCAGCTGCGCCTCGGCCAGGGTGCGGCAATGTGGGATGCGTTCGGCGTCCCATCGTGGAATCGCCCAGGTCAGCACTTCAGTGGGTCGCGCGTCGCTCAGCTCGCTCGGGGTCGGCTGACCGAGGGCGCGCAGCGCTCGAAGTAACAGCGGAGTGGCCTCGTGCGGTTGCAGCGGCGGGGAGCGATAACGTTTGCCCAGTTTGTGACCGTCCGGCTGGATGATCAGCGGCACGTGCAGATAGCGCGGGTGTGGCAGGCCAAGTAATTGCTGCACATACAGCTGACGTGGCGTGGAATCGAGCAGGTCGGCGCCGCGGACGACGTCCGTCACGCCCTGCCAGGCGTCGTCGAGCACCACCGCCAGCTGATAAGCGATGAGCCCGTCGCGACGGCGGATGACGAAGTCGCCGACCTCGCGGCCCAGATGCTGACGGAACTCACCCTGTACCCGGTCGGAGAAGGCGTATTCCCGGTCCGGTACGCACAGGCGAATGGCGGCGTCCTTAGGGTCACGTCCGGCATCACGGCAAAATCCGGGATACAGTCCAGCGAAGGGTTGCAGTTGTTTGCGCGAGCAATCGCAGGCATAGGCGTGGCCATCCTGCCAGAGCCGATCGATCACGACATTGTAGGCGTCCAGCCGTTCGCTCTGGCGGACCATCTGTCCATCCCATTCGAAGCCGTAGGCTTCCAGCGCCCGCAGAATGGCGTCTTGCGCGCCGGGCATTTCGCGTGGCGGATCGAGGTCTTCCATGCGCAACAGCCAGCGGCCACCGACAGAGCGAGCATCGAGATAAGAGGCGAGCGCCGCGATCAGCGAGCCGAAATGCAGGTATCCGCTTGGGGTGGGCGCGAAGCGGCCAACGTAAGGTGGTGTATCGGAATCGGATGGGGGCATGGCGGGCCGGCTCGGGTGAAAATCAGCGAGGCGGGATGCTGCGGGACGCGAGAGCTGAAATGAAGCGGGGCGCCGAAGCGCCCCGTTCGGGATCAGGAACCGATCTGCTTTTCCTTGATCTCTGCCAGCGTCTTGCAGTCAATGCACAGCGTGGCGGTGGGGCGGGCTTCCAGGCGGCGAATGCCGATCTCGACGCCACACGAATCGCACCAGCCGTATTCGTTGTCTTCGATCAGCTGCAACGTCTCGTCGATCTTCTTGATCAGCTTGCGCTCACGATCACGGGCGCGCAGTTCCAGGCTGAATTCTTCTTCCTGGCTGGCGCGGTCGGCTGGATCGGGGAAGTTGGCCGCTTCGTCCTGCATGTGATGCACGGTGCGATCGACTTCTTCCATCAGTTCCAGCTTCCACTTATTGAGGATGCCGGTGAAATGAGCGCGCATGTTGTCGCTCATGTATTCCTCGCCCTTGGATTCCTTGTAGGGCACGAAGGCGCGAATCAATTGGTTGCTGGGTGTCGTTTTGGTAATGGGCATGGATGAACGCCTCTCGCTATGTCCATTGCGCAGGATAGTGAATCCCTCTGCCGGCCCGTGCCGGCCCTGCGGCTGCAAGCGGGCGAACTTACCAGATCGTATCGGGGTGCGCTACTCCCGAGTATCACGGTGGCTGCGGTGTCAGAGAGACCTTCGGTAGAATTCACGTTTTGTACTCATCAGGAAGGTCAGATGACCTCGTCTTATAGCGCGCGTAGCCGTGCAATCGAACCCTTTCACGTCATGGCATTGCTGGCTCGGGCCAACGAGTTGCAGGCATCGGGGCGTGATGTCATTCACCTGGAAATCGGCGAGCCGGACTTCACCACCGCCGAGCCGATCGTCGCGGCCGGCCAAGCTGCCCTGGCCGCAGGTCACACACGCTACACGGCCGCCCGTGGGTTGCCGCAGCTGCGCGAGGCGATTGCCGGGTTCTACGCTCGGCGCTATCAACTGTGTATTGACCCCGAACGTGTACTGATTACTCCCGGTGGATCCGGCGCTCTGCTGCTCGCCAGCAGTTTGTTGGTCGATCCAGGCAAGCATTGGCTATTGGCGGATCCCGGCTATCCCTGTAATCGTCATTTCCTACGGCTGATCGAAGGTGCCGCCCAGCTGGTGCCGGTGGGCCCCGATGTCCGCTACCAACTGACACCCGATCTAGTCGCGCGTTACTGGGACAAGGACAGCGTCGGCGCCCTGGTTGCTTCGCCGGCCAACCCCACCGGAACGTTACTCGATCGCGACGAGCTGGCCGGTCTGTCTGCGGCGCTGAAGGCGCGCGGCGGGCATCTGGTCGTGGACGAGATCTACCATGGCCTTACCTACGGCACCGATGCGGCGAGTGTGCTGGAAGTCGACGATGCGGCCTTCGTGCTCAACAGCTTTTCCAAATACTTCGGCATGACCGGCTGGCGCCTGGGCTGGCTGGTGGCCCCGCCAGAAGCGGTGCCGGAGCTGGAAAAACTGGCGCAAAATCTTTACATCAGCGCGCCGACCATGGCCCAGCATGCCGCGCTGGCCTGCTTCGAACCGGCGACGCTAGATATTCTCGAGGCGCGCCGGGCCGAGTTCGCCCGGCGTCGCGATTTCCTGCTGCCGGCCTTGCGTGAGCTCGGTTTTGGTATTGCCGTGGAACCCGAGGGCGCATTCTATTTGTACGCAGATATCAGTGCCTTTGGCGGCGATGCCTATGCCTTCTGTCAATACATGTTGGAAACCCAGTTCGTGGCGATCACGCCGGGCCTCGATTTCGGCCGGTTTCAGGCTGCTCATCATGTACGTTTCGCCTATACACAGGATCTACCTCGCCTGGAACAGGCGGTCGAGCGCATCGCCCGTGGTCTACAGAGCTGGCAAGGCTGATGCGCTTCGATACGCCGCTGGAAACGGGCCGGCTGGTCCGGCGTTACAAGCGCTTTCTTGCCGATATCGTTACCGATGCCGGCGAGCATTTGTGCATCCATTGCCCGAATACCGGCTCGATGCTCAACTGCATGGGCGAGGGCGCGCGGGTCTGGTTCCAGCGCAACAGTGATCCAAAGCGCAAGCTGCCCGGCACGTGGGAGCTGGTCGAAACGCCACAGGGTCGTCTGGCTTGCGTCAACACGGCGAGGGCCAACCGACTGGTCGAGGAAGCGTTGCTGGCGGGCGTGATCGAAGAATTAACGGGGTTCACCGCGCTCAAGCGGGAGGTGGCCTACGGTGTAGAAAACAGCCGGGTGGATTTTCGCCTGGATTATCCGGAGGGGCCGGCGTTCGTCGAGGTCAAGAGCGTGACGCTCGGCTTTGGCGATACCGCTGTGGCGGCCTTTCCCGATGCGGTGACTACTCGTGGTGCCCGACATCTGCGGGAGCTGGCGGTCTTGGCGCGCGATGGCGTGCGAGCGGTGCAGCTTTACTGCGTAAACCTGTCGGGGGTCGAGGCGGTGCGACCGGCCAGCGAAATCGATCCGCTTTACGCCGAGGCATTGCGGGACGCGCAGGAGGCTGGCGTCGAGCTGCTGGCTTACGGGGTCGAGCTATCGCCAGAGGAAATCCGATTAGTGCGACGGCTACCTGTGATTGTTTGATCACGCAGGGAATCATAGCGCCGTACCGTAGGAGCGAGCTTGCTGGCGATCAGGTGGCCCGGATGAATGGATGGCCATCGGGTCGCTAGCAAGCTGTTCTTACGGGCCGCTCAGCCATCGCTTGGCGTCACGCGCCAGATCACATCACCCACGTCATCGGCGATCACCAGTGCGCCAGCGTTGTCGACGGCGACGCCCACCGGGCGGCCCATGGCTTGCTCCTCGTCATTGAGAAAACCAGTAAGAACGTCCTGCGCAGGGCCGTCTGGTTCGCCATTCCTGAACGGTACGAAGACGACCTTATAGCCGCTGCGGGGTTTGCGGTTCCATGAGCCGTGCTGCCCGATGAAGGCACCGTTGCGATAGCGTTCCGGCAGCAGCGAACCGTCATAAAACGCCAATCCCAACGAGGCGGTGTGGGCGCCGAGGGCGTAGTCGGGGACCAGTGCTTTGGCGACCAGATCCGGTCGCTGCGGTTTGACGCGGTCGTCCACATGCTGGCCGTAGTAGCTATAGGGCCAGCCGTAGAAACCGCCGTCCTGCACCGACGTCATGTAATCGGGCACAAGGTCGCTACCGATCTCGTCGCGCTCATTGACGGCCGTCCAGAGTTCACCGCTGTCCGGTTGCCAGGCCAGCCCGTTGGGGTTACGCAAGCCGGAAGCGAACAGTCGCAGCGTCTTTTTCTGCGGATCGACCTCGAGAATTGCAGCGCGGTTCTCCTCGGCTTCCATGCCGTTTTCGGCGACGTTGCTGTTCGAACCGCTGGTGACATACAGGCGCGATCCGTCCCGGCTGGCGATCACGTTCTTGGTCCAGTGATGGTTGATCGGCCCACCTGGCAGGTCGACGACCTTCTCGCCTTCATGCTCGATGCGAGTGGTGCCTTCTTCATAAGGGAAACGTATCAGCGCGTCGGTATTGGCGACGTAGAGCTGGTCACCCACCAGTGCCATGCCAAAGGGGGAATTCAGGCCTTCGAGAAAGGCCGTGCGCACTTCGGGCGTACCGTCGCCATCCTTATCGCGCAGCAGGGTAATGCGGTTAGCGCTCTGACCGCCGGAGCCGGCGCGGGCCATGACCTTTTTCATGATCCAGCCGCGGATGCCTTTGCCGTCTTCGGGCTTGGGCGGCGCATCGCTTTCGGCGACCAGGACGTCGCCATTGGGCAGCACGTAGAGCCAGCGTGGATGGTCGAGATCGCGGGCGAAAGCCTCGACATGCAGGCCGGGCGCTGCTTGCGGCGTTGCTCCGTCAGGCCAGTCGGTGGCTTCGGCGATATTGACGGTTGGGAACAGGGACTTGTCGGGCGCCGGAAGTATAGGGTCCGGCCCGTAACCCGCCTCCACCGGGACTTTGGCGGTATCGCTGCAACCGGCAAGGCCGAGCATGAGGTACGACGCGGTAATCAGATAGGCGTAGCGGCTTGGCATGGGCGGCTCCTGCGTTGTGTCTGAATAGAGGGCGTCGCGGTCGGATCAGGGACCCTGTTCGCGGTCGCGGCCTTGTTTGTCGTCGTTCTGCGAAGCCTTGGCGGCGTGTTGTTCCAGTCTTGGCATGAGCAGAAATATCACCAGTGCGAAGCAGGTTGTGAGCACCGCCGTGGCTTCGTGGCCGAGCCCGGCAGCGACGCCGATGGCAGCGGTGAGCCAAATGCCGGCGGCTGTGGTCAGGCCTTTGACGTCCTGAATCGAGTTGCCCTTGAGTATGGTGCCTGCACCGAGGAAGCCGATGCCGGTGATGATGCCTTGCATGACTCGCGACAGATCCGCGAGCGGCATGCCTCCTTCAAGCGGCACCAGCACGAACAGCGCGGCGCCCAGCGACACCAGCATGTGCGTCCGCAATCCGGCGGCCTTACCCTTGTATTCGCGCTCGTAGCCAAGCACACCGCCGAGTACAGCGGCTAACAACAGCCGCACCGACACGCGAATCGCATGTTCGAGATCGGGAAGGTCGGAAAATTCTGACGCGACGGTGCGGCCCAGTATTTCCCACCATTCCATGATCGCCTCCGGCTAGCCCCGCGATTGCGGCTGTCTGGCGTTCGAGTCATGGCGCGCCTGGCGGTTCATTCGGCGACCTCGAAGCGCAGCATGCCAATCATCTGTCCGGCTTCGGTCATGACCCGGACGCGCCACCTGCCTTCTGCGTTATCGGGGAAGTTGCGCTTGTGGGTCCAGGCGCGATAACCCGCGTCTCGTCCGCCGCTGATATCCAGCGCAATGCGGTCGACGCGCCGGCCGTTGTGCATCCATTCATGGTAGATGCGTTCCTTCAGGCCGCGCGGTGCGTTGATCGCGGTGAAGGCATAGAGTCCGTTGGCGTGTAGCTCGCTGCTGGTCAACTGGCGCAGACGATTGCCAGGTTCGCGCGAAGCATCGTTCAGAGTCATGGTCACCGCCACGTCGGTCAGCCACAGGGTCGCTGGCGGTACCCAGGTGCGACCCATCCAGCCCGCCAGGCCGACGACTGCCGCCAACAGCGGAACCGCGATCAAGCTCTTCCAGTTCCACGTCGGGAACAGCCCGCTGAGGCTCGGTAACGCCAGCGCCACGGCGATACCCAGCGCCCAGAGATAACTTTGTGGCGTCGACAAGTGGAAGATGATCGGTAGTGCCGTCAGCAGTACGGCGAACAACGTCAGCGCATGGAAGGCCAGATAAATCCAGCGTCGCGGCGCCAGCCATTTGTAGTACAGCGGGTCGATCAGCGAGACCAGCGCGGCGACTCCTAGCATCACCGTGAACACGGATTGACCGCTGTTCCAAGTGGTGGTGATGAAGAAGAACGGAATGATGAAAAACAGGCTTTCCTGATGCACCATCTGTGTGACATAGCGCAGCAGCGGTCGCGGGACTTTCCAGCCGAACCAGCGCTCCAGGCTACGGCGCAGGCTGTTCTCCAGCATCAGCCAGAGCCAGCTGACCAGCATCACCGCGGCAATGACCTTGGCCAAGCCGGCTTGGCGCTCCACCAGCACGAAGCTGGCGATGCCCGAACAGAAGCCGAACAGCGCGACGGCGCCCGGATAGCGACGGATCAAGCGCGAGGCCAGCTCGAAAAGGGCGGAAAGCCGTGATTTCAGCAGCATGTCGATTTCACGAAGGTTGTCTCCGGTTGAGAGGGTTCATGGCCATGGCTGGGCAAGGATGTCGTCCCAGGCTTGCAGATAGCCTGGTTTGGTCGTGCAGCCCACGCGGCCTAGCAAACTGCCAGGGTCGATTGTCTGGCGGCCGTGTTTGAATTTCATCTTTACCAGCACACAGGCGCAACGGACGGAGCCGCTGATGAAGACATGTTCAAGGTAGGTGAAGCGGTCGTCGTGATAGACCACCTGGGACTCGATCGTCACTCGACTAAAGAGCTTGATTGGCGCGGCGAAGCGAATCAGTACCGAGGCGTTGACGAAGCCATAGCGGCGACGCATTAGGGTGCCGAAGAGGCCGGCACGGACAAGGAAGTCGATCTGCGCCGCTTCGGTCAGGCGCAGATAACGGTCGCTCTTGAGCTTGGCGATGCCGACATCCAGCGGGGTCACCAGAAAGCGCGCGGACAATCGCTCGTTAGGCGCCTTGCGCTCGCGGTTCAGCAGCGCCAGAAGCAAGGTCAGCGCATTGCGCAGCAAACCGGCCATGTCGATTCCTTATCTGTCGTGCCTGTCAGTCGGAAGGCGCAGCTGCACGTTGGTGTCGATCGGTGTTTGCCAATTAAGCACTCGGCAAGACAGGCGGTTCTGCTCGGACCGACTTATGCAGCGTTGCTATGGCGTGGCTGTGGCAGCGCGATCTATTGCAGCGCGTACTTCAGCGTAGGAACGCGCCGTTTCGGGCGTCAGGCGTACCAGCGGCAGGCCGATGGTTTGGCAGAGTTCATCGAGGAAGGCGTTGGCTTCGGTTGCCTGCTCCATTTCGATGGCGCAGAGCAGGTCCAGCGTCTGCCGGTCGCATAGAAGAAAATCGAAACACGCCGCCGAGATACGATTGACCGCTTGGTACCAAGGCGCTCGCCGAGGTATCGCCGTGACCTCGACCACATCAGCGACACGTACCTTGCTCAGGATCAGATGGTCGTCTCCCGCCGCCTGTTGCAGCAATGCCAGCAGTTCACGTTCGGCCGGTTGAAAGAACGGCCGTTTCAACTGATAGGGCATGCGCAGGGCTGGATGGTTGTATTGCCGTTGCTTGATATAGAAGACCAGCGCGAAGCAGACAAAAGCCACAAGTACCAATCCGAGAAAGGCCGTCATTTCATAATCTGCCCGCTCGACAGTGGCCGAGCTCGGGTCGTGATAGTGCCGGGTTGGACAAGCATGGGGCTGCTCCAGGGCTGGACGTAGATATTTGAACCGGGGAAGAAAGGGGAGTTCGCTTTCTATGAATTGTTCCGTCGAGTTCGAGCAGGAATATAGACGAGGCGTAGTTATCCCGTTTATCTGTGCAAGGTTCTGTGGATAACCTTGGGGCTGACCGTTCGAGCCCTTGCGACACTAAGGTTTTCGTTGCCTGATCAACCTTTGATCAATCCTGCATTGCTTCGCTTGTAGGCATAATGATGCACCTCATGCAAGGCGTTACTTGCTGATTTAAAAGAATTTTTATGACGTTGGCAGTGCGCCGCATAGTTATCCAAGATTGCTGTGGAGAGTCCTGTGGATAACCGTGGGCGAACCTCCGGCGAGCGCCGTAGACGTTGGGCTGCGGTCAGCTGTACAGTTTTCATCCAGCCGACCGATTGGTATTTGCCAGGCCTGAATAGGTCGTTTTTCAAGCTGAAGGGCGCACGCCCCATCGGGTCTCGGCGCTGGGCTGCCAGTCGTTCAGCAGCTGTAGCAGCGCTTGCGGTGATTCGCTGCGCTGGAGCATGCCGCGGTGTTGTGCCCGTACGAAGCCTTCGTCGACGAGGTGGTCGAGGAAGTGGCTGAGCTTGCTGTAGAAGTGATTGATATCGAGCAGGCCGAGCGGTTTGCGGTGATAACCAAGTTGTCCCCAGGTCCAGACTTCAAACAGTTCCTCAAGGGTGCCGAGGCCACCTGGCAATGCGATAAAAGCATCGGAGAGTTCGGCCATTCGCGCCTTGCGGGCGTGCATGCCGTTGACCACTTCCAGCCGGGTTAGTCCTTGATGGCCAATCTCCGAATTCTTCAGGCTCTGCGGAATAATACCGATCACTTCGCCACCAGCGGCCATGGAGGCGTCTGCAACCACACCCATCAGCCCAACTGCTCCGCCGCCGTATATCAGCCTGATGTTATTCGCCGCCAGGGTCTGGCCAAGCGCAATGGCCGCTTCCTGATAGACTGGATTGACGCCTTTGCTGGCGCCGCAGAATACGCAAATCGATCGTAGGGACATCGTCTACTCCGTCAGTTGAGTGGCCGGAAGGTTACCTCCCGGCGCGGTCGACGGCCAAGCAGATCGGGTCAGTATTCGAGGCGTTCCATACAAGCACCCCTGCCGCCAGGGCGTAATTGGCAAATAACATCTGGAACAAATCGAAGCTGGGCATTTCGGCACTCCTGTGCTGATTTGAACAAGCGACAGGTTATGCCTGTGCATCGCCTGTGGCTTTTAGCTTTTAAGCATGGAGGCGATAGCGTTCAGCCAGAATTAATTTATCCCCAATGATTGTGCAAAGCTTTGTGGATAACCTCTTTAGAACCAGTCTTAAGCCGCGCCGTCACTGAGGTTGCGGCCGCTGTGCGTTTTTTGATCAGGGTTCGGCTGTTGGGTTATAAATCGTTGAAATCTCAATTAAATATGGCTGCTTAAAGAAAAAGAACAGCCTGATAGCTGGTTATTTAGTTATTCAGAAAAGCTGTGGAGTGGTCTGTGCATAACATGGGGAAACGGGGCTTCAGGGGCTGCTGCGACTGCGCATTAGGACGTTGAACGAAAAGTAACCAATTCAAATGGCCATGACCGACCGCGCGGTCGCGCCGGGGCAATCTGGCGGCGCGCGCCGTCATCCCGCAGCGTTATGCCGGGGCATTCAGTCGCGGCCGTTTGATTGTGAGCCGGGTTAGCCTCGCCGACACTCGCTGCACCTTTGCAATGTCATCCAACTAACAAATCCGCTGGAGGATCCAAATGAGTGAAGCCATCCGCTTCGAAGACAAAGTGATAATCGTGACCGGCGCTGGTGGCGGTCTCGGCCGCGCCCATGCGTTGCTGTTCGCCCGTCACGGCGCCAAGGTGGTGGTCAACGATCTCGGCGGCAGCGCTCAGGGCGAAGGCGCCAACAGCTCAGCTGCCGACCGGGTGGTGGAAGAAATACGCGCGGCTGGCGGCACGGCCGTCGCCAACCACGACTCGGTCACCGATGGCGAGAAGATCGTGCAACACGCACTGGACAGCTTCGGCCGAATCGACGTTGTGGTGAACAACGCCGGCATCCTGCGCGACAAGACCTTCCATAAGATGGAAGACGCCGACTGGGATTTGGTCTATCGGGTGCATGTCGAAGGCGCCTACAAGGTCACCCGCGCCGCCTGGCCGCACATGCGCGAGCAGGCGTATGGTCGGGTGATTTTCACCGCGTCCACATCCGGCATTTACGGCAACTTCGGCCAATCGAACTATGGCATGGCCAAGCTTGGCCTCTATGGCCTGACCCGAACTCTGGCGCTGGAAGGCCGCAAGAACAACATCCTGGTCAACGCCATCGCGCCTACCGGCGGTACCCGTATGACCGAAGGGCTGATTCCGCCGCAGGTCTTCGAGCAGCTCAAGCCCGAGCTGGTGAGCCCGCTGGTGGTGTACCTGGCCAGCGAGCAATGTCAGGAAACGTCCGGCCTGTTCGAGGTGGGCGGCGGCTGGATGGGCAAGGTGCGCTGGGAGCGCAGCCTGGGTGCCGGTTTCGATCCGAAGACAGGCTTCGATGCCGAAGATGTAGCCGCCAACTGGGCGCAGATCTGCAACTTCGAAAACGCTACGCATCCGGCCGACAACATGGAAGCGCTGAAGGAGGTGATGGCCAATCTGCAGAAATACGCCGGCTAAGCTCGGCGGGCGCTGCGAGATAACGCAGCGGGGCGTCCCGAGCGGCAACAGAATCATCACGAAGGCCGCGCTGTCGGTCCGGATATGTTGAGCCTCGAGCCGCCAATGCGATCAGCGAGGCGGCGGATCAGCACGGTATACAGGCCATGCTGTGGCGAGGCGCCCAAACTCCATATGCGCAGAGCGCCAGTACAAGCTCAGGCCGAACGGCACAGCGCTGTTCCGGGCAGACATAGCCTGCAAATCGGCCATTATCGTGTACGACCATGGTCGCAACGGCCTCTGGTGCGTTGAGTGCGCAGTTGTCGCGGAGTAAACTGCCGCCCCCGTAAGGCTCGTCGATTGGAGTGGACATGCGCAAAGACAAGAAAAAGGTGGTCGGTGAAGAGATCGCCGACGAGTCGATCAAATTGTTTCTCGAGCCTGAGCCTACGGACGATACGCCGCCAGCGTTGCACAAGCTGATCAAGGCCTATCGCGGTTTGCGCGTCGATGATTTCGAGCGCTTTCTTGGTTTCTTTGTCGAAGCCGGGTACGACCTAAACGCGAAGGATGCCAAGGGGCAGGACTTTATCGCCCTGATCGCCGATCAGCGTCAGGCCGGGCCTTATATCGAGCTGATCCGGGCCGCCCGCGGCTGACGGCTACACCCGCATTGGCTTATTGCTGCCAGTGCAAGCGACACCATTTGGACCTGGCTGAGCAATCGGCAGCCATACTCGTTTTTCTCGCTGCACGTGTCCCGTAGAGCCCAGGCTTTTTGCCCTGCTCCGGGAACTTCGGAGCGAGAGGGAGGAAGGCCAAAAGCCGTTCTTCCGACAGCGGGCAGACACCTTAGGGTGCCTGCCTTTGGGCACAAGCCCGAGCAGCGGTCTAGAAACCCTCCTCCGTTTCTAGTCGCCTGGCTGGTGGTTCTACACGATCGCGTACTGCGGTCGTGACAGTTTAATGCTGTGATTCTGGAGAACGCGTTAATGACGCAACACGATAGCGAAGCCGTGGATATGGTGCTGGTGGGAGCCGGCATCATGAGTGCGACCCTGGCAGTCCTGCTCAAGGAGCTCGATCCTAGCATCAAGCTGGAGATCGTCGAATTGCAGGAATCCGGAGCCGTCGAAAGCTCGAATCCCTGGAACAACGCCGGGACCGGCCACGCCGGGCTGTGTGAACTGAATTACACCCCGGACAACAAGAACGGCCCCATCGACATCAAGAAAGCCGTCACCATCAATAGCCAGTTCGAGGTTTCGAAGCAATTCTGGGCCTACCTGACCGGTCGCGAAGGCTTCGGCAGCCCCAAGGATTTTCTCAATGCCGTGCCTCATCTAAGCTTCGTTCGCGGCAGCAAGAACATTGAGTTCCTCAAGCGCCGCTTCGAGGCGTTGAAGGCTCATCACGCGTTCGAAGACATGGTCTACAGCGAAGACCGCGCCACGATGGAAGAGTGGATGCCGCTGATGATGCCGGGCCGCGCTGCCGACGAGCCGATTGCCGCGACTCGCGCCATGAACGGTACCGATGTCAACTTCGGTGAGCTAACCCGGCAGATGCTGGTGTACCTGGCGGCCAAGCCGGGCGTGAAAATGTCTTATTTCCAGAAGGTCACCGGCCTTGCGCGCAATGGCAAAGGCTGGCGCGTGGAAATCAAGAACACCCGTGATGGCAGCAGTCGTGAACTTGATGCCGGTTTCGTCTTCCTCGGCGCAGGAGGCGCGGCATTGCCGCTACTGCAGATGTCGGATATTGAGGAAGGCAAGGGTTACGGCGGCTTCCCGGTCAGCGGCCAGTGGCTGCGCTGCGACAACCCGGAAATCGTCAAGCAGCACCAAGCCAAGGTCTACAGCCTGGCGGCCGTCGGGGCGCCGCCGATGTCCGTACCGCATCTGGATACGCGTGTGGTGGATGGCAAAAAGTCGCTGCTGTTCGGACCGTACGCGGGCTTTACCACGAAGTTTCTAAAGCATGGTTCGCCGCTCGACCTGCCAATGTCGATCCGTCCAGGAAACCTCAAGCCGATGCTGGCCGTGGCGCGCGACAACATGGATCTCACTCGCTACCTGATCAAGGAAGTGCGGCAATCCATGACCGATCGCCTGGAAACCCTGCGCGGCTTCTATCCGGAGGCCAAGGCTGAAGACTGGCGCCTGGAAGTGGCGGGCCAGCGCGTTCAGATCATCAAGAAAGATCCAAAGAAAGGCGGCATTCTGCAGTTCGGTACCGAACTGGTGTCGGCTCGGGACGGTTCCATCGCAGCGTTGCTGGGTGCGTCCCCAGGTGCTTCGGTGACTGTTTCGATCATGCTCGATCTGATCGAACGCTGCTTCCCCGAGCAGGCGAAGAGCGCGGCGTGGAGCAGCAAGCTCGGCGAGATTTTCCCGGCCCGCGAGAAGGTTCTGGAAACCGACGCTGCGGCCTACCGCGAAGTCGTCGCAGTGGTCGATAAGCGTCTGGGTCTGGCTGAGTAAGTTCGGCTCGACGCGCGTTACCTGAAGCCGCGCTGTTCGTCATGAGCAGTGCGGCTTTTTTATGCGTCGAGCAACCATCAGGATATGGAAGCTCCGCCTGCGTCAAGTGTTTGCCGATCCATCCGAGGCGTACCGCTCGCCAGCGGTCACCTTAAGGTTGCTCTGCAGCAGTCAGCAGCATGCGGAAACGGTGATCGTCTTTGAGCAAGGCCCATTGGATTGATCAAGACCTGGCGGCGTCACACGGGGCGTGGCAGAAGGGTGATCAAAAGAGAAATCTGATGGGGTCCAAGGGCGTCGATGCTTCTATCGCAGCATCTGCATGACAGCGCGATGAAGGGAACATTGCTCGCGCCGTACGGGTCTTTAGCGCATCACTGTCGAACGGTTGCGGTGCTGGTTATACTGCGCGCCATTCATCCCCTAACTGGAGAAAACAGCATGCTGCAACGCCTGTTGTTCAGTCTTGTCGCCGTGTCTGCACTGGCTCTTGCCGGCTGTGCGCACAGCCCGCAACAGCTCGATCCGACCCCGAAACTCAACGAAACCATCAACCCGGTCGGCCAGGGCCAGCCGGTGGCGGTGCGGGTAGTGGATGGCCGCTCATCACCGACCCTCGGCACTCGTGGCGGTCTGTATCCGGAAACCAGCGCGGTAATCGTGCCGAAGGACAAGATCATACCCAAGCTCCAGGCTCAGGCTGAAGCTGCAGTCCGTCTGCTTGGCTTCACGCCCTCGGCCAACGCCTATAACGCTCCGCAGTTGACGTTGACCTTGGCCGAGCTGAAATACCAGTCGCCGAAAGAAGGGTTGTACGTGACCGAGGCGAACGTCGGCGCGACCTTCCGTATCGAGGTGCAGAACGGTGGTCGCCGCTACACTGGACGCTACGGCGCCTCGCTGAATCAGCGCTTCGGCATGGCGCCGAACGAGCAGACCAACACAAAGCTGGTCAGCGAAGTGCTGAGCGATGCATTGACCCGTGTGTTCCGCGATCAGAGCATCAGCCAGGTGTTGGCTCAGTAACGCTTCAGCGCAACGATCTTCCGGCCTTGCGCCGGGACTGAGAACCCGCATCTCGATGCGGGTTCTTCGTTTTTAGCGCGGGTTACCGGGGCGAGAGACAGCGATTTGCAGGCGTGACGATAATTGTCGTGCCTACCGCTGACTTTTCAGGCCGCCGGTAGGCAAAAAATATCGAAAACAAAACGCCCCGAACCAGTCGGGGCGCTTGTCGTTCACATGACAGCTACGCAGGGATCAGCGCACGCCAGAGTTGCGCAGGGCCGCCGGGGTGTACTGATTGGAGTTGGCCTTGTAGTTATAGGTGTAGGGGTTCTTTTCCTCGTTCTTCATGCCCATCACCAGGTAACGACCGGAGACCAGGTCATACAGGGTTTCCATGGCGTACAGCGGAACCTGATCGTTGTAGATGTACTCGGCATGCGCCTCGGCGACGCGCCAGAGCATGTTGCGGCCGTCGTAGTGATCGATGACTGCGGCCTGCCAGGTATCCTCGTCGATGAAGAAGTGGCGCTTGGCGTAGATGTGGCGCTCGCCGGTCTTCAGGGTCGCCTCGACTTCCCACACGCGGTGAAGTTCGTAGCGGGTCAGGTCCTGGTTGATGTGACCGGGCTTGATGATGTCGTCGTACTTGAGCTTCGGCGAATCCAGGCGGTAGGAGTTGTAGGGGATGTACATTTCCTTCTTGCCCACCAGCTTCCAGTCATAGCGATCCGGGGCGCCGTTGAACATGTCCAGGTTGTCGGAAGTGCGCAGGCCATCGGCTGCCGTGCCCGGGCCGTCGTAGGCGACTTGAGGTGCGCGGCGAACGCGGCGTTGGCCGGCGTTGTAGATCCACGCCATGCGCGGCTCTTTCACCTGGTCCAAGGTTTCATGCACCAGCAGGACGTTGCCGGCCAGGCGCGACGGGTCTGTGACCTGTTGCTTGAAGTAGAAAAGAATGTTGCCGTGCTTTTCCGGATCGTAGTCGGTCAGGGTGTCGGTGTAGACCACTTCATCGACGAATTTGACCAGGCTGTAGCTGCCGTTCACCTGCGGCGTGGCCTGTGCCACGACGCGGCGGGCCGAGCCACCGCGATAGCGGGTGATGTGGTTCCAGATCACTTCCAGGCCGTCCTGGGGAATCGGGAAGGCTACCGCCGTATCGAAGTTCTCCAGACCGTTGCCGCCGCGAACCAGCTTGGTCTGGGTCGCGTTCTTCTTCACTGTGTCATAGATCCGCTGAGGCACGGCAGCGCTGCGGCGGGTTTCAAAGACCGGTAGGCGATAGGTCTCGGGATAGCGCTTGAGCATGGCAATCTGGCCAGGGCTCAGGTTGTCCTTGTACTGCTCGAAGTTCTGCGCGGTGATGGTGAACTTGGGCTTGTCGTTCGGGTAAGGATCGCTGACGAAGCCATCTGCGCTGACGGCGGCCGCGTCGGTTGGCAGGCCTCCGGTCCACGCGGGAATGGTGCCGGCGGCGTTGCCGGCTTTCTCGGCGCCGAGAGGCGTCAGGCTGTTACCCAGCTTGGCTGCTTCCGATTCGGATACCGCAGCCATGGCTCCATTTGCCAGCACGGCGCTCGCCAGCAAAGTGAGAGTGAGTGCCCCCGTTTTCAGTATCTTCTTGTTCATTATTCTGTCCTGTTGATCCTGAGTAGCTGATTCCCTACGAGGTGCAGCCGTAAGCGCGGCGCTCGAAGGTGGCGACTTCCACGTGAGAGGTAGCGGGCCGGTACAGGCCCGGTAATGGCGTCAGAGACGCAGCGATTACAAGTTGCCGTTTGCTCGACTCCGTGGCAGTCCCGTCTGGTTGCTCAAGCCAGGCGCACGCTCTATTTCGGTTGTTCGAGACGAAGTGAGGGTGAAGCTGCGCGGGACTATAAGTCAACGATCGAGGCACGGACTATCTGCATAAATGGCGCAAATACCCGGCAAATTGCCATCCCTTGGTCGCGTCTCGTTTGGTCGGAAGCCGGCTGAACCGCAGGCTGCGCTTCGGTAGACTTCGCCGTCGCACCCAGGATGCCCTGGGCTTATGTTTTTCGGCGTGCCGGGGAGGTTCGGTTGTCACTGCAGTTCGACGTATCGGGTTTGGCCAGTCTGGCCTTGTTGCTCAATTCAATGGCGCTGTTGATTGCGGTCGGTGGCGCCTGGCTGCTGTTGGCGACGCGCTGGCGCCAGCAACTGGCGGTCAACACCTCCTATCTGGCTGGGTCCAGTGCGCAGGCGGTCGAACAGGTCAGAACGCTGGCGACCCAGCGCATTGACCGCTTCTTCTATTGCTTCGGTTTCGGCAGCCTGGGCTTGGCCTGGCTGTTGTCCTCGCTCACCCGGTTGGTATGAGCCGCCAGCCGGGCATCATCTAAAGACTCAGACCTGCCTTCAACCGGTGCTGATTGCGCACCGGCGTGGCGTATTGCTGGATCAGGTAGGGCTGCTGCACGCTTGGGCAGGAGGCCAGACGCTTGCTCCATTCGGCCTCGGCACGGGCGATTTCCTCAGGCTTGAACAGTTCGGCGATGCTAGGGATCGATAACTCCGAATCGCGTCCATCCCAAATCCGGTACGCCAGATAGTTCACTGGAAACAGGCGGTAGTCGCAAAGGATCTGCTGGTCGATCCTTGCGGCCAGCTGCTTGGCATCCTCCGGAACCTCGGTGATCGGTGTGCCGAAACTCACATGCACACGGCCTTTGTAGCCGGTGATTCCGAGCGCGATACTGGTGTCGTCTTCGCCGGGCGCCTTGGCGTAGGTGCCGGTCGTGGCACGGATGTAGAGTTCGCGCGCCTTGGCTTGATCGCAGGGGTCGTACTCGTAGCTGATCGACACAGGCGTTGGGCGCAGCCCTGTCAGTACGCTGGCGAACGACTCGTCTTTGCGGCTCATGTGCAGCATTTTCAGGATCGCCGAATCGGTGCGATCGTCACCGTCCTTGGCGCGGCCTTCAGCTTGGGCGATCCAGATCGATTCGCCATCGTTGCGGATCGAGTGGTTGATATAGGCGGAGAGCAGTTGGTAGGCGGCGAGCTTTTCGCGCCGGCCGGTGACCGAACGGCGCACGATGAAACTCTTGTTCAGCCGCATCAGGTCACTGACGAAGGGCCGTTGCAGCAGGTTGTCACCGATGGCGATGCGCGGTGTGCGCATCTTCGCCTGGAACACCGCGTAATTGACGAACGCCGGGTCCATCACGATATCGCGATGGTTGGCCAGGAACAGATAGGCGCAGCCGGGTTGCAATTTCTCCAGCCCGGAATAGGTGATGCCATCGGTGGCGCGCTCGATGGTGCGGTCGACGTACATCTCGATCCGCGCTTGAAGCGTGTCGATTGAATGGATGCTGGCGAACTCGCGACGCAGTCGTTGCGCTATAAGTGGTTTAAGCATCCAGCCCATCGGGCCGGCCAGTCGCGGAAAGCGAAAGTGCACCAAGATGTCGAGGAACTCCCGGTCGGCGAACAGCCGTGCCATCACGGCAGGGACTTCGGCGTCGGCATAGGGTCGGATGGCTTCGAATTCGTCCATCATGCTCTCTGTAAGGGAAACGACTGAATGACCCCAACTGTCTTGAGGTCGAAACTGGACGGCGATTATAGCGGCAAGTCATGCAGGAGACGCTGATGCTCGAAACACAGGATTACCAATGCCCCTATTGCGGCGAAGTGGTGGAGGCGCTGCTCGATCTGAGTGGCGGCGATCAGCGCTACATCGAAGATTGCTCGGTCTGCTGTCGGCCAATCATTTTCGATCTGCGGACCGATGGCAGCGATTGGCAGCTCGACGTACTGCGGGAGGATGAATGATGCAACGTATTTACGAACCCCGCGATCTGCTCGAGGCCGAGATGCTTTGCGGAATGCTGGCAGCAGAGGGCATCGAGGTGTTTCTTACCGGTCGGCATCTGATCGGTGCACTGGGTGAGCTGCCGGTTGCCGGCCTGCTCGGGTTGATGGTGGCGGATGAACATGCCGAGCGCGCGCGACAGCTGATCGCTGAGTACAATGGCGCCGAACCGCTGCCCGGTGACGAGCCCGAAAGCTATCCGGGCGAGCTCATCTGCTAGTCGCCGACGCAAGGTCGTCTGCCATCCAAGCCCAAGCCGATATTTCGGCGCCCACGATTCTCAGCCCAAGAGTCCCGTTCATGTGTGGCCGCTATGCCCTGTTCCGCTGGAGTCCGGCCTTCGCCGCGCTGCCGGGTTTTCCCGCTGATCAGCAACCGCACTGGAGTCTGGCGCCGGGGACATCGGTATTGCTGTTACGACAGATCGACGACGAGCTGCAGGTCAGCAGCGTGCGCTGGGGCCTGACACCGGCCTGGCTGACCGACTTCACCCGGACCCCGGCCCAGGCGCGGGCGGAAACGCTGGCCGAGCAGCCAATGTTTCGCGATGCCTTCCGCCACCGCCGTGGCGTGCTGCCGGCCAACGGCTTTTATGAATGGCGCGGTACCGCGCGCAAACGCCCCTATTGGATGACCACTGAAGATTCGCTGATGTATTTTGCCGCGATCTGGGAAGCCTATCCGGTGCAGGGCCACACTTACTTCAGCGCGGCAGTGGTAACGCTCCCGGCGGCGAACCAGCGGAGGCCGCTGATGCTGGACCAAACAGGTATGGCCGCCTGGCTCAATCCCGAAACCCCGCTCGAAGCGCTTCAAGCTTTGCTCGTGGCGCCGCAGCCAGCGCTACGCGAGCGGCCGTTGGCGACTTTTGTCAACGACCCCAAGCTGGATGCGCCGGAATGCCTGACGCCGGTCAATTAGCCGCTTGGCTCAAACCGCGGACTGTTGATCAAGCGCTGCTGCTGCCCGGCCAGCTGCATCAGTCTGGCGCTGAACTGACTGGGTTCTTGGCGTCATCGCAACCAGATCGATCTTGATGGACGAGACAGCAACCCGCCCGACGCCTGATCCGGTTGCCCGGCGGGCGGGCTCGCTCTAGCATACGGCGCAGAATCCACGGGAGACGCGACATGCTCAAGCCGCATCCATTTACTCTTTTCCTTGCAGCCTCCGTGCTCGCCGGCTGCCAGGCGGTCAATACCACCAGTGGCGGTGCCGTTGGCGTCGACCGCAAGCAGTACATGTTCAGCATGTTGTCGACCGAACAGGTCAACCAGATGTATGCGCAGTCTTATCAGCAAACGCTGAGTGAGGCCTCGCAGAAGGGTGTGCTCGAGAAAAGCAGCGCGATCACCAAGCGCGTCAACGGCATTGCCCAGCGCCTGATTGCCGAGGTGCCGGCGTTCCGTCCGGATGCGGCGCAGTGGAACTGGGAAGTCAACGTCATCGACAGTCCGGAACTGAACGCCAACTGCGGCCCGGGCGGCAAGATCATTTTCTACACCGGGCTTATCGAAAAACTGAACCTGACCGACGACGAGATCGCTGCGGTGATGGGCCACGAAATCGCCCATGCTTTGCGCGAACATGGCCGCGAGGCGATGTCCAAGGCTTATGGCGTACAGATGGCGACGCAGATCGGTTCGGCATTCGGCGTCGGCGATGGCAGTCTGCAATTGGCCAACATGGGCGTCGAATATCTGATGACGCTGCCGAACAGCCGTAGCAACGAGAACGAGGCTGATCTGATCGGGTTGGAATTGGCGGCGCGTGCGGGCTACAACCCGAACGCGGCGGTCAGTCTGTGGCAGAAGATGGCGGCCGCGGGCGGCTCTGCACCGCCGGAATTCCTCAGCACGCACCCTTCGTCGAGCAGCCGCACGCAGGCCTTGCAGGAGAACATTCCGAAGGTGATGCCGCTGTACCAGAAGAATCGCTGAAGCATGGCTGCCACCGTCCGGTTCAGGTCGGCGGCAGCGTAATCGGGATTGGGCTATCCATGCCGAGCTGTTGCCGGGCGCTCTCCAGGTCGAACAGCGTATTGATTTCTTCGATATCGCCGCCCGGGTTGAGCGTCCATATCGACATGGCGGCGACCGTGAGGATCTTGCCGCTCGGGGCATGTCCGAACACCGTTTTCTCCAGCGTGCCGAACAGGGTGCTGGAGGTGACGACGCGGTTACCCTCACTGAGGCACTCATCCACTACCACTTCGAGATCCGGCATCGCCTGGCGGATTTCCCGCACGATCAGGCCGAAGCCAGCACTGTTGACCGGCTGCGTAATGAATGAGCTTTTGTAACTGAAATAGCGACTCTGCAACTGTTCGGCCAGCGCCAGTCGGCCCTTGCTCCAGCTCAGGTCGATATGCTGCCGAACCCGCCGTTTTCGTTCCTCCGGTGACATGCAGCCTGCTCCCCCTGAAATGCCGCCAGAACGCGGTGAACACGCACTCTAGCAGCCCCGTGGGCGTGGCAACTTGCGCTGCGTATCAGACTGGAAGCGTACCGCTCAAGCTCAGCGCCTGGTAGGCCGCATATAGGGCCAATGCGGCGAAGCAGATGGCTGCGATTCTGCGGATCAGCGTGAGCGGCATGCGATCGGCGGCGAAGTTGCCGGCCAGTACCACCGGTACGTTGGCGAGCAGCATGCCCAGTGTGGTGCCGATGATGACCAGGATGAAGTCGGGATATTGCGCGGCCAGCATGACGGTCGCGACTTGAGTCTTGTCGCCCATTTCCGCGAGGAAGAATGCGATCAAGGTTGCGACGAAGGGGCCGAAGCGACGCCCGCGCGAGGCTTCGTCCTCTTCGAGTTTGTCCGGCACTAGAGTCCACAACGCCACCGCGGCAAAGGAAGCAGCCAGAACCCAGCTGAGGATGGCGGGGGAGACCAGCGAAGAGACCCAATTGCCAACCGCGCCGGCAGCCGCATGGTTGGCCAGGGTGGCGATGACGATGCCCCAGATGATGGGCAACGGACGCCGATAGCGGGCCGCCAGTAGCAGAGCGAGAAGCTGGGTTTTGTCGCCGATCTCAGCGAGCGCCACGACCAATGTGGGGATATAGAACGATTCCAAGCAGACTTCCTTGCGGGGGCGGGTCGACGAAATCACCATGACACGCATCGCCTGCCCGCCCCGGGTCAGGTGTACGTGTCATGGGTCTTGTCAAACCGGGCGTGGCTGCCGAAGCAGGCCGCGCGGGTCGCATGCACCATGGTCTGTGGACCAAGTATGTTGACGCATGCCAGGCGAGCAGGGCGCTCACCGGAGACTACTCCCCCAGGACGGGCGCGAGTTTGCCCAAGCATGGCGCGATGCGCAAGTCGGAACGCCGATAGTCAGCCGCGTTTGGCGCGATAGATGCGAAAGCCGTCCGCATTGACGAGGGTTTCGCAGTGACCCAGATGGGCCTCGATCAAGGGCGGATACCTGAGAAAAGCGTTGGCTACCAGGCGCAGCTCACCACCGCTTCGCAGGTGGCTGGCAGCGCGCTGCAGGAGTGCCTCGCTGGCCTCGTAATGGGTATGCACGCCTTGATGGAACGGCGGATTGCTGATGATCGCGGCGCAGTCTCCCGGTGCGGCATCGATGCCATCACCGGCAATGACGTCGGCGTCCAGCCCGTTGGCTGCCAAAGTCATGCGGCTGCTTTCGACGGCAAACGCATCCACATCCAGCAGCACCAAGTCGCTGTGTGGATAACGCCTTTTCAGCGACGCGCCGATAATGCCAGCGCCGCAGCCGAAATCTAGCAACTGGCCCGTCGGTAATCCATCGAGGTGTTCCAATAGCAGCGCGGTGCCGCGATCGAGCCGGCCATGACTGAATACGCCCGGCAGGCTGACGATTTGCAATGGGCCGTCCGCCAGTTCGAGACTGAAGCGCTGCGCAAGCAGTTGCAGATCGGGAGCAGGCGGGGCGTTGTCCACCTTGACCTGCCAGAGCTGGCAATGCCGGGCGCTGTCGAGCTTGCGCGCCTCGCCGAACGGCGCGAGTTGTTTGGCTGCTCGCTCCACGCCGGCGCGCTTTTCCCCGACCAGATACAGCAAACGGCCTGGCAGCCTGGCCGCCAGTGCGTTAAGCAGATAGTCGGTCAGCTCGCGGGATTTGGGTAGAAACAGAACGGCGGCATCGAGAGCGGCTGCTGGCACTTGCACGCCGAAAGCGCAGCGGCCGCTGAAACGAGCTTGCAGGGTTTTGTGCTCACCGGCGTGCCAACTCCAGCCTGTCGCCCCGCGCAGTTGGCCGAGCAGGTCGTCGGCCGGCAAGCCGGCGAGCAGCACGTCGCCGCGGAAGAGTTCGGCCTGGCGCAGCAACACTTCGCTTCGCGGATCCATTGGTGCCTCCGGCAAAAGCGGACGAGCTTAGCAGTCTTATCCCTGGCTGCAGAAGCGACGCGTCAACCCACTTGGCGCTTCGGCGTGCCGGCAAAAAACGCCTCGGCGTTCTCGCATAGCTGACCGACGATGCGTTGGCGCGCCTCGCGGCTGCCCCAGGCGCTATGCGGCGTTACGATCAGGCGCGGTACATCTGCGGCCAATAGCGGGTTGTCAGCGCTTGGCGGCTCGCTGATCAGTACATCGGTGGCGGCGCCGCCCAGATGGCCTTGGCGCAGGGTGTCCGCCAGCGCCTGCTCATCGATCAGGCCGCCGCGGGCGGTATTGATGATGAACGCCGATGGCTTCATCAGCTGCAATTCGCGTGCGCCGATGAGGTTGCGCGTGTGCTCGGTCAGCGGGCAATGCAGGGTCAGGGCGTCGACCTGAGGCAGCAACTCGTTGAGCTCCAGACGATCCGGGCGCGGTGGGCGGCCGGGCAGGTTGCCCGTCAGCACGCGCATTCCAAGCGCCTCGGCCAGCCTGGCCACGGCGCTACCCAGCTCGCCATGGCCGAGCACGCCAAGAGTCTTGCCGGCCAGTTCGACGATGGGGAAGTCGAGCAGGCAAAATTGGCCGCTTTCCTGCCAGCGTCCGCGGGCCACGGCACCTTGGTAATCGGGAAGTCGCGTGGCAAGCGCCAACAACAGCATCAAGGTGTGCTGGGCAACGGTGGCGGTGCCATAGGCCTGGCAATTGCTAACGGCGATGCCGCGCTGCCTGGCTGCCGTCAGATCGATGTTGTTGACACCGGTCGCAGCGACCAGAATCAGCTTCAGATCAGGGCAGGCGGCGAATACTGCATCGTTCAGCGCGATCTTGTTGACGATGGCGACCTGGGCACCTTGCAGCCGTTCGATGATCTGCGTATCGCTGGTCTGTGCGTGACAAATCAGTTCATCGAAGGCTGACTGCAGCGGAGCCAGATCCAGGTCCCCCTGATCGAGCGGGGAGAGGTCGAGGAATACTGCGCGGCGATTGCTCATGGACTTTACTCGTATGATCAGCGGGCGGACGTCCCGCCCCGGAATAGCGGAGTCGATTAGATGTACTGGATGGAATTTCTTACCGTGGCGCTGGTGCACCTGCTTGCCGTGGCCAGCCCCGGTCCGGATTTCGCAGTAGTCGTGCGTGAAAGCGTGACCCGCGGTCAGCGAAGCGGCAGTTGGACGGCCATCGGTGTCGGCAGCGGCATCCTGCTGCACGTGGGTTATTCGTTGCTCGGGATTGGTCTGATCGTCTCGCAGTCGATCGTGCTGTTCAACCTCTTCAAATGGCTAGCGGCCGGTTATCTGTTCTATCTCGGCTTTCAGGCGCTGCGCGCAAAGCCTGTCGCGGTCGGTGATCTGGCTCCGCCCTGCCCGGGGGAGGCACGTTCCGCCAGGCGTGCTTTTACCATTGGTTTCGTCACCAACGGTTTGAACCCCAAGGCTACGCTATTTTTTCTGTCGTTATTCACCGTGGTTATTGACCCCCATACCCCTCTCGCCGTTCAGGCTGGCTATGGGTTATATCTGGCGTTCGCCACTGGTCTGTGGTTCTGCCTGGTGGCTTGGCTGTTCAGCCGCGAGCGCGTGCGGGCCGGTTTCGCACTGGTTCGACCGGGTGACCGGCGCGGTGCTGATCGGCCTCGGTGTGCGCTTGGCGGCAAGCGAGATCGCTTAGTGGGTAGTTTGCAAAAACGACCGATTAGCCGGCAGCTGTAGCTGCGCAGGCGGCTGCAACGTTCTGTTGCACAGCCAGTCTGCGAGCTGAACGGCTGCGATGCAGACTGTCGAAGTTGCGCGGTGGGTTCCGCCGCGAAGATCCGGCGCCAGGCCGAAAGTTGTAGAGCGCATCTCATAACATCAATAACAAGGAAGCCCCTATGCTGCAGACCCGTGTGATCAAACCCGCCACGAACGCCTACCAATACCCCCTGCTGATCAAAAGTCTGCTGCTGTCGGGCCAGCGTTACGAGCGCACTCGTGAGATCGTTTACCGCGACCAGCTACGTTTCGACTATCGCACCCTCAATCAGCGCATCGCACGGTTGGCCAACGTACTGACGGCCGCTGGGGTCAAGGCCGGCGACACCGTGGCGGTGATGGACTGGGACAGCCACCGCTACCTCGAATGCATGTTCGCGATTCCCATGATCGGCGCGGTCGTGCATACCATCAATGTGCGCCTGTCTCCCGAGCAGATTCTTTACACCATGAACCATGCCGAGGATCGCTTCGTTCTCGTCAATAGTGAATTCGCGCCCCTGTATCAGGCGATCGCCGGCCAGCTCACCAGCGTCGACAAGACCCTGCTGATCACCGATGCGCGAGACAAAAGCTGCGATTTACCGAATTGCGTCGGGGAGTACGAAAGTCTGCTGGCGGCCGCGGAGCCGCACTATGATTTTCCCGATTTCGATGAAGATTCGGTTGCCACCACCTTCTATACCACCGGCACTACAGGGGATCCCAAGGGCGTTTACTTCACCCATCGCCAGTTGGTTCTGCATACGCTTGCAGGGGCGATTACTGTCGGCTGCCGGGACAATCCGCAGCTGATGGCGGCGGGCGATGCCTACATGCCAATCACGCCGATGTTCCACGTACACGCCTGGGGCTTGCCGTACGTGGCAACGATGCTGGGACTCAAACAGGTCTATCCGGGACGTTACGACCCGGAGTTGCTGATTGACCTATGGCGCCGCGAGAAGGTGACCTTCTCCCATTGCGTACCGACTATTGTGCAGATGCTGCTCAACGCCAAGGCCGCGCAAGGCGTGGATTTCAACGGCTGGAAAATCACCATCGGCGGCAGCGCGCTGACCCGCGGCCTCTACGAATCGGCCCGAGCCTGCGGCATGCAACTGGTGGCCGCCTACGGCATGTCGGAAACCTGCCCGTTGATTTCCGGTGCCCATATCAATGATGAACTGCGTCAAGCCAGTGAGGACGAGCAAACCAGCTACCGGCTCAAGGCCGGCATTCCGGTTGTGCTGGTCGACGCGGCGATCCAGGCACCGGACGGCAGCTTTCTGCCTGCTGACGGTGCATCCCAGGGCGAGCTGGTACTGCGAGCGCCGTGGCTGACCCAGGGCTACGCCGGCAATCCGGAAAAGAGCGAGGAGCTATGGGCTGGGGGGTGGCTGCATACCGGTGACGTCGCAACCATCGACGAGATGGGCAATATCGACATTCGCGACCGCATCAAGGATGTGATCAAGACCGGCGGCGAGTGGATTTCTTCCTTGGCATTGGAAGGGCTGATCAGTCGCCACGAGGCCGTACGCGACGTGGCGGTGGTCGGCGTGCCGGACGAGCGCTGGGGCGAACGCCCGTTCGCCTTGCTGGTGCTATGCGAGGGCAAGCAGCTCGATGCGTGGACCCTTCAGGGTTTCCTCGAACCTGCGGTGGAGCAGGGCCATATCAACAAATGGGCGATCCCGCAGCAGATCGCGGTGGTCGCCGATATCCCCAAGACCAGCGTCGGCAAGCTGGACAAGAAACGTATTCGGGTAGACATCGCCCGCTGGCTGGAAGAGGGCAGCAGCGCCATCTCGTCGATCTAGTTCGAACCGCTACCCTGGCCAGGCCCCAGCATTCTGCGGACCTTGTCTTCGAGAACCGCAATGTTGAAGGGTTTGGTCAGGACTTCGTAATCGTGCAAGGCGTTGCTGCGGTGCAGTACCGATTTCTCGGCATAGCCGGTGATGAACAGCACGCGCAGCGAGGGCCGCTTTTCTCGTGCCACATCGGCGAGTTGGCGTCCGTTCATGCCGCCGGGCAGGCCAATATCCGAAATCAGCAAATCCAAGTGCGTATCACTGTCGAGGATGCGCAGTCCGTTGGGGCCATCGGCGGCTTCGAGGGTCTTGAGTCCCATTTCTTGCAGCACCTCAGACACCAGCGTGCGAACGTTGGGTTCGTCATCGACCACCAGAACGGTCCGGCCCTCGACCGGGGCGGGCACCAGGCTCGCCGCCGTCTGAGTATCCTGACTAACAAGCTGGCCGTGATGGCGCGGCAGGTAAATCCAGACGCTGGTGCCTTCGCCCACGGTGCTTTCGATGCGCACGCCGCCGCCTGATTGTCTGGCGAAGCCATAGACCATGGATAACCCGAGCCCTGTGCCTTCACCCAATGGTTTGGTAGTGAAGAACGGATCGAAGACGTAGCCGAGCTTCTCCGGCGGGATGCCAACACCTGTGTCGCGAACGCCGAGCGCCACGTATTCGCCTGGCTGAAGCCCGAGCTCTTGGGCGGCCGGCTCGTCCAGCCTGAGATTTTCGCTGATCAACGTCAGCTGACCCCCATCAGGCATGGCGTCGCGGGCATTGATGGTCAGGTTAAGCAGCGCGTTTTCCAACTGGTTGGTGTCGCAGAGCGTAAGCCAGAGATCATTGGACAGCCGGGTCGAATAATCCACCAGCGGACCGGTGGTGCGCTGCAGTAACTCCATCATGCCTTCGACCAGCGCATTCAGATCGGTGGGGCTGGGGTCCAGTGTTTGACGGCGCGAAAACGCCAGCAGGCGATGGGTCAAGGCCGTCGCTCGGGTGGCCGAGCTCAGTGCGCTATCGACATCGCGCTGCAGATCGTCGACTCGACCCTGCTGCAGGCGCAACGACAATAGCTCCAGCGAACCGATCACGCCGGCCAGCAGATTATTGAAATCGTGCGCCAGGCCACCGGTCAGTTGGCCCACGGCCTCCATTTTCTGCGACTGGCGTAATGCCGCCTCGGTCTTGGCGCGCGCCGCGACCTCGGCATTGACGCGTTGCTCAAGGGTTTCGTTGAGACGATGCAGCGCATGCTCGGTGCGTTTGTGCTGGGTGATATCGAGGCAGGCCCCGACCATGTAGGAAGGCTTGCCGTCGGCATCGGCGAACGTCTGTCCTTTGTCGAAAATCCAGCGCTCGCTACCGTCTGGCAGAATCACCCGAAACTGCATCTCGAAGTCGTCGCCGTAGCGTGCGCAGAGCTCGCATTGCTGGACGATTCCTGTCCTGTCGTCGGAGTGAACCTTCTCAAGAAAATCGCTGAGCCAGCCCGAGGCCATGCCTTCCAGCCCGAGCAGCCGCTGCATGGGCAGGTCCATGTCCAAGCGATTGTTGTGCAAATCCAAGTAAAAGGTGCCGGTGCCGGAGGCCAGCAGCGCCGCGTTCAGGCGTTCGCTGCTCTCACGCAAGCGCAGTGCCACCGACTCCTGCTCCAGCAGGGTTTCGGTGACATCTTCGGCCTGATGAATGATGTGACTTACCCGGCCCTGTTCATCGAATACCGGCGAGTTGATGACGTCCCAGTAACGATTTTCATAACCGCCGCCGGCTTCGTCCGGGCGACGCAGCGCATAGCTCACCTGTTTCAGTTGCTGTGGTTCGCCGGTGCGCGCCACCTCTGCCAACGACGTACGCAACAGGCCGACGCCCTCGGCGCCAGGGCCAGATGCGCCTCCGCCATCGAAGATTTTGAATAGCGGCTCGCCGATCACATTTTCGCGACGCGTCATGGTGACTCGTAAACGCTGGTCGCTTGCGGCGACCATGGTGTAATCGGCGTCGTTCGCAACTACCAGCACGACGCCTGGCAGAGCGTCGAAAATGCGCAGCATATCCTGTATGTCGATGGCTCAGCTCCCGGCCAAATGCAGGCCCGTGCGTTCTCTATAACCTAGTAGTTGCCGATTTTCGGAAATAATTCCGATCCATTTCGAGGAGTCGGGCCGCCGACACGTTCAATCGCTGATTCGCGGTTCGTTGTCGGATAGCTCCACCGTCTACGGTGGCTATAGCTCAGGAACGGCAGGTTTCATATATATAAATCGTGTTTATTTTCAGCCGGGTGCTCCGTTGCGACAGGTTCGTCGGTACGTTCCGGTTCGGCACCTTGCTGGGTGTTAACCTAGCGGCGCATTTTCAGCCTGTGGCGGACCTTCCTCCGGCAGGCTGACGTCCCGGAGCTAAAGGAAGCAACCATGAAAAAGCTGAGTAACCTGACTGCACTCGCCGCGACCATCGTTCTGTTGGCGGGCTGTACCAACAATCCCTATACCGGCGATCGAGAGGCGGGTAAGGCAGGCATCTATGGGGGCATCGGTGCGATCAGCGGCGCGGTGATCGGCGCCGCCACGTCCAGTAAGAAAGACCGTGCCAAGGGCGCGCTGATCGGCGCCGCGGTGGGTGGCGCAGCCGGTGGCGGCTACGGATACTACGTCGATACCCAAGAAGCCAAGCTGCGCCAGACGCTGCAAGGCACTGGCGTTCAGGTCCAGCGCGACGGCGATAATCTGACGCTGATCATGCCGGGCAACATTACGTTTGCGAGCAGCTCGGCGGATATTTCCAGCGGTTTCTATCCAACGCTGAATTCGCTGGTTCAGGTGTTCAAGGAATTCAACAAGAACGGCATCGACATTGTCGGCCATACCGATAGCACCGGCTCGCAACAACTCAATCAGGACCTGTCGAATCGCCGCGCGCGTAGCGTTGCCGCCTATCTTGAAGGCAACGGCGTTGCCGCTTCGCGAATCTCGTCCTATGGCGCCGGCCCGAGCCAGCCGATCGCCAGCAACGGCACCGCTTCGGGGCGGGCGCAGAACCGCCGCGTAGAAATCAACCTGCGGCCGCTGTAAACCGCTCCAAACCAGGCGAGACCCGCAACGGGCTCGCCTGTGTCATTTAAGTGGCGTCATTGTTTTAGCTTATTTGCGTCTAGCATTGAACCTCTCGGTAATCCGTGACTCTGAAGCTCGTGACAGCGAGCCAGTAGTGGCACTGAGGAGGTCGAATGGATGATCGTACCGCTCTCCATTCTCGCAAGCCTTGGTTGCCGTTGGCGGTGACATTGGCCTTGATGGTGGGGCTCGGAGGATGGGTCGGCTGGCAATGGCATGTTCAGGAAATGCGGATCCGCGCCGAGCAGGCGCAGCGATTCAACCTGGCCGTCAATGATGTCGAAAACACGCTGCGTGAGCGTATGCGCGCCTATGAAATGGTTTTGCGCGGTCTCGCAGGTCTTTTCGTTGGCAGCGATAGCGTCTCGCTGAACGATTGGAACCGTGCATCGGACCAACTTCAACTTCAGGATTTCTATCCCGGCATCCAGGCCCTCGCGCTGGCGCGTTACGCGCGCGGCGACAATCTTCAATCCGTTCTCACCCGGATCCGCGGGAATGACCGTACCGATTTCCGTATGTACCCGCCTGGCAAGCGCGACGAATATCTGATCGCCGAATACATTCATCCGCTCGACTGGCGTAACCGCCGGGTGGTCGGCTTCGACATGTTCAGTGAGGAAACCCGCCGAGAAGCCATCATCGGCGCGCGTAATATTGGCATGCCAATGCTCACCGGGCCCTTGCGCCTCAAGCAGGAAACCGAGCAGAACGCGCAGGTCGGCATCCTGTTATTCCTGCCGCTGTATCGAACCGGCGCGCCGATCACGACGCTCGACGAGCGACAGAGCGCCTTCACCGGCACCCTGCATGGCGCGTTCCGGCTGACCGACCTGATGGAAGGTGTGCTGGGCTCTCGCAGCAAGTTGTTCCAGCTGCAACTGTTCGATGCTGCTGCGCCGGATGAGCCGTTGCTGGTGGGGCGTGCGCCGGTTAGCAGCGATGCAAGCTTTCATCGCACCCGCAATATCTATATGTACGGCCGCAGCTGGCAGCTGGAAATAGCCAGCACACCGGAATACGAGGCCATCCTGCGCAGCTCCGGGCGGACTTTCAGCCTGGCTGCGGCGATGACTGCGGCGGTGCTGTTTGCTCTGCTGATCGGCGGCTACCTGTACGTGCGCGAGCGTGCGCTGCGCAATAGCCAGATCCTCAGTGCCCGGCTTCAAGAGCGCGAAGCACGGTTTCGCCAACTGATCGAGCAGTTGCCAGTGGCGACCCTGCTATGCAATTCCCAAGGGCGAATAGAACTGGCGAACCAGAGCGCCGCGGTGCTGCTTGGCAGCAATGCTGATCTGCTGGCGGGAGAACGTCTGAGCCGCTACGTCCCCGGCGCGTTGGAAGAAACCTCGCGTGAGCAGCCTGAGGCCAATCATCAGGAAAGCCAGGCGCTGCGCGAGGACGGCACGCCGATACCGGTTTCGCTGAGCCTGACCAGTTTCAGCCGAGACGACGGTCTTCACTACCTGCTCAACCTGGTCGATCTGCAACAGCGCAAGCGCGATGAAGAGCGTTTCCGTAACGTGGTCGAGGCGTCGCCGAATGCATTTTTACTGTTCGATTACGACGGGCGGATCGTCATGGTCAACCGCCAGACCGAACTGCTGTTCGGTTATGGCCGGCAGGAGCTGCTGGGCCAGCTGGTCGAGCTGCTGATACCCGAATCGATGCGCAAGACTTACCTGGAAGTGCGCCATCGCTTTATGCACGAGCCCGAACTGCGTCGCCTGGGCGATAACCGCGAGCTATTCGGCCGCCATCGGGATGGACGGCTGTTGCCCGTTGAAGTCGGCTTGTCGCCGCTACGCAGTGGTGAAGAGCAACTGGTGCAGGCGGTCGTGATCGATATCAGTCATCGCAAAGCGGCCGAACGGCGTTTGCGCGACCAGGCCAACGAGCTGGTCATCGCCAATCGCTACAAGTCAGAATTCCTCGCAAACATGTCCCATGAGCTGCGTACGCCGCTCAATAGCATCCTGATCCTGAGCGATCAGCTCAGGCAGAACGCTGGTGGCAACCTTACCGAGAAGCAGGTCCGGCATGCCGACATCATCCATCGCGCCGGGCACGATCTGCTGCAGTTGATCAACGACGTGCTCGATCTGGCCAAGATCGAGGCTGGCCACATGCAGATCAAGCCGGAACCGCTGGACCTGGCCGAGCTGTTGGTGGAGCTGACTGCCGGGCTCGGCCCCATGGCCGAGCAGAAGGGGCTGGCGCTGAACACGCGGATCGACCCGGATGTGCCGGTATCTGTCATCGGCGACCGTGCGCGCCTGCAGCAGATTCTGCGCAACCTGGTAACCAACGCCCTGAAGTTCACCGAGCAAGGCTCCGTGGAAATCTATGTCGCATGCAAGCCGGCCGAGAATCCAACCGACGAAGATGTGCTGCAGATTTTTGTCAGCGATACCGGTATCGGTATCGCTGAAGACCAGCACGAGCGCATCTTCCAAGCGTTCCAGCAGATCGACGGCTCGATCAGTCGGCAGTACGGCGGCACGGGACTTGGTCTCGCGATTGCGCGGCAACTGGCCGAGGTCCTCGGCGGCGGCATCCGTCTCACAAGCGCGCCGGGCCAGGGCTCTTGTTTTACCGTCGAGTTGCCGCTGAGGCCGGCGGCGACCACGGAGATCAGGACGTTGCGGCCATCTCAGCGTCGTGGCCAGGGGCGCGGTCTATTGATCGTCGAAGACGATGCCGATTTCGCCTCGGTGGTAGCGGAAGTCGGGC
Organism: Stutzerimonas sp.; assembly: GCF_982611455.1. Lineage (NCBI taxonomy): Bacteria > Pseudomonadati > Pseudomonadota > Gammaproteobacteria > Pseudomonadales > Pseudomonadaceae > Stutzerimonas > Stutzerimonas sp. The sequence continues at coordinate 95,043 of NZ_CEXBBO010000008.1, forward strand.
AATCCCATGGTTTTTCCAGTGTGATCTGCGGAACCGGCCAGGAGGGGCTTGATGCCCTCGAGCGAGACCGTTTCGCTGCGGTAATCCTGGATATTCTGCTGCCGGATATCAGCGGCTGGCAGGTGCATCGGATGTTGCGAGCCGATTCGCGGCATCAGGGCACCCCGGTATATATCATTTCTTGTGTGCCACAGCCGCATGGCTGGTCGGATGACAGTTCGCGCTATCTGCTCAAGCCAGTGGCGCAGTCGGAGTTGGAGCGCCTGTTCATCGAACTGGTGCGTCACGAAGCCAATCCGACATGGTTGCTGCTGGTCGAGACCGATTCAGAGCGGCGCCGGCAACTGCGCGAGCATTTCGAAAGCCTCGGATATCGAGTCACCGATTGCCAGCGTAGCGAGGATGCGCGACTAGCCTACGCGGAGCATCCGTTTACCGTGCTGATCATCGATTTCGACCTTCCCGATGAGGATGGCCTGGACCTTCTCGAGGCGCTCGATCGTCTGCGCTCGCTGAAAGATGTACGCGTTGTATTGAACAGTCGTGAATCGCTCTCGGAGAAGAATCTGGGGCGGCTTCGGCGCTATTCGTCGGTTGCGTTGTCAAAAACAGAGGGATTGGAGCATATGGATGATGCATTGAAACCCGCCGCAGTCGAGTCAGCGGCCCTGGACATAAACGAGATGGGGCACCCCTTGCTGGGGCAGCGTGTGCTGCTGGTGGATCCCGATGTGCGGGCGATCTACGCCATCAGCGCCATGCTCGACGAGCAGGGGTTGCAGGTGGTTCCGGCCACGACCAGTACCGAGGCGCTCGAACGGTTCGATGACGATGCCTTTGATCTGGCATTGGTGGACATGGCGTTGCCGAATAATGACGGCGTTGCACTGATCCGCCAGCTTAGAAACGACTATGGTTGTCAGGTACCGATCGTGGCCTTGGCAGCTGGCGCCGATCCGGCCGTTCGCGAGCAGGGCATCGCGGCCGGTGCCGATGATTTTCTGTTCAAGCCGATCGATGGCGCCAAGTTGGCCGAGTTGCTGCGCCGCTGTCTAGGGCGCGCTGATGACCTTCGCGAGAGTCCATAGAGGAGAAAGCGTGTGACGCATCGTTTATGCCGGGCTGGTGTCATTGCTGACGCCGCCGAAGTCGGAATCAACCGCGTGTTGAGCAGGGGCGCCGGGTAATGCCGCGGGTGCAAGCCAAAGCACAGCCACGTACCCGCACGCTGCTGGTGGTCGATGATCGTGAGGCGAATCTGGTCGCGATGGAAGCCTTGCTGGGCGACGGCGACTGGCAGGTTCATACCGTGAACTCCGGTGAAGCAGCCCTGCAGGCGCTGCTTGATCTAGACGTCGAACTGGTGCTGCTGGATGTACAGATGCCGGGCATGGATGGCTTCGAAGTTGCGCGACTGATGCGTGGCAGCCCACATACCCGCTACACCCCGATCATCTTCGTCTCGGCCATCGCACATACCCGCGATTCGGTGCTGCGTGGTTACGCCACGGGTGCGGTGGATTTCATTCTGAAACCCTTCGACCCACAGGTGCTCAAGCACAAGATCAATACGCTGTTGAGCCACGAGCACAATCGTCGCGATCTGCAACTGCTCACCCAGCAGCTCGACAGCGCTCGGGCGTTCAATGCATCGGTATTGAGCAATGCCGCCGAAGGCATCCTTGTGGTGGGCGAAGACGGCTACATCAATTTCGCCAACCCGGCGATCGCGCAGATGCTGCATACCAGCGTCGATGCCCTGCAGGGCACTGCGCTGGTCGATCATCTGGCCTCTCCGCAGATGCCCGACGCCTGGCGCGACACCGATTTCTACAAGCATTGGCGCAGCGGCGATACCTATCGCCTGCACGAGGCGCAGCTGAATACCACCCGTGGCACCACGCTGCCGGTGGCCCTGTCGTCGTCACCGTTGCCGCGCCAGCAGCGCTCGATGGTCGTCATCGCGCTGGACATGTCAGTGGTGCGCAACCTCCATGTTCAGTTGGAAACCCAGGCGGTCACCGATTCGCTGACCGGTCTGTTGAATCGTCGAGGCTTCCATCAAGCGCTGGACTCGGCATTGGCGAGGGTCGACCGGAATGGCAAGCGCATGGCCATCCTCTATATCGATCTTGACGGTTTCAAGCGGATCAACGATTCGCTGGGGCACGACGCCGGCGACGAGATTCTCTGCCGCGTAGCGCGGGTGCTGGAAACCTGCATGCGCCCCTACGACATCATTGCGCGCATGGGCGGCGACGAGTTCACTGCGCTGCTGGATTCTCTCGATCATCCGGAAGATGCCGCCAAGGTAGCCGAGAAGCTCATCGAACTGATTTCGGTTCGGCATACCATCGACGGAACCGAGGTCACCCTTGGCGCCAGCATCGGCATCGCGCATTTCCCCGACTGTGGGCAGAGCGTGGAAGAGCTGCTGCGCTCGGCGGATATGGCCATGTACGAAGCCAAGCGCGCCGGACGGCAGCAATACCGCTTCTTCTCCAAGGAAATGAACGGCCGTGCCCATGCGCGGCTGATGATGGAAGAAAACCTGCGCAGCACCATCGAGCGCAATGGCTTCGCTCTGGCGTATCAGCCGCAGGTAATTCTCGAGACGGGCGAGCTACGCGGCTTCGAGGCTTTGCTGCGTTGGGATTTTGCCGGCCGCGGCATGGTCGAGCCGAACGTCTTTATCCCATTACTGGAAGAAACCCGGCTGATCGACCGTGTCGGCGAATGGGCGCTGCGCGAGGGCCTGGCGCAATGTCGCGATTGGCGTGAGCGATTTGGCGACAAGCTGATCCTGAGTTTCAACGTCAGCCCGGTGCAGTTCAGTCGGGCCGGATTGCTCGATGAATTGCGCGGCCTACTCGACGAATATCAGCTCGACCCCCGCCAGTTGGAACTGGAGGTCACCGAGGGTGCGCTGATGCAGGACCTCGAACAGAGCTGCGACAAGCTCCGGCAATTGCGCGAACTGGGTGTGCGGGTAGCCGTGGACGATTTCGGCACCGGTTATTCGTCACTGGCCTACCTACGACATTTCGACCTGGATACGCTGAAGATCGACCGGCTGTTCATCGCCAATATGCTCGACTCGCCGCGCGATGCGGCGGTGGTCAGCACCATCATCGATCTGGGGCGGAACCTGGAGCTCGAAGTCATTGCGGAAGGCGTCGAAACGCTCGCTCAGCGCGATTGGCTGATTGCTCATGGTTGCCAGGTGATGCAAGGCTTCCTGGTGGCACCAGGACTGACGGTCGACGACGCTCTCGCATTTCCCCGCAAAGTCGATTGGCTGCAGCTGAATTACCAAACGGCCGGATGATACCGGCCCGTACGGCCAGCGAAAGCTACCGACTCGGCGGGAATTGGCGATGCAGCGCCTCGAGCTTGGCGTCCTTGTCGCTCCAGAGTTCGTTGACCCACTCCTGGAAGCTCAATCGATAGCGCTCGTCCTGATCGTAACTGCGATGCAGAAATTCGGCGGGAATCGGCAGCGAATCGATGCGCATCACCACCTGGCCGATTCGGCCGCAGAGCAAATCCCAGAAGCTCGGGTTGCCGTCCGGGTAGTGAATGGTGACGTTGATTAGCGAGGTCAGCTGCTCGCCCATGGCGTCGATCACGAACGCGATACCGCCGGCTCTGGGTTTGAGCAGGTAGCGATAGGGCGAGGCTTGCTCGTCGTGCTTATCCTGAGTGAAGCGCGTGCCTTCGAGAAAGTTGAATACCGAAACAGGGTTGGTCCGGTAGCGCTCGCAGGCCTTGCGGGTCGTGGCCAGATCTTCGCCACGCTTTTCCGGATACTTGGTCAGGTATTCCTTGGTGAAGCGCTTCATGAAGGGAAACTCCAACGCCCACCAGCACAGGCCGATCACCGGCACCCAGATCAACTCCTGCTTGAGAAAGAACTTCAGGATCGGCATACGCCGGCTCAGCTGATACTGCAGCATCAGGATGTCGGCCCAGCTCTGATGGTTGCTGGTGACCAGGTAGGAGTGCCGCATGTCGACCTTTTCCAGGCCCTGCACGTCCCATTGTGTGTGTCGCACCTGATCCATCCAGAAGCCGTTCACGGCCATCCAGGATTCGGCGATCCAATGCATGCCGAAGCGCAGCGCACGCTGGACGCGCGGGATCGGCAGCGCCAGCTTGAGCAGCGAAAGGGCGAAAAGCGGCCAGCACCAGAACAGCGTGTTCAACGCCAGGGTCAGGCCGGCAAGGAGTCCCCGGAGCGGGGCGGGAAGGAAGCTCAACATCGATTGGCCCGTATACGCATCAGTTCAGGCGGCAAGGGTAACGATTGCGCGTGGAACTGCAAGAAGCGGGTGGCAGGCGACAGTCTGCGGGCTGCAAGGAAATACGTAAAAAGCTTAAAAGTCCGTGTCAGCGTTTCGGGACTGCCGCGCACACTTGAAGCCTGAAGCCTGAAGCCCCACCAGCTCCAGGCCCCAGGCTTTGGTCAGCTCAACCTTTCTGGTTGTCCGCCTGTAGCGCGGTGAGCGCGATGGTGAAGACGATGTCATCCACCAGCGCACCGCGGGACAGGTCGTTTACCGGCTTGCGCAGGCCTTGCAGCATCGGCCCGACGCTGATCACGTTGGCGCTGCGCTGAACCGCTTTGTAGGTTGTGTTTCCGGTGTTCAGGTCGGGGAAGATAAACACAGTGGCTTGACCTGCAACCAGGCTGTTCGGCGCTTTTTGTTTACCGACGCTGGCGACCGATGCGGCGTCATATTGCAGCGGGCCGTCGATGGGCAAGCTGGGTGCGCGCTCCTGAGCGATGCGTGTGGCTTCGGCGACCTTTTCCACCTCGGCGCCGCTCCCGGAGGTCCCGGTGGAGTAGCTGATCATCGCCACGCGCGGGTTGACGCCAAGCGCTACGGCGGACTCGGCACTCTGCAGCGCGATTTCGGCCAGTTCGGTGGCGCTCGGGTTGGGATTGACCGCGCAGTCGCCATAGACCAATACCTGGTCCGGCAACAGCATGAAGAACACCGAGGACACCAGGCTGTAGCCCGGCGCGGTCTTGATCAGCTGCAGCGCAGGGCGGATGGTATTGGCGGTGGTATGCACCGCGCCGGAAACCAGGCCGTCCACTTCATCCAGCGCCAGCATCATGGTGCCGAGCACCACGGTGTCCTTGAGCTGTTCACGCGCATCGTCCGGGGTCAGGCCCTTCGCCTTGCGCATTTCGCACATGGGTTCGACGTAGTGGTTGATGATCAGCTCGGGGTCAAGAATTTCTAGGTTGGCCGGCAGGTTGATGCCCTGCTCACGGGCAACTGCCTGAACGTCTTCCGGCTTGGCCAGCAGTACGCAGCGGGCAATACCGCGCTCCTGACAAATGGCGGCAGCGCGAATGGTGCGCGGCTCGTTGCCTTCAGGCAAAACGATGCGCTTGTTCGCTTGCTGGGCGCGCTTGACCAATTGATAGCGGAACGCTGGCGGCGACAGCCGCAGCTCGCTGCGGGGTACGCTGAGGCGCGTATGGAGCAGTTCGGATTGCAGATGCTTGGCGATGAAGTCGGTCACCTGGCGGGCGCGCTCGATGTCGTCTACCGGCGTTTCCTTGTTCAGGCCGAACAGGCTGGTCGCGGTATCGTAAGAGCCGGTCTGCACGGTCATCACCGGCAGGCCGCCATCGAGCGCCGCCTTACACAATTCAAGGATGCGTGGGTCCGGGGCGAAGTCGCTGCACAGCAGCAGACCGGCGAGCTCGACGCCATTGAGCGAGGCCAGGCTCGCCGCAAGAATGATGTCGTCGCGGTCGCCGGGGGTGACGACCAGCACGCCCGGTTGCAGCAGTTGCACGGTGTTGGGGACGGCGCGGGCGCAAAGCACGATATTGCTGACGCGGCGCTGCTCGGCCCCGCCAGCGTGAAGCACGTTGGCATCTAGCAGCTGGGCAATGTCGCGAGTACGCAGGGCATTGAGCTCCTCGGCGAAGGGAATCGTGCCGAGCAATTGGAAATCCTGGGTGCCGAGCAGCGGAAGCTGTTCCTTCATGCGTTCAATGAAGGCCGCTACGCCATCGTCGCTCTTGACCTTGTTGAGAATCACGCCAAGCACCTTCGGGTCCTTGGCACCCCCGAACAGCTGCGCCTGGATCTCGATACGTTCGGCCATACGCTTGAGGGTGTCGCCGCCCTGTGCGGAAATCAGGATGACTTCCGCGTCGAGGCTCTTGGCCAGATGGGTATTGATTTGCGAGGTGTGGTTGAATTCCCGCGTCGGCACCATGCCTTCGACAATCACTACATCGTTGCCCGCCGCGACTTTCTGATAGCGGCTAACGACGTCTTCGAGCAGAAGGTCGAGTTCGCCGTCGGCCAGTTGGCGCTCCACCTGCTCCAGCGGCAGCGGTTCGGGCGAAGAAATGCCCAGCGTGTTTTCCACCAGCACGCAGGAGCGCCCGCGGCCTTGGTCGAGCGGGAACGGCTGGGCGATTGGCTTGAAGAAGCCGACCTTCAACCCCGCACGCTCAAGCGAGCGGATCAGACCGAGGCTTATGGAGTTGAGGCCGCCACCGAAACCGCAGGGGGCGAGAAAGAGCGTATGCATGGAGATCTCCTGTCGAGCAAGCGATGGCGATGCTGAGCACAAAACCCGACGCCTGAATGAGTCGCTGGGCTTGTGCAGGTGCGGGCGTGGTCAGGCGTCGAGCAGCGCGAGCGTGTCCAGGGCGATTTGACGCTCTTCGTTGGTGGGGACCACCAGCACGCGCGGGCTGCCCGCGGCCTGGATCTCGCCACCGACGCCGCGGGTGCAATGGGCGTTGGCGTCTTCGTCGAGCTTGAAGTTGAAGAGCTTGAGGTGTTCCAGGGTACGGCTGCGTACGGCAACCGAGTTTTCGCCGATGCCGCCAGTAAAGATCAGGCCGTCGAGCTTCGGCAGGGCGCAAGCCATGCTCGCCAGGGATTTGGCCAGGCGGTAGCAGAACACTTCAAAGGCCAGGTTGGCGCCCGGATGCCCGGCAACGCGAGCTTCGTAAAGGGTACGCATGTCGTTGGACAAGCCCGACAATCCCTTCAGGCCGCTGTCATGGTTGAGCACGCGATCGATCTGCTCGAGGCTCCAACCCAGAGTGCGGTTCAGGTAGCTGTGCAGATTGGGATCGACGTCGCCGCTGCGTGTACCCATGACCAGACCTTCCAGCGGCGTCAGGCCCATGCTGGTGTCGCGGCTTTCGCCATTGACGATGGCGCAGGTGGAGCAACCATTGCCCAGATGCGCCGTCAGCCAGCAGCTGTCTTTCACCGGAAGGTTGGTCATTTCAGCGGCGCGCTTGCTGACGTAGTTGTGGCTGGTGCCGTGGAAGCCGTAGCGGCGGACGCTGTGTTCCTTATAGAGAAATTCCGGCACGGCGTAGCGGAACGCGTGCTCGGGCATGGTCTGGTGAAAAGCGGTGTCGAATACACTCACCTGCGGCAGACCGGGAAAGAGGGCGATGGCCGCATCGATGCCAACCAGGTTGGCTGGATTGTGCAAGGGTGCTAGTTGGGCACTGTCGCGGATGGCCTGGAGCACCGCTTCGTCGATCAGGCTCGAACCGGTGAAATGCTCGCCGCCATGGACTACACGATGACCGATACCGTCGAGCTTGCCGCCGGCAGCCTCCTGCGCGAGCGGCAACAGTTGCTCCAGCGCGGCGCGATGATCTGCACCGGGAATGTCCAGGCTCTGCTTGGTGTCTCCCAACTGCCAGTGAAGCACTGCTTCAGGGCTGCCGAGACGCTCGGCCAGGCCCTGCAGGGGAAAGGTCGCTTGCGTTTCGTTGACCAGCGCGAACTTGATCGACGAGCTGCCGCAGTTAATCACCAGGATGTTTCGAGCCGACATCGGTGCTCCTTGGATGCGAATAATTGTTGGAATACGTCACCTAGATTTCAGCGAGGATTCTTTCATAGCTCCCAATGGACTGATGTTCTCCAAAGGTTGTATGCGATACCGCCCGAGGCAGCGCCTACAAAGGGATTGTCAGTACGGCGGATGGTCCCGTTTATCTGGGCTCGGTTCGCAATCGACGCAGCTCGCGGTTAAACTTTGGCATCACATTCCCCAGCAAAGGTTTTGCCTCATGCAGATTGCCGCTAATAAGGCTGTGTCAATCGACTACACACTCACCAACGACGCCGGTGAGGTGATCGACAGCTCGGCCGGCGGCACGCCGCTGGTCTACCTGCACGGTGCGGGTAACATCATCGCGGGTCTGGAAAAGGCTCTCGAAGGCAAGCAGGGCGGTGACGAAGTGAAGGTCGCCATCGAGCCGCAGGATGCTTATGGCGAGTACAGCCCGGAGCTGGTCGCAACCCTCAACCGCGCGATGTTCGAAGGCGTCGACGAGCTGGAAGTCGGTATGCAGTTTCATGCCTCCGGTCCGGACGGCGGGATGCAGATCGTCACCATTCGCGATGTCGAGGGCGACGATGTAATTGTCGACGGTAATCATCCCCTGGCCGGACAGCGTTTGAATTTCGACGTCAAGATCGTCGATGTGCGCGACGCCAGCGAAGAAGAAGTCGCCCATGGTCACGTGCATGGCGAAGGTGGTCATCAGCACTGACTCTCTTGCTGCAAGGCGAGTGAGCGGCGATAAAGCTCGATCGAAGTGATTGGGCGATGGAAGTGCTTCGGTATCACCGGGGCACTTTTTTTAGGTTCTTCGCAGAACCATGGAGAAGAGAGAATGAGCGCGTTCCACGAGTTGATTCTGCCCGGCCTTGCTGGCCAGGAGTTGCCCCTTGCGCCGCTGAAAACTCAGCTGACGTTGGTGGTCAATGTGGCTTCCGAGTGTGGGCTAACCCCACAATATGCGGGGCTGCAGGCGTTGCATCAGCGCTATCAGGATCGTGGTTTCGGCGTGCTTGGCATTCCCTGCAATCAGTTTGCAGCGCAGGAACCCGGCAGCGATGCGGAGATTCTGCAGTTCTGCAACGAAAACTACGGCATCAGCTTTCCGCTGAGCAGCAAGCTCGAAGTCAACGGCCCGCAACGTCATCCGCTGTACCGTCTGCTGGCCGGCGAAGGGGCGGACTTCCCCGGCGATATCAGCTGGAACTTCGAGAAGTTTCTCGTCGACCAGGACGGCCGCGTGCTGGCGCGTTTCTCTCCACGAACCGCTCCCGACGATCCGGCCTTGATTCAGGCGATCGAAAACGCACTCGCCTGACGATCCCCCTATGCAGCGGCGCCCGCCGCTGCATTTGCCGCAAGCCTCGCTGACATTTTCGAAACGCTATCGCCGTACCCGTGGCGGTGAAATAAGCGCCATAGATGATGCTGTTCGCACGAGACGACCGGTCATATGCTCGGTCCATGAACAGCCAAACCCGAATCGACAAACGCGAACTGATCCTGTCCAAAGGCGCGCAGGTGATGACCCGTCGTGGCTATCACGGCACCGGTGTGCTGGAAATCGTTCAAGCGGCTGGAATTCCCAAGGGGTCTTTCTACCACTACTTCGCCAGCAAGGAAGATTTCGCTCTGCAGGCGCTGGAATACCTTTATCAGCCTCGGCTGGAGCGCTACCAGGCCGCGCTGGCTCACTCGTCGTTGAGCCCGCGTGAGCGAGTCCTCGCTTATTACGCTGAACTGGTTGCTCATTTTGCTCGTCAGGAAAGCCCGGAATATCACTGCTTCATCGGTAGCCTGAGTTTCGAGATGGCCGAGCTGTCGCAGCCGATCGGACAACAGGTCGAGACCATTCTGCGGCGCTCCGTAGAGCTGCTGGCGGGCTGCATCGAGCAGGCCCGCAAAGCCGGCGAAATCGATACGAATACGGATTGCGAGGCGTTGGCTGAGTTTATCGGCAATGCCTGGGAAGGTGCGCTGCTGCGCATGAAGGTAGGACGCAAAGTCGCGCCGTTGAATATTTTTCTGATCCAGTTGGAGCGTCTACTGACGCTTCGGTGATTTTTTTTGTGCGAGCGGTGAGACGACCGGTCGCTTTTGTTCTTGATCAAGGAGACAACGATGACCGCAGCCGTGAATGCCCTGTTTCAGCCGTTCCAGCTTGGCAGCCTGCAATTGCCGACGCGCGTGGTGATGGCGCCAATGACTCGTTCCTTCTCGCCAAACGGCGTGCCGACCGCAGAGGTGGTCGAGTACTACCGTCGCCGCGCCGCATCGGGTGTAGGGTTGATCATCACCGAGGGCACCACGGTGGGCCATCGGGCTTCCAACGGCTATCCACAAGTGCCGCGCTTCTACGGCAAAGACGCCTTGGCCGGCTGGAAGGCGGTCGTCGAGGCGGTACACGCGGCAGGCGGCAAGATCGTTCCGCAGCTCTGGCATGTCGGCAATGTGCGTCAAAAGGGCACCGAGCCGGAGCTTGAAGTGCCCGGTTACGGTCCGATGGAGAAGCTCAAGGACGGTCGGGTCGTCGTGCATGGCATGACCAAGCAGGACATCCAGGACGTCATCGCGGCCTTCGCTCAGGCTGCGGCTGATGCCAAAGACACCGGCATGGATGGAGTTGAAATTCACGGCGCTCACGGTTACTTGATCGACCAGTTCTTCTGGGAGCGCAGCAATCAGCGCACCGATGAATACGGCGGCAGTCTGGCCAATCGCTCGCGTTTCGCCATCGAGTTGATCGAGGCCGTTCGCGCAGCAGTGGGTGCGGATTTCCCCATCATCTTCCGCTTCTCGCAATGGAAGCAGCAGGACTACACCGCGCGTTTGGTGACTACGCCGGAAGCGCTTGGCGAGTTTCTTGCGCCGCTGTCGGCGGCTGGCGTGGATATCTTCCATTGTTCGACGCGTCGGTTCTGGGAGCCCGAATTCGAAGGGTCCGAGCTCAATCTGGCGGGTTGGACCCGTCAGTTGACCAGCAAGCCAACCATCACCGTGGGCAGCGTGGGCCTCGACGGCGAGTTTCTGCAGTTTATGGTCGAGACAGACAAGGTCGCCCAGCCGGCCAATATTGAAGGCCTGCTGGAACGCTTGAACAAGCAGGAGTTCGATCTGGTTGCGGTGGGTCGCGCACTGATTTGCGACCCGGACTGGGCGTTGAAGGTGCGCGAGGGACGTATGCAGGACATCCTACCGTTCAGTCGGGAAGCGCTGAATACCTTGGCTTGAGTCGGTTAAGCACCTGCGCGGGTTGTTGCACGATCATTTGCAACCAGTGAGCTTGATGGTTTCACCCATCCTACAGATACGCATCTGTAGGACGGATCGGTAGGTGAAACCTATCAGCTATCGCTGACGAATGTGGCACTCCGTATACGGTGCTGACCTACGCGTTACTCCGAGGCGCCGGGATAGCCTGACTGCTTAAGCAGCGTCGCCAGATGTACGGCGTTGCGTGCAAGCATCGCGTTGGTCTTGGAAACCTTTTCGCTAGGGGCGTCTAGGTCTTTGTAATCCGTCGAGCCCATCGCCTCACCGACCCAGTAAGTGCAGCCGTTGGCAGGAATGGTGAAGCCCACGTCATTTAGCCCTTGATATAGATCGGCTATTACATGGTGAGCACCATCCTCGTTGCCAACGACCGCAACACAGGCCACTCGGCCGTAGGAAACCATCCGCTGTTGGTCGTCCACCTCGCCGAGGAAGGCATCGAGGCGCTCCAATACACGCTGACAAACGCTTGCTGGATGCCCGAGCCAGATCGGTGTGCCAAGCAACAAAATGTCGGCGGCCAGAATTTTTTCACGAATCATCGGCCAATCGTCGCCAGGACCTTCGTCAGACGTCACGCCCGGTTTGATGTTGAAATCCACGGCCCGCAGTTGTTCGCAGGTCACTCCGAGCTTTTCGAGTTCGCGTTCGGCCTGGCTCAGCAACAGGCTGCAGGACGATTCGTTTGGGGATGCCTTGAGTGTGCAGTTGATGGCCAGGGCGGAAAGCGCCATTGCAGATCTCCCGAATTGAAGTGTTTAAATCTAGACACTTGCTCGGATTGCAGTTCACTTGCTGGCGACAGGCGTTCGTTGTCCCTTGCCTCCCTCGCGTACCCAGAACAGCGTCGCGCCCGCGACGGCGGCCGGCATGATCAGCAGATTCAGCACCGGTACCAGCAGTGCGGCATAGGTCACCGCGCCAAAGCTCAGGCTTTTCCAGCGTCTTTGGCGCAGCCAGGCCATCATTTCCATCCAGCTCATCTTGTTGTTATCCGCCGGGTAGTCGATGTACTGCACCGCCATCATCCAGACGCCGAACAGCAGCCACAGCGGTGCGGCAACGAGATTGAGCACGGGGATGAATGAAAGAATCAGTAATGCAAGCGCACGGGGTGCGAAATAAGCCAGCTTACGTGCTTCGCGGGCGATGGTGCGCGGCAGCATGGCCAGCAGTTCGGCCCAACTGAAGGGTGGCGAGCTGTCTTCGCCACGCGCCACCGTTTCGACTTTCTCGGCGAGGAAGCCATTGAACGGGGCGGCAATAATGTTGGCCAGCATGGTGAATGTGAAAAACACCATCAGCACGACCATGACCACGAACAGCGGCCAGAGAATGTACTCCAGAAACATCAGCCACTCGGGCAGGCTCGGCATGAAAGCGTCGACCCAGCTGCCGAACTGTCGTATCGCCAGATAAATGAGGCCACTGAACAACAATAGATTCACTGACAGCGGCAGAATGACGAACAGCCGCAGTCCTGGACTCAGGATCAGCTTCAGGCCTTCACGCAGGTATTGCGGGCCGGAAAGGGCGGCGATGGGCATGGGGCAATACTCCTGAAGAAATCGGTCCGGACCTTACCGGCTTTGCACCGGCCGGAAAAGCCTGATAGCGACCGACTATGCAGCCGATCAGATTTAGCCAATGGCCGGCGTTGCGCCTGGCCGTCAGACTTTGCCTCGAAACGCCTCTTTGGTTTTCAGGGCCGTCCGCTTTCAAGCCTTCCCAAGTGCCTGGCCGGCCCTTTTTTAATCCGCCTCGAACCCGCCCGCTTTGCGCGTGAGCGGCAGCTGATCGAAGCGCACACCTGGTAATCCGGTGTCCATCAGTGCGCGAATGTTGCGGTGGTCGTTTCCAGTGGGCGTGGCCAATACCGACTGGTAATGCTCGCCGAAAGCCAGCAATGCTTCCTCTGTAGTGAAGCCCTCCAGAACCGCTATTGCGAGTGTCTTGCACGAACCTTCGTTCTCTCCGGCGGCGTTTTCCACGCTGCCATTGAGAAAGCGGCTTGGCTGGTAATCATAGGCGCTGGCAATGAAGGCCAGCGTCTCGCTGAAGGAATGATTGCGGTTGCGCAGGCTGGCGCGAAAATCGCGAAGGCTGGTCATGGTTTCTGGCCTTTTTCGAAGGCGGCTTGCTGCTCGGCGGTCGCTTCTTTCTGGTAGCGCTTCTTCCACTCGGCGTACGGCATGCCATAAACCTCTTCGCGCGCCTGGTCGATGCTGACCTCAATGTCCAGATCGTCAGCGGCCGCCTTGTACCATTTCGACAGGCAGTTACGGCAAAAGCCCGCCAAGTTCATCAGGTCGATGTTCTGCGCGTCCGGGCGGCTGCGCAGGTGCTGTACCAGGCGGCGAAAGGCGGCGGCTTCGAGTTCGGTGCGTTCTTGGTCATTCATGTCATAGGTCTCGGCGTTGCATGTGGGCAGGATCATAACCTCGGGTGAATGCCGGGGCCAGTTGCCGACGGGGAACTTAGCGCGCCGATTCGCCTCCGCTTTAGTGAGGATGGCTGAGCCGGCTATCCACCGCAGAGGAGTCTGAGGCGTGATCGGAAAAAGACACTGGGTGATTGCCGAAGGCTATTTGCCGGCGCTAGGGCCGAAGCCTGAAGAGCCCGCGCTGCGCAGTCATGAAACAGCCTGCATCCTTAATACCGGCCCGCTGGAAGCGGTGATCGAGCTGACGCTGTATTTCGCCGATCGCGAGCCCGTCGGCCCGTTCGAAATACGGGTGCCTGCGAGACGAACCCTGCACCTTCGCTTCGATGATCTGAAAGCGCCCGAGGCGGTGCCGCGCGAGACCGATTACGCCAGCGTGTTCGTCTCCAGCGTGCCCGTGGTCATTCAGCACACGCGGCTGGACGCTCGCAGCGGTGACCGCGCGCTGATGACCACCATGGCCTACGGCAGCGATTGACTGACGCCGCCTGTCAATCGCGATGCGCGGCGAGCGTGATCGATACCGACTCGGCGAAGCGCAGAGCATGCGGCTTGTCCACCTCTACCTCGGCGTAACGCACTTGCGGGTGCTGCATGATCAGGTCGAGGATTTCCTGAGTGAGCCGCTCGAGGAGGGCGAAGCGGTTGTCCTCGACGTGCTGAATGATCGCCTTGGTGATGGTTCGGTAATTCAGCGCATGCTCGATGTCGTTGTCACGCACCGCATTGGCCGCTGGATAGAGCATCGTCAGATTGATCAACACATCCTGCTTGTTGAGGATTTCCTCTTCCTTGATGCCGATGAAGGTGCGTAGTCGCAGGTCTTTGACGCGGATGCGCGCCATTGCGGGTTCCAGTCGGGGCATGGGATTCCTTGGCGTATCAAATCAAATGGCGGCCACCATTGACGGTCATTGTGGTGCCGGTGACATAGGGGTTGTCGAGCAGGTAACGCAGGCTCTGGTAGATCACTTCGGCGCCGGGCTCGATACCCAGCGCGGATTTTGCCAGCGCTTTGCGTCGGTAGGTCTCGTCATCGCCTTCGTTGAACTGTATCAGGGCCGGGGCGATGCCGTTGACCTTGATGGCGGGTGCCAGGCTGGCCGCGAACGACAAGGTGAGATTGTCCAGTCCGGCTTTGCTGGCGGCATAGGCGATGTGTTTTTTGCTGCCGGTACGGGTGACATCATCGCCGATATGGACGATGTCGGCCGGACCGCCGTGCTGCAGCAGCTCGGCGCAGTGAAGATTGATCAGGTAGGGTGCAAGCATATGCACCTCGAACATTCGCTTGAACACGTCCGCTTCCTCGCCGGGTGTCTCGACGTGCCAATCCGAGGCGTTATGGACAATGGCGCGCAGCGAGCGGGTCTGTTGTTTCAGCGTGGTGATAAAGGCGTGGATGCCCGCTGCGCCGGAAAAATCCGCCTGCAGTGTGATGGCGCCGCGTTCGCGCAGCCCGTCGAGGCTTGCCCGGGGCGTGCGGTAGCTGACGATCACTGCTTGCCCTTCGTCGAGCAGGCGCTCGGCGCAATGCAGGCCTATGCGCTGGCTGGCGCCAGTAATCAGAATTGGGGCCGTAGGCTGGGTCATCGCTCACTGAACCTGGCTATGGTTGGCGGATGGTCTCGCATGGCCGACTACGACGCCACGCGCGGTCGGCCAGCTTACACCAGTGAACGCTGCGGCTCTGCCATGGCTCGCGAAGCGGCGGCAAGGCGAGGATTTATGAACGGTCGCTGTCTTCGGTGAGCATTTCGGTCGGGAGCTCCGGCTGCAGTTCCGGATGCAGGCGCTGATGTTGCTCATAAAGATAGGAACGAATGCGTTCGGCATCCTTGTCCTGCGGATATTCGACTTCATACGCGGTCATTCCGCTTTCAGTATCACGGATCCGGTGTGCGTCGATCTTGAATGAGTCCTCGCCCGGCAGAGCCAGGCGCAGATGAAGATGGTTGGGCGCCTTCTTTTTCGGTCCGGTGTCCACCAACAGGCCGTTGGGCGACAGCTCGTGGACGCTCAGCGCGGTTTCGTCGCCATTATCGGAGAGCAGCGGCAGCGGCTCGTCCAGATGCAAACGCCAGGCACGAAGAACCGGCCCGCGTTCGTAGATGGTCGGCGGTGCCAGTTGCAGCTGGATCGTGTGGAATTCGTCTTCGCTCAGTTGCACCGGGAAGGACATGCAATAGTCTTCGAGTTCCGCTTCGAGCGTCAGGTTGGCCTTTGCGGCCAGCTGCAACAGTAAGCCATTGGCATGCTCACCGCCGTCTACGCGAAAGCCGGCCCGCGTCTCGCCCGGCTCGGCCCGCGAGCTGCTGACGAGCTTGTTTATGTACGCCAGCTCGGCGCGGGTGAGTACGGTCTTTTTCGGCATTCTGATATCCCTCTCAAGGGCAGCAGGGGCAGGCAATCCCATGCTTCCGTCGCTCCGGTGCTTTCCGATCGGTGCCTGCGCCCGGCAGGCGCCTCTGCCAGACCGCTTTGCGACAGTGCTTTCAGCGACGAGTTCCCTCCTGTCGCCCAGGCCTTGCCATAAGCCTTGGTTCTCAACGATCAAGTGTAGATACGCTCAAGCGGGTTGGATGTGTCGAATACGGCATAATGCTCAGCTTCAATTCGCAGCGGAGCCCATCATGAAAGTTGCCATCCTCTCCGGTACGGTCTACGGCACAGCCGAAGACGTCGCCCGCCACGCCGCCAGTACATTGAAGGCAGCCGGTTTCGATACTTGGCATGACCCGCGCGCGCAACTTCCACAGATCATCGAATTCGCGCCGCAGGCGCTGCTGGTGGTAACCGCAACGACCGGCATGGGCGAGCTACCGGACAACTTCATCCCGCTGTATTCAGCCATTCGCGACCAATCTCCGGCCTGGCAGGGGCTACCAGGCGGCGTCATTGCGCTTGGCGATGCCAGCTACGGCGACACCTTCTGTGGCGCTGGCGAACAGGTAAGAGAGCTTTATGCCGAACTCGGTGTGCGCGAGGTTCAGGACATGCTGCGCCTCGATGCCAGTGAAACGGTTACCCCCGAAAGTGATGCCGAGCCTTGGCTGGAACGCTTCGCTGCAGCCCTGCGTGCTTGAGCGAATGTCTTCTGCGGTCATCACGCTGGCTGGATAGGCGACTTCCGACCCGTTTCACGCTCGCTAGAATCAAGGCACCGAAAACAACAAGAAGAGGTGCCTCGTGACCGCTCTGCATTCAATTCACTCGCTCAAGAACCAAGTCAGCGCCGCCGAATGGCAGACGCGTGTCGATCTCGCCGCCTGCTATCGATTGGTCGCGCTGCATGGCTGGGACGACCTGATATTCACTCACCTCTCGGCGAAGATTCCCGACGCGGACGAATTTCTGATCAACCCTTACGGGCTGATGTTTCACGAGATCACGGCGTCCAGCCTGGTGAAGATCGATCTGGCCGGCAACAAGTTGCTGGACAGTCCGTACGACATCAACCCGGCCGGCTACACCATTCACAGTGCCGTGCATGAGGTCCGCCATGACGTGGCCTGCGTGATGCATACCCATACTGCGGCAGGCGTGGCGGTGTCGGCGCAGAAGCAAGGGCTGTTGCCGATCAGCCAGCAATCGCTGTTCGTACTTTCCAGTCTTTCCACCCATGGCTATGAGGGCGTGGCGCTCAACCACGAGGAGAAGGCCCGGTTGCAGGCCGATCTCGGCGAAACCGCGTTTATGCTGCTGCACAACCACGGGCTGATGACCTGCGGTGCGAGCATTGCCGATACCTTCCTGATGATGTTCATCTTCCAGCGCGCCTGTGAGATACAGGTGATGGCGCACACCGGGGGTGCCGAGCTGATTCCGATTCCCGAGCAGATTCTCGCCGGAGCCAAAGCCATGGCGGCAGGCGTCACGCGCAGCAAAGGAGGGATGGGCGGTGCGCTGGCCTGGCCCGCGCTGCTGCGCAAACTCGATCAGCAAAGCCCCGGTTACGACAGCTGATCGCGGTCCGTCAGCTCGGCGCCGCTGCGCTGGGCGAAGGCCTGCAGTTGTGGGTAGAACTCGCGAAAGTCCTGTTGGAGCGGCACGTACAGTCGCTCCAGCTCTACCACCCCGCCGGCCAACCCTTCCGGGCGCGACAGCCGTCGACTCATGCCCGCCACTACCTGCTCCATGACCGCGAAATCCCGATAGCTGCCGAGCCAGTCTTGGGCCGCCATGCGTGGCGCTATCAAGGCCAGCTTGCCGGGTAGCTCAGCTTCCTCGCTCAACACTCGATAAACCCGTGCGGTGAACTGCTGCAGCGGCTCTGCGGCATAGTCATGCCAGCGCGCGGCGAGGCAGTGATCGAAAAAGAGATCGATCAATATCCCCGCATAACGCCGTCGCTCGCTGGGAAAACGCTGCTTGGCCTGAAGCACCAACGGATGGCTATCGGTATAGGCATCTATCTGCCGATGCAGGCGAATGCCGGCTTCGATGTCGGCGGGCCAGCGGCCTTGCAACGGGCCTTTGACGAAATCGCCGTACAGGCTGCCGAGCAGCTCGCCGGGCCGCGGGCCGCCGAGATGGAGGTGTGCGAGATAGTTCATTTGGTGAGTCTAGCAGCGCTTCCTTGCGTTCAGCTTGCATCAGGCCGCGGCCGCGCACCTTGGCGGACCATATAGCGCTTCGGCAATGGCGCTGTGGCAAAGGCGGGCGAGTCGGTTTCGATCCATGTCTCGGCTTTCGATTGGCTGCAGTAGCTGGATTTCCACCACAGCGACATCCGTTGCCAACAATCTGAACAGATGCGAAAGCAGATCGTCGTCGCCAATGAACGGCGCGATGGGATCGGCATGGCCCTCGCGCAAATAGCGGATCGCCACCGGCTGAATTGGCGTGCCTGTTTCGATCGCGCAAGCCAGCAGCCTCGAATGAAAGGTGCGTAGCGCGGCACCATTCGTCGTGGTGCCTTCTGGGAAGATCAGCAAGTTGCGGCCCTGCTGCAGCTCGGCGACTAGTTGCTGAGTGAGCGAGCCGCTGTCGCCGCCGCCACGCCGAATGAATCGAGTCCCCGCTTCGGCGGCGAGCCAGCCGAACAGCGGCCACTGCCGCACCTCGGATTTCGCCAGAAAGGTCATCGGCTGCAGCATCCCGAGCAGCGGAATGTCAGTCCAGGAAAGATGGTTGGCGAGCCACAGCATTGGCTGATCAGGACGATTGCCGGTCAGTCGAACCTCGTACGGCAGGGCCGCGGCCAGCCGCGCGAGAAACCAGCAACAGAGCCGCTGACGTGAGGCGGGTGAAGGCTTGAGCCCGAGCAACGCCTGGAGTTTCAGCCCGCTCGCGAACAGCAGGCCGACGGCAATCACCACGCTCAGTCGCGCGATCCGCATATAAAACCGCCGCCTGCTCATCAAACCGCAGCCTTGAAGTGCCTTGCATAGCGCGGGCACAGTTCGTCTCGCTTGAGCAGAATAAACACGTCGGCCACCTGAAAATCCGGGTCCCAGCAGGGCTCGCCGCAGATCTTCGCCCCAAGTCGCATGTAGGCTTTGAGCAGCGCCGGTATTTCTGCGATGACATTGTCTGGCAGCTCCAGCGAGGGCAGCGGATTCTTCGGTCTGGCATGCAGCAGTTCGGTGCATAAATAATGTTCGCGCAGCCGCTGCATGATCGCCTGCGCCTGGATACCACCATCGCGCATGGATATGCTCGCGCAACCCATCAGATAGCGATAACCGCCCTGGTTCAGCACCTCGGCCAGCTCGCCCCAGAGCACGGCGATGGTCGCCCCGTTGCGGTAGGCCGGATGAACGCAGGTACGACCGATTTCCAGGATTGGCGCGTCCAGCTCCGTCAGGCCTTGCAGGTTGAACTCGTTTTCGCTGTAGAAGCGTCCCAAACGATCTGCCGTCTGGTTATCGAGCAGGCGCGTCGTGGCGACCAACTCCCCACTGTCGAGATCACGTACGCCGATATGGCTGCAGTGAGCGTCGAAGTCATCGTGGTCCAACCCAGCTTCTGCACCTTGCAGCAGGGCGCCGAATTCGCTGCTGAATACCCGGTACCGCAAGGTCTGGGCTTCGTGCAGTGCAACTGGTCCGTGCAGGCGCCCTGCCTGCAGGCGCCGCTTGGTGCGAGGGAAAGCGATGGTGGTCATGCTCTGTCTCCTGGTCAGCCTTGGCAGTGGCAATGCATTCGGAGCGCGTGATTGTTATGGTTGGCGTTCCGTCAATCAGTGATGCCGGCTCAGGCTAGGCAGAGGCGGTGTCACCACTGTTACGGATCGGTGATGCTTGGATGACGGCCGTTGCTTTCGCCGTAACCGCTCAAAATTTGCAGGAGATTGGTCTATGCCCTGGCAGGAGCTGCTTGGTCCGCTGCAACGCCTACCCCAGCCAACTGCGCTGGACGACTGGTTCGCCGAGTTACAGTCGCGTGGCACGGACGGCACTGTTGAGCTGGCGATACTTGGCGGGCGCCTGGCAGCGACGCCCGGGCTGGCTTTTCTGGCTGGCTATCAGGCCGCGCTGCGCCGGCTCTGGCCCGCTGCGCCCGGTGGCCTTGGCGCGCTGTGCGCCACCGAGAACCGCAAGCTGCGTCCGGCCGACATGCAGACCCGCTTGGACGAGCTGTCATTGACCGGCAGCAAGGACTTCGTCACTGCCGGCTCGGCCGCGGCATGGCTGTTGGTACCGGCTCGCGACGAGACTCCGGGTGATCGGCCCCGGTTGAGCCTCTGCATAGTCGGCTGTGGTGAGCGTGGCGTGTTCATCGAAGAAGGGCCACGGTTGCCGCTGGTGCCGGATATTCCACACGGCCGTCTGCGCCTGGAGCGCGCCCCTTGTCGACGTCTGGCTGGAGATGGCTGGGACGACTACGTCAAACCCTTCCGCACCTTCGAGGACTTGCACGTGCTGGTGGCGCTTGTCAGCTGGCTCCACGGCGTCGGCCTGGAATGCGGTTGGCCGCAACGGCTGCAACTTTTACTGCTGGGCATACTGGCCGGTGCGGCCGAAGTGTCGCGGCTGCCTCCAACTGAACCTGCCACGCACCTGTTGCTGGCTTCACTGAACGCACAGTTCGAGGCCACGGCAACAGAACTGGATGCTGCGCTGATGAACGGGCCGGAACAATGGTGGCGCTTGTGGCAGCGTGACCGCGGCATATTGCAGCTGGCACGCAGCGCGCAGGCCAAGCGGCTAGCCCAGGCTGCCGCCGTCTTTTCTCTGACGCCCAAATGAGAAGCGCGCTCTGGTTGAGCGCAACGCAAAGGCGATCGGCATGGGAACTCTGAGTCGCTGTACGGACCTATAACAAGCGTGTCGCAACGACACTGGCCGGTTCTCTGCATTTGGTGACTTCCGCTGCCGGCGAAACCCCTGAGCATTCACACGGACAAGGAATCCAATGTCTATCAGCTGTATCGATACCCTCGTGCAGAGCGCCGCTTCGCCCGCCCGGAGGCGTCTATGGTGATGCTCGCCGGGGAGGTATTTCCCTGGCGCGACGGTAGCCGCTTTCGGTTGCTGATCGATGGCCCACAGTTTTTTCCGCACATTCTGCAGCGCATCGATGCGGCCGAGCGGCGGGTAGACGTCGAGCTCTATCTGGTGGAAGACGGTCTATGCGCCGATCGCCTGATCGATGCGCTGGTGGCTGCGGCAGAACGCGGTGTGCGGGTGCGCTGCTTGCTCGATGGTTTCGGGTGCCTGAAGTTGGGGCAGAAGGCGCGGCAGCGGCTGTCCGATGCGGGCGCCGATCTACGTCAGTACAACCCGCTGAAGTTGCGACTGAAGTTTCGCAACTTGCACCGCGACCACCGCAAGCTGATCCTGATCGACGACGCCTGCTGCTTCGTTGGCGGTACCGGGGCGACCGACGAGTTCTGGAATCCTGACAAGCCGGAAGAGCATTGGCACGAGGTGATGGTTGAAATCACCGGCCCATTGATGGAGGACTGGCGCCGTCTGTTCGACACGCAATGGGCGCTGTGCCTGAAACGCCGCATCTGGCAACTACCGTTGCCGCAGCGGCTGCCGAAGATTCCAGCCAACCCCCAGGCCGGTGATGGAATGGGGCGGGTCGCCTATTCGGCCGCGCGTCAGCACCGCGACATCCTTCATAGTTTGTTGAGAAACCTACAGCGCGCGCAGCAGCGCATCTGGCTGGCGACGCCTTATTTCCTGCCCACCGGCCGCGTTAGGCGTGAGCTGATGCGCGCCGCGAGACGCGGCGTCGATGTGCAACTGTTGCTTACCAGCCGCAATACCGATCATCCCTCGATTCGCTACGCGGGGCAGCGCTATTACCCGCGTCTGCTGCGCGCTGGCGTGCGGATTCACGAATATCAGCCACACTTCCTGCATCTGAAAATGGTGCTGGTCGATGACTGGGTAAGCGTCGGCTCATGTAATTTCGATCACTGGAACTTGCGCTGGAATCTGGAAGCCAATCTGGAAGCGATCGACACGCAGCTCAGTGCCTCGGTGGCGAAGAGCTTCGAGCATGACTTTTCTCACAGTCTCGAAGTCGATCTGCAGCAGTGGCACTCGCGTCCACTGCTCCAGCGTATCTATCAGCGCATGTGGGGTCTGCTCGATCGACTGACGATCAACATTTTCAACCGAAGCGGCTGATCGGCTTCGCTGAACTAGCCGTAAATGACCACCTGACTGGAGAACGTTTCGATGGCTGCGAAGAAGATTCTGATGCTGGTCGGCGATTACGTCGAAGATTACGAAACCATGGTGCCGTTTCAGGCGCTGCAAATGGTCGGTCACACGGTGCATGCCGTCTGCCCGGACAAAAAGGCAGGCGATACGGTGCGTACCGCGATTCATGATTTCGAAGGGGATCAGACCTATAGCGAGAAGCCTGGCCACAACTTTGCGCTTAACTTCGATTTCGACGCAGTGCGCGCCGAAGACTATGACGCGCTGGTGGTGCCTGGCGGACGTTCGCCGGAATATTTGCGACTAAACGACAAGGTGCTGAGCCTGGTGCGCGCCTTCAACGAAGCGCAAAAGCCCATCGCGGCCGTTTGCCATGGGGCGCAGCTGCTCGCCGCTGCCGATGTGCTCAAAGGACGCGCCTGCAGCGCTTATCCGGCCTGCGCGCCGGAGGTGAAGCTGGCGGGTGGCGAGTTCGTCGACATCCCGGTCGATCAGGCGCATACCCAAGGCAACCTGGTCACCGCCCCGGCGTGGCCGGCGCATCCCGCCTGGCTGGCGGCGTTTCTAGAGCTGCTCGGTACGCGTATCAGCCTGTAATATACGGCTCCGCTTACGAAGCCCGCTCTGGCGGGCCTTTTCGTTTCAATCCGCAGCATTGCTGCTCAATGCCGAGACCGTGATGACTCAACCGAAAGATCCGCTGCACGGCATGACGCTGGAATCCATTTTGGTTGCGCTGCAGGCGCACTATGGTTGGGATGGCCTGGCCGAGCGGGTCGATATTCGCTGCTTCAAGAGCGACCCCAGCATCAAGTCGAGCCTGACCTTCCTGCGCAAGACACCGTGGGCGCGGGTGAAAATCGAGGCGCTGTTCATTCAACTGCAGCGAGCCTGATAGTGACGTTGCGTTGCTGCGAGGTCTGCACCGTCCCGTTTCGGTGGGAGGCGCGCCTCGCGGCGAAGTTCTTCCAGGGGGACCCGCCGATACTCATGGAGTCTTCCAGGGTAGGTCGCTAAAAAACGCCATGCCCCCAAAAACGAAACCCCGCGAAATCGCGGGGTTCGTCATCACTGAGCCGGCATTAACCGGCATTTTGGGGCTCTGCCTATTGCACTTCGACCGCCAGGTTCTCGGCGATCTTCTTCTGCCAGATCGCCGGGCCGGTGATGTGTACCGATTCGCCGTTGGTGTCCACCGCGACAGTGACCGGCATGTCTTTCACTTCGAACTCGTAGATCGCTTCCATGCCCATTTCGGCAAAGGCCAGCACCTTGGACTTCTTGATCGCCTGAGCAACCAGATAGGCGGCGCCGCCAACGGCCATCAGGTATACGGCCTTGTTGTCCTTGATCGCCTCTATTGCGGTCGGGCCGCGCTCGGACTTGCCGATCATGCCCAGCAGGCCGGTGCTTTCCAGAATCTGGCGAGTGAATTTGTCCATGCGCGTCGCGGTGGTCGGGCCTGCCGGGCCAACCACTTCATCGCCGACTGGATCGACTGGGCCGACGTAATAGATGAAGCGGCCCTTGAGGTCCACCGGCAGTTCTTCACCCTTGTTCAGCATGTCGACCATGCGCTTGTGCGCAGCGTCGCGGCCGGTGAGCATCTTGCCGTTGAGCAGCACGGTTTCGCCCGGCTTCCAGCTCTGTACTTCTTCCGGCGTGATGGTGTCGAGGTTGACACGGCGCGCGCTCGGGCCGGCTTCCCAGACGATTTCCGGGTAGGCATCAAGTGGCGGCGGTGTCAGTTCGGCTGGACCAGAGCCATCGAGCACGAAATGGGCGTGGCGGGTGGCGGCGCAGTTGGGAATCATGCACACCGGCAGCGAGGCGGCGTGGGTCGGGTAGTCCATGATCTTCACATCGAGCACAGTCGTCAGGCCGCCCAGGCCCTGTGCACCGATGCCCAGTTGGTTGACCTTCTCGAACAGCTCCAGACGCATCTCTTCGATGCGGTTCTGCGGGCCTCGGGCCTTGAGCTCGTGGATATCGATGGATTCCATCAACACTTCCTTGGCCATCACCGCGGCTTTTTCGGCGGTGCCGCCGATGCCGATGCCGAGCATGCCCGGCGGGCACCAGCCGGCGCCCATGGTCGGCACGGTCTTGAGCACCCAGTCGACGATGGAGTCGGACGGGTTAAGCATGGCCATCTTCGATTTGTTCTCGGAACCGCCGCCCTTGGCTGCAACATCCACTTCGACCTTGTCGCCAGGGACGATGGAGTAGTGAATCACTGCTGGGGTGTTGTCTTTGGTGTTCTTCCGGGAACCAGCTGGGTCCGCGAGGATCGAAGCACGCAGAACGTTTTCCGGCAGATTGTAGGCGCGGCGAACGCCCTCGTTGATCATGTCGTCCAGGCCCATGGTGGCGCCATCCCAGCGCACGTCCATACCCACGCGCACGAATACGGTGACGATGCCGGTGTCCTGGCAGATTGGCCGATGGCCGGTGGCGCACATCCGCGAATTGATCAGAATCTGCGCCATGGAGTCGCGCGCGGCCGACGATTCTTCACGCAGATAGGCTTCGTGCATCGCCTGAATGAAGTCGACGGGATGGTAGTAGGAAATGAACTGCAAAGCGTCTGCAACGCTTTGAATCAGGTCGTCTTGCTTGATCACGGTCATGCAGCGCGTCCTCTTGGCGGGGCGACGGGGCGTGTCGAGGAGCGATACCGACACGCGCGGGATAAAAAGGCGTAGCAGTATAACCCGCCGACCGGACGGGTACACAGACGGACTCAAGGTGAAGGGATGCACATCGGAACTGGCATGGCGAAGCTATCGAATATGAGCTGGCAGGAGGCGACAAAACGGTCGCAATCGGGACTGCCCGCATTTCGCCCTGGCTCTGCCAGTACAGCGTGTAGGCTTTTTCGACTGGCCAGCGTAAAGTATGTCGAATTGCCACTATGGGATGGATTCCATGCGCGCATTTCGTGACGAGAGCGAACAGCAGGCGCTTCAGCAATTGGTAACCAAGCGGTTTGGCATGGCCGCTGGAACTTATGGTCTCGCTCTGCTTTTAACCTGGATTTCCGTTGTTGGTGGCTTCTACCAAGCACCGATAGACACGGCGGTAGCCGGCTCGGTGATGATTCTGGCCAGCCAGTTGGTGTTCTTCTGGATTTTCTACCGAGGCCACAACCTGCGCTTTCGCGACCCTAGCCTGACGGAGCCACAGGTGTTGGTTGCATTGGTCTGGCTGACTTTCTTCCTGTTCCACTTCGGTGATCATCGCGGCTCGTTGTTAGTGCTTTACGTGCTGGTGCTGATGTTTGCGGTATTCCTTCCACCGAAAGTCTTTATCCGCTACGCCGTGCTGGCGCTCTTTAGCTTCGTCGGCATGTCGCTACTCGATCTGCAGCTCAATCGTCTGGACGACCCTCAGGTTGCGCTGCTGCAGGCCAGCGTGCTGCTGGTAACGCTAATCTGGATGTGCCTGTTCGTCGGCTATGTCTACAAGCTGCGCCAACGCATGCGGCAACGCCGTTTCGCCCTGCAGGCGCACCAAGAGACGCTACGAGGGATGATGCGGCAACTGGAGGATTTGGCCTCCACCGACGAGCTGACCGGACTGTATAACCGTCGGCATTTCCTCCGGCGAGCCGAAGCGGAGTTGAGTCGATTGCGCGTTGGACATCAATCCGGTCTGGCGTTGATCGACCTGGACCATTTCAAACGGATCAATGACCTTCACGGACATGCCATGGGTGATCGGGTGCTGCAGACCTTTGCCTCGGTGGCGCGCTCTTGCCTGCGCGATGGCGATATCCTCGCCCGTTACGGGGGCGAAGAGTTCGTCCTGCTGTTGCCGCACACCGATGCCGAGCAGTTCAGTGCCTGTTGCGAGCGCTTGCGTGAAGCCTTCGCCACTGCCCAGCCGCTGGACGTTCATCTGCAGGCGGGGCATCTCAGTCTGTCGGTAGGACTGACGCTGCTCAACGCCGGCGATGATCTCGACGAGTCCCTGCAACGGGCCGACGAAGCGCTGTATCGGGCGAAAGACAACGGCCGCAACTGCTGCGAGGCAAGCTGGACGACCGTCGATGCCTGAACTTACCTGCGGCTCGCGAACCTGGACCGTGGCCGAGGATAGCAATCTGCTCGATGCGCTCAACGCCGCGGGCCTGAACGTGCCTTATAGCTGCCGCGCAGGCAGTTGCCATGCCTGCATGGTGCGCTGTCTGCAAGGTGAACCGCTGGACGCCCGCCCCGATGCGCTCGATGCCAGCAGGCGTCTGCAAGGTTGGAGGCTCGCCTGTCAATGCTGCGTGGCCGAAGACCTCAGCGTGGCGGTATTCGATCCGGCGCGAGAGGGATTGGCGGCGCGAGTCGACGGGCTCGAATGGCTCGGCGACCAGGTGCTGCGACTACGGCTGACGCCCGAGCGACCGTTGCGCTATCGCGCCGGACAACATGTGCTGCTGTGGAGCGTCAGTGGCGTCGCCCGGCCTTATTCTATGGCGAGCCTTCCGGGCGAGGATTCCTGGCTCGAGTTCCACCTCGATTGTCGTCAGCCCGGTGCGTTCTGCGATGGCGCACGTGAGTTGATTGTTGGCGACAGTTTGCGCCTTGGCCCACTGCATGGAGGTGCTCTGCGCTACGAGTCGGAATGGCAGACACGTCCGCTATTGCTGCTGGCTGCGGGGACTGGGCTTGCGCCGCTCTGGGGTATCTTGCGTGAAGCCCTGCGTCAGGGGCACGTCGGGCCGATTCGGCTGCTGCACTTCTGTCGGGGGCAGTCCTACTTGCGAGACCCGCTCGGAGAGCTTGCCAGGTTGCATGGCAATCTAAGCTTCGAATTGATCGATGGAAGGCAGACGCAAAGCCGTCTGCAGACCATTCGCGCGACGTCGCGTCAAGAAATTGCGTTGATTTGCGGTGGGAGCGCTTTCGTCGAAGACTGTGCCAAGCGAATGTTTCTGGCAGGCATACCAAGAGGACAGGTACTCAGCGATACCTTCGTCATGCGGCAGGTCTGATAGCGGATGTAGCAGATGCTGGATGAGGGGCTGTTAGACAGGGTCAGCTCATATTGAATGGGAGCGGCTCCTGGAAGGCATCAGCCAAAAGCTGGCCGATGCCTTCCGGCTCGCGACATCAGCTCAGCGAATCACCCACACGCAGGATCTTCATGGTATTGGTGCCACCGGTGCCGTGGTAGGTGTCGCCTTTGGTCAGGATCACCCAGTCGCCGACGTTCACGATGTTGCGCTTGAGCAACTCGTCTACGGCCGCCTGGCTGACCTTGTCGGCGGGTAGCGCAGCCGGATCGAACGGAACGGTTTGCACGCCGCGGAACATGGCGACACGCGCCTGGGTTTCGCGGTGAGGTGAATACGCGAAGATCGGCACTGACGAGCGGATACGCGACATGATCAGCGGGGTATAGCCGCTTTCGGTCAGGCTGATGATTGCCTTGATGCCTGGGAAATGGTTGGCGGTATACATCGCTGCCAGCGCGGTGCTCTCGTCGCTGCGTTCGAACCGCTGGCCGAGGCGGTGGCCGGACTTGATGCTGGTCGGGTGTTTTTCGGCGCCGACGCAGACGCGTGCCATCGCTTTGATCGCCTCGATCGGGTATTCGCCAGCGGCACTTTCGGCCGAGAGCATGACCGCATCGGTGTAGTCCAGAACGGCGTTGGCTACATCGGACACCTCGGCGCGGGTCGGCATCGGATTCTGGATCATCGACTCCATCATCTGGGTCGCGGTGATCACCACTTTATTGTTGCGGCGCGCGTGGAGAATGATCTTTTTCTGGATGCCTACCAGTTCGGCATCGCCGATTTCCACACCAAGATCGCCACGCGCGACCATCACACCGTCGCTGGCGCGAATCAAACCATCAAGCGCTTCGTCATCGGCTACCGCTTCAGCGCGCTCGATCTTGGCGATCAGCCAGGCGCTGGAGCCGGCTTCGTCGCGCAGACGGCGGGCGAGCTCCATGTCGGCGGCATCGCGCGGGAAGGAAACGGCGAGATAGTCCAGGTCCATTTCGGCGGCCAGCTTGATGTCAGCTTTGTCCTTGGCGGTCAGCGCTGGCGCGGTCAGACCGCCTCCGCGACGGTTGATACCTTTGTTGTCCGACAGTGGGCCGCCGATCAGCACGGTGCAGTGCAGCTCATCGGCAGTCGTACTGTCGACGCGCATGACCACGCGGCCATCGTCGAGCAGCAGCTCATCGCCAACGCTGCAATCCTTGACCAGATCCGGGTAATCGATGCCCACCACGTCCTGGGTGCCTGCATCGCGTGGATGGGTGACAGAGAAGCGGAAGCTGTCGCCTTCGGCTAGCTCGATGCGCTTGTTGGTGAACTTGGCGATGCGGATCTTCGGTCCTTGAAGATCGCCGAGCAGCGCGACGAAGCGGCCATGTCGCGCGGCGATGTCCCGTACCAGTTGGGCCCGGGCGCGGTGCTCGTCCGGAGTGCCGTGGGAGAAGTTCAGGCGCGCGACATCGAGTCCGGCCACGATCATTTTTTCCAGCACTTCCGGTGAACTGCTAGCCGGGCCCAGGGTGGCGACGATTTTGGTACGGCGCGAGATCATTCAATGCTCCTTTTTCAGAATGGTCAGGAGGCTACTATGCCGTGCGGCTGTAGTCATCGTTGGGGTGCACTACTCTTTGGACGGGCCGCGCGCATTTAGAAGGCGCCGGTTCGGCCGTTGAACAGGGCTGCAGTTTTTTTCGCCGTGGTCGATAAGCCAGCATCGGAGGATTTACCCATGCGCACCCTTTTCATTCTTTTTCTGGCAACCCTCAGCGTAGGCTGCAGCAGCAGAAACGCACTCGATCGGCATCTTGACGATGCTTACAGGCAATACGAAAGCGGCGATTGCGACAAGGTGATGCTAGAACTCTCCCAGGCTGAACGCCGCAGCCGCCCGCGCGACAATGTTCAGCCGGAAATCTCGCTGCTGCGTGGTCAATGTCTTGAGAGGCAGGGATTGTTTGTCGATGCGGTAGAAACCTATCGCTTCATTCAGGCTCGTTATCCGGCCAGCGAATATGCCTTTCGTGGTCGCGCCAGGCTGGAGACGTTGCGCCAGTTGGGGCACTATCAGCCGGAGGAGCGGCTGGTCATCCACGCCGTCAAACCGTGAAGCGAAGCTGGTATCAGTGACCGGCCGGGAAGGAACCCATGCGCGTTGTAACGATCGTGTTTGTCGCCTTGTTGTTTTCGCCGTTGGCGACTGCCGAGATTTACCGTTGGGTCGATCCGCAGGGAAATGTACATTTCGATGAACGATCGCGTCCCGGCGCCGAGCAGGTCGAAGTCAGGCCGCAAATCGTCGAGCGAGACGAAGCGACCCGCGAGCGTGAAGCGCGGACCGAACGGTTCTTCGAGGCTCGCCGGCAAGAGCAGCTGGCAGCCGATCAGGCCGCCAGCGAGCGGTATGCGCGGCGCGATCAGGAGTGCCGTCAGTTGCGTGAGGAGCTGTCGCGCCTTTCCCGTGGCGGGCGCTACTTTCGTGCCGATGCAAAGGGTGAGCGGGTCTACTACAGTGATGAAGAAATAGGGGCGGCGCGGCGGCAGTTGGCCAGTCGTATCAGTCAAAACTGCAGCTGAGCCGCCGGTAACGGCGGCAGCGACCAAACTTGGCGGCAGGCCCGGAACCGATGAACATGCTCAATCAACGCAGCATCGAGCGGCACCAGTTGCCGTACTACCTCAACGTGTTCAACCGCTTCACTGAGAAGCCCTTGGGCTTCATCGGCAACTTGTCAGAATCGGGCCTGATGCTTATCAGTCCTTACCCGATGATGACGGATGCGCGCTTCGATATGCGCTTGAAGATACCTGGCCAGCACGGCCAGTTGCGGTACATCGATTTCAGCGCGATCTGTCGCTGGTCGCGTGAAGATGTCACACCTGGCAGCTTCGATTCGGGCTTCGTCCTGATCTCGCCACCCAGCGAGATCAGGGACATGATCGACGCGCTGCATCACTACTTCAGCTTCCGCCCCACGCTGCATTTTCCACCTGCTCGTCTGTTAGGCGCCGATGCGACATCCAGTAAGGCCACCGACCAGGATCGTTGCCACGGAACCTGAGCGGCCCGGCATCGGAAAAACTTATTCGGCCCCGCTCAGTCGCGCTTATATGCCTCGCTACGACGCCGGTCCGCTTCCGCTATAGCACGCCAGCTTTCTTCCAGGTTAGATAGCGGCTGATCAACGCCGGCCCGAGTTCGTGCGGCCGCGCATCGAGTACCGGCACGCCGTGAGCCAGCAGCCGCTCATGCAGGCTGCTGCGCGCGTTCAGGTAGTCCAGAGTGCCGCAGTAGGCCAGCGCATTCTGGAAACTGCTCACCGGTTGCTGGCGCAGATCATCGAGCACCTGCTCGCGCAAGCTCACCACCAATACTCGATGTCGGCGCGAGAGGCGACGGACCGCGCTGAGCAGATCCGCGTCGTCCTCGTCGCGCAGGTTGCTCAGGACGATCACCAGTGCCCGACGTTTCTGCAGCGCCAGAACATCGCTCGTAGCCAGCGCGAAGTCGGCCGGCTGCTGGGTATTGACCAGGTCATAGACGCCGTTAAGCAATGCGTTCAGCTGTACCTGGCCTTTGGCAGGCGCGAAGAAGCGGCGTTGTTCGGTGGCGAACGTGTAGAGTCCCAGCGCATCGCCCTGGCGCAAGGCGACATAACCCAGCAGCAGGCTTGCGTTGAGTGCATGGTCGAAATGCGAGAGCGCGCCATCCTTGCTACGCATCCGCCGGCCGCAATCGAGCATCAGCAGGATCTGCTGATCACGGTCATCCTGATACTCACGAGCGATGGGCATGCGCTTGCGCGCCGTGGCCTTCCAGTCGATCTGTCGCAGGGTGTCGCCTTCGCGGAATTCGCGCAGTTGGTGAAAATCCAGGCCCAACCCGCGGCGGGGCTGCTGACGCACACCCAGGCGGCTCAACCAGCTGTCGACGGCCATCAGCGGCGCGCCGTGCAGGCGAGTGAAGTCCGGATAGACGCGTGTTTGCGATTCCAGCGGCAGCAGGCGGCGCTCGCGCCACAGCCCCAGCGGGCTGTGCAGGCGGATCTCGCATTGATTGAATCGGAAATCGCCACGGCGCTCCGCGCGCACTCGGTAGGTGAAATCGCAGTGCTGGCCTGGTGTAATGATCAACGAACGGGGCAGGTGCTCGAGCTCCATACCTGCAGGCGCATGGTCGAAGATTTCCAGGCGCAAGGGCCGGTTCAGTGAATGTCGAACCTGAAGCTGCACGTCATGCCAGCGGCCCAGCGCCAGATTGCCGGTGAGGTCGCGTCGCAGATCTGGTGAGGGCAGGCGGTGCAGGGACAACGCGTCGAATGCCGACAGCAGGCCCAGGCACAGCAGCAATCCCCACCAGGCCGTGTGCATTGCTTCGGGCAGGGCGACGTCGAGCGCAGGCGATATCCCCAGCGGTAGTGCTAGGCCGAGCAAAGCAACCAGCGCGTAGATCAGCCGTCGTGATGGATTCATCGAAGGTCCAACGCGTTGGGCTGGGTCACTGGCGCGGCGCCGCGACTTGGTCGAGCAGCTGTTGCAGCAGCTGATCCACCGAAATGCCTTCGATATCCAGTTCGGGCGAGAGCCTGACACGGTGCCGTAAAACGGCCAGCACGCACCCTTTTACATCGTCCGGGGTGACGAACTCACCGCCGCGTAACAAGGCACGCGCGCGCGCGCAGCGAACCAGGGCGATAGAAGCACGTGGACCTGCGCCTAGTGCCAGACCCGGCCAATGACGCGTCGAGCGAGCCAGACGCACCGCATAGTCGAGTACCTGCTCGTCGAGCGGCATGTCGCTGGCAATTTTTTGCAGGGCCTGGACGTCCTTCGCTTGCAGCAGAACTCGCAGCCCGCTGACGTCGAGAATATCGGTGCGAGCCGAGCGAGTGACCTGGCGGACCAATTCCAGCTCTTCGTCGGCCTGCGGATAGTCCATGCGCAGCATCAGCATGAAGCGGTCCAGCTCGGCTTCCGGTAGCGGATAGGTGCCTTCCTGCTCGATCGGATTTTGCGTGGCCATCACAAGGAAAGGCAGCGGGGCTGCCAGCGCACGTCCTTCGAGCGTGACCTGACGCTCCTGCATGACTTCCAGCAGCGCTGCCTGAGTTTTGGCTGGCGCGCGGTTGATCTCATCGGCGAGCAGCAGGTTGGTGAACACCGGGCCCTTGCGCAACTTGAACTGTTCGCTGGCAAGGTCGTAGACGGCGTGGCCGGTAATATCGCTAGGCATCAGGTCGGGCGTGAACTGGATACGTGAAAACTCCCCGCCGAAGCAGCGTGCCAGCGCGCGCACCAGCAGCGTCTTGCCCAAGCCCGGAACACCCTCGACCAGTACGTGGCCACCGGCGATCAGTGCGGTGAGTACGCCATCGACAACTTCCTGTTGGCCAATGACGGCCTTGTGCAGTTCCTGGCGCAGCGCTTGTGCCAGCTGGCTGGCGCGCTGCCGTTGGGTACTCGCGCCAGCAGCGGGCGCGGCATTGTTCGGTTCGCTTGTGGCGTCGCTCATAAGGCATTCCTGAGGCTTTGAAGGCGGGCAACCTGGGTGGTGAATTCGGCGGTGCTGGCAGGCTTTGCGGCAGGTGAGCGTAGTGCCTGATCGATCAAATCGCTGGGAATGCCACTGAGTTTCGCCAGTATCTGACATCGTTCGGCGTGCTCCAGCGTTTCGAAACCGGGATGGCGGCGGCGCGCCTGGCGCTGTATGTCGCGTTGCAGATTGCTCAGCAGGTGGCGCTGCCCCGCGTGCCGATAGAGAAAATCAGCGCTGCCACGCAGGTGTTCCTGCAACTGCCGGCGGCCGCGCTCGGTTGGCTCGAACAGCGGGCCCTGCCGCTGGGCCAGGTGCCAGGTTGCGAACAGCAGCGTCAGTAGCAGGGCGACCAGCGCTTCGGGGAAATAACGCAGCAGTTGTTGCAGCAGGCTGTCGTGCTCGGTGCGATAAGCCAGCGTCACGTCGCGGTCTTGGGTGAGATACCACAGCAGCCACGCGTGGTCATACCTGGCGATGTTGTCGTTCTGCCAGATCCAGCTGTCGGTAAGCGCGGTGATCAGGCCGCTGCCGTGCTGTAGCTGCAGCATATGCGTGGCACCGGCGCTGTTGGCCCAGGCATGTGATTTTTTCCCGGCGTCGTAGAGGTGATAGTTGGTATCGAAGGCGAGGTAGGCCGGTGCGTCTTCATTCTCCAGATAAAGCCTGGTCAGCGATGGATGCTTCTCGGCGCTGGCTATCTGGTCGGCAGCATCGTTGTTGCCGCCCTCGGTAGTTTCGTACTGCTGCAGATTCAAGGCATCCAGTAGCAGATCGCCGCTTTTGGCTGTGCGTTCATTCCAGAGACGCTCGGCGACGAACACCAGGTGGCCACCTTCTGCGACCCACTCAAGAAAGTGTCTTGACTGGCGCGGCGTCATCTCGCTGCGATCACCCAACAGCAGCAGAACCTGCTGATCCGGTTGCAGTCCACCTAACCCCGTGACGCTTTCCGCGTGGGTAACCGCTCTGCCTTGGTCGGTGAGGAAGTGCTCGGCTGCCAGATAAGGGTTGCTGCGGACCTGCGGTGCGGGCCCGTGCTCGATGACTTCTTCGTAGGGCGTCGCCTTGCTCGCCGCGAACAACAGCAAGGCAACGAGTAGCACGGCTGCCAACGCCCAACAGATCGCGCGACGGTGGATCATGCGCGGGCCCCTGTCCCGAATAGCTCGCGCCACTGAGCGCATAGCTCGTGCCTGGCGGCATCCGGCGGCAAGCGATGTCCATAGGCAAGACTCAGCCAATGGCCGGTGAGCATTTCGGCATAGCGCATAAGCCCCGGTTGCTGGTCCTGGCGCAGCAGTTCTAGCACTTCGCCTTCGGTGTGGGCGCTCTTCAACGGCAGGTTGCGCTCGTGCAGCAATCGGCTGAGGAAGGCTCGGTAGAGCAAACCGAGGGCCTCCCGTGGCTGTTTGTCCCACAGTCGTTCCACTTCGCCGACAACGTCCTGCGGAAGGCTTTCGGGCAGCACGTCGAGACCGAACAACATGGCCGGCTCTGGCGGGCGAGGATTGTCGGATGGCGGGCGGAGTCGTCCGACGTAGAGTCTGATCCACTCCCGATACCGCCAAAGCCCAAACACGATCAGACCGAACAGAGCGGCCCAGAGCAGAACCTCGATGCCCGTTGCGACATGTTCGAAACCGCGTTGTAAATTGCCGTGCAGCAACCGCTCGAGAAAACGCGCCAGCCAGCCAGGCTCCGTATCGGTCTGCTCCTCACCAAAGCGCCAGCGAGTAACCGTTTCGCGGTTTCTGAACGGCGGTTGGTCCAGCAACTCGGCGATCCGCTCGCTGGCGGCCTGACTGGTCAATGGCTGGTTGAGCAATCGGCTGCTTTCCGGGCTCGGCTCGGTTGCCTTCTGCTCAGCTTGAGCAACAGGAGGCGCTGCCTGGGCGTCATTGACTGGCGGGACTAGCAGCAGGCTCAGGCCGAGCAAAAGTGCCGGTAGTACGGATTTCAGGCGTGCCTGCAATCGACGGAAGCTCAACTCTATATCCCAGGCCTCGAGTATGGTGCGTCGGTTGAGATAAAGGCTGAAACCGCTGGCGACGTAAATCGGCTCCCAGATTACCAGTGCCAAGACGTATAGCAGGTTGGACAGGTGCTCGAACCAGAGCCAGTCACCGTCCAGTTTCAGCAGGTCCTGCCAGGTCCAGTCGGCCAACAGTTGCGCCGGTATCAACATGTAGAGCAATGCCAGCGCTCCCAGCCACAAGCCACTCTCTAGATGTACGCCGACAATGGTCAACCAGCGTGCTGCACGGGTGTCACGTTGTTTCAATACGTCCAGCCGTTGCCGGCGGGCGGAGCCGGACAGCTCTTCGAGCTGCAGTACCGGCAGGTCGAAACTGCGGGTCAGGCTGAAGCGGCGCCAGGTGATGCTGGAAAACCACTGCGAGCGCAGCAATCCAGGTAGCGCCTGGAAGCTGCGGCGCACTGTCGGGATGTCGCCGAACAGCGAGCGGGAGACGATGAAAAGCGGCAAGCGTTCGTAGAGCGGCTTGAACCACCAGAACAGGAACAACGAAAGGGTAGGGTGCTGCCAGAACAACACACTGAATAGCCCGAACAGCGGCAGCGTCAGCAGCGCCCAACTGAGCATCAGCAATCCGGCTTGTCGGCGCGCCAGTAGAATGCCGAGGTCCAGCGCTTCCCAGGCGCTGCGTGGGCGAATTTCCATGCTTGCGTCAGTCAGGCGCATGGGTGCTCCTGCCGCTCAACACGAAATACAGGCCGACCAGCAGCCAAAGTAATGTCCCCACAGCATATTTTATCGGCGCGGAAGGGTAGGTCATCGACGACCAGTAGGCTTCGATGAACGCGGCGATCAGCAACAGCACAGTGGCGCCGGCTATCAATCGCACCGCCGTGGCCGCGGCCAGCCGCAACGCCTCGCCGCGTGTGAGGCGACCGGGCGCAATGAGCGCGGCGCCCAGTTTCAACCCAGCTGCGCCGGCCAGCGTGATGGCTGTCAGCTCGAAGGCACCGTGACCAATGACGAACGACCAGAACGGCTGATGATAGCCAATCCCGGTCAGGTGTCCCGCGACAGCTCCTATCGTCAGTCCGTTGAAAAGCAGGTAGAACAGACTGCCGAGGCCGAACAGCAAGCCGCCGGCAAACGTCTGGAATGCGATCCCGATGTTATGCATGACGTAGTAGCCGAACATCACCCAGTCGTCACCGGACCCACGCTCGCCGAAGCGGCCAAGGCGGCTGGCGTCGGGGTCGTACATCGCTTCCATCTGGGCGACTTGTTCCGGGGTGATCAAACTGTAGACCAGATCAGGGAACGCCAGCACCAGCACGCCCATGCCCAGCAGGCTGATATAGAACAGCAGGCTTGCGACCGCCACGTAGCGCCATTCCTCGCGAACCAGCCTGCCGAAGCCACCCAGGAAAAAACCGAGCACACGACCCGCCAGCGGGCTGCGATGGCGGTATAGCTGTTGGTGCCCGCGCTGCACCAGCAACTGCAGGTTATCGATCGTATGGGTGCTGTAACCACGCGCCTGAGCCAATGCGAGCTGCTGGCAGAGTCGCCGATAGGCCGCCGGAAACTCAGCGCTTAAGGTAGGCGAGGGCTTCTTGCCGCGTTCGAACGCATCGAGCGTTTCGCTGAACGTTCGCCATTCGACCTGGTGCCGGCTTTCAAATTGGCTCTGTTTCATACAGGGCCTACCAGGCCGCGGGCAATGCCGGAAATGTGCGCTTGCGCCTGCTCTTGAGGGATTTGCAGTGGCGTGGCGAGAATTGCAGCCAGCTCCTGACACCGTTCCGGCGATAGGCTCGATTGGCGTTCGGCGAAGCTGATCAGTGCACGCTGTTCGGGCAGTTCCAGCGGGAAGGGCGCTGCGATGGCTTCGACTGCTGGAAGCGTCGGTGCAGGAATGCTCCGCTCGCGATAGACCACCAGCGTGCCGGCGGCCAAATCGCCAAGCCGTTTGAATGACGGGTGCCAGAGGCAGCAGAGCGCCCCGAGGAAATAGCCGAAAGGCAGCATGTCGACGAAACGCAGCAAATTGCGCGTCAGTGACGACGCCCAGCCAATCGGCGTGCCGTCATCGTGGACCACCTTCAGGCCCAGCCAGTATTTGCCCGGCGTCCTGCCTTGATTGAGCACTTCGAACAGCACCATGTACCACCATTGCACCAGGAACAGCAGCAACGCGCCGACGCCCATACCGAATTTGCCCAACAGCGCAAAACCCGTTCCCAGCAGAGCCAGTACGGCACCGCGAATCAGCAGATCCAGCGCAAACGCCAGCGCTCGCGGCACCAGGCCGGCTGGACGGAGCAGCAAGTCGATACCTTCCGGCGTTTCGACCCGGTGTGTGTTGTCCAACGGCGCTTCGGATGTTGAGGCGGGAGGCAATGACTTTGCTCGTTTAACGGTATCGGTGGACCTGACGCGGCCATCGTGGTTTGAACAATTGATCGAACTTAGGGCTGGAGCAGCGGTTGTGGCAGGCATGAAAGCATCGAACGGATCGTTCGACCAGAGGTCCGCGGAGAATTTTGGATCTAGTACCTATATACGACTGCGGCGCCATTGTGAGCAGCCCGTCGCGTACTCGGGCGCGCTAGACTTGGCGCCAGACGACCGAGAAGGAATCTCCCGTGACATCCAGCATCTTCTGGTACGACTTTGAAACCACCGGTATTTCTCCGCGTTGCGACCGGCCTCTCCAGGTCGCCGGGATCCGGACCAACGAGGCGTTGGAGGAAATTGGCGAGCCGCTGAACATCTATTGCCGTCTCAGCGATGACATCCTGCCGCATCCCGCTGCATGTCTGGTGACCGGCATAACCCCGGCGACGTTGGCGGAGAAGGGACTATGCGAAGCCGAATTCATTGGTCGGCTGCATCAGCAACTGGCGCTGCCAGGCACTTGCGGATCGGGTTACAACAGTTTGCGTTTCGATGACGAAGTGCTGCGCTACAGCCTGTACCGCAATTTCTTCGACCCTTATGCGCGCGAGTGGCAGGGCGGTAACAGCCGTTGGGATCTGATCGATCTGGTCCGCACGGCTTATGCGCTGCGTCCGGAAGGGCTGGTCTGGCCGGAAGAAGACGGCCGCGTGACGCTCAAGCTGGAGCGGCTGAGCGTGGCCAATGGGCTCGAGCATTTGCAGGCGCACGATGCCTTGTCGGATGTGCGTGCAACCATCGCCCTGGCGCGGTTGATACGTGAGCGTCAACCGAGGCTCTACGACTATTTATACAAGCTGCGCCGAAAGAATGCGGTGGTCGAGCAGATCGAACTTCTGAAGCCGATGGTGCATGTTTCTGGGCGC
Organism: Stutzerimonas sp.; assembly: GCF_982611455.1. Classification (NCBI taxonomy): domain Bacteria; kingdom Pseudomonadati; phylum Pseudomonadota; class Gammaproteobacteria; order Pseudomonadales; family Pseudomonadaceae; genus Stutzerimonas; species Stutzerimonas sp. Next base: position 133,076 of record NZ_CEXBBO010000008.1, read on the forward strand.
TTCTCTGCTGCTCGGCATTACTTGTCGGTGGTATTGCCGCTCGCCTGGCATCCACGCAATCGCAATGCACTGATCGTTTGCGATCTAAATGCCGAGTGCGCACCCTTGTGGGAAGAAACAGCCGAGGATCTTCGTGCACGGCTTTATACGCGTCGTGAAGATCTTGGCGAGAAACTTCCGACTCCGCTGAAGCTGGTGCATGTGAATCGGTGCCCGGTGCTTGCACCAATGAATGTGCTGCGTGAGTCCGATATCGATCGCTTGGGGCTGGATCTGCAATGTTACGAGTCCAGAGCACGCGATCTGCGCAGCAGAAAGGCAGACTGGGACGCGAAGCTCGCCGACATCTATCAGGAAGAGGCTTTCGCAGGTTCGGCGGATCCGGAACAGCAACTGTACGATGGCTTCCTAGGCGAGCGAGACCGACGGCTGTGCGATCAAGTCAGAAGTCTGGTGCCGTCGCAAAGTTCGGGCGGGGTGTTCCCATTTGACGATGCCCGTTTGCCTGAACTGCATTTTCGTTATCGTGCCCGTAACTTTCCCGAGTGCCTTTCGGCAACAGAAAAACTGCAATGGGAAGAATTTTGCCGGCAACGCTTAACCGCTCCCGAGTTTGGAGCGCCCAATACCTTAGCGCAGTTCGAAACATGCCTTCAGGCACTGCTAGCATCAGCGAGCCCGGAACAAGCGCAGTTGCTACGCCAGTGGACACTGCATGCTGACGGCTTGCGTGAGCGTTACATTCGCTGATTTCGGCTAACGACAGGTACAAAAAAGCCATCTGACGCAGCATGCCCGGCATGAAGCGTCAGATGGCTTTTAGGCGTAACGCGCCGATTAACCGAGCAGGGTGGCCCAGCCTTCAACTTCGTTGGAGCCCCACTGTGCTTTCCACTCTTTCAAGGTCTTGTGATTGCCACCTTTGGTTTCAATCACTTCGCCGTTATGCGGGTTCTTATATTGCTTTACTCGGCGGGCACGTTTGGCTGTAGCCGGTGCTTTGGCTGCGCGCTGTGCCTTGCTGCTTCTGGCGTCCGGATCGAGCAGGGCGATGATATCGCGAAGCGATTTTTGGTACTCGCCCATCAGCTCACGCAATTTGCCTTCGAACTCAAGCTCCTTTTTCAGCTTGTCGTCTGCAGAAAGAGACTTCAGGCGTTCCTGAAGTTCCTTGATAGCTTCTTCAGTGGCGCGGTATTCGTTGATCAGCGACATGTCACTTCCTTGGTATAGGTTTGAACGCAAGTGTTGGTAATCATAGACAGCTGCAATGCACAAGTAAATATTCTTTGAATAAAGTTAGCCGCGTTACCCCTGGATTTGCTGCGGTTGCCAAGCGCGTTCAGTTAGTTTGCGCGGGTCATAGATAGAACTTGTCACAAAAAATAGCGCTTGAACGAGCGCACTGTTGTTATCGACAGCAGGTTTTCTGCAATAGAGGCGGTGCATCGCCATACCTCTGCGAAGCCGTTCGCATAGTTGGCACAACGCAGTGTTCGGCTTTGACGCAGGGCCAAAGTAATTTTCCATTTTTACCAAGGGATTGAGCCGCTTGCTGCCGCATATCCGAGCAATATCACCTAACACTCAAGTAGCGGGTGCTGGTGCGCTGCACCTGCTCGATAATGTGGTTGCAGTTTTCTTCGCTGCGCTAGAATGCGGACCTTTTTAAGCCGGAGTTATTTTTAATGCGCACATTCAGGCTGGTTATTGCCTGCCCCGATGGCGTTGGCATTGTCGCCAAGGTCAGCAATTTCCTGGCTACTTACAATGGCTGGATCACGGAAGCCAATCACCACTCCGACCATCAGAGTGGCTGGTTTTTCATGCGCCATGAAATTCGCGCCGACTCGCTGCCTTTCGATCTTGAAGGTTTCCGTCAGGCATTTGCCCCTATAGCGCGCGAATTTTCTATGGAATGGCGTATTACCGACTCGGAACAGCGTAAGCGAGTCGTGTTGATGGCCAGTCGGGAATCGCATTGCCTCGCCGATCTGTTGCACCGCTGGCATAGCGGTGAGCTGGATTGTGAAATTCCTTGCGTCATCTCCAATCACAACGACTTGCGCAGCATGGTCGAGTGGCATGGCATCCCTTACTTCCACGTGCCCGTCGAACCGGGGCGCAAGGAGCAAGCGTTTGCCGAGGTGTCGCGTCTGGTGCGTGAGCAGCAGGCCGATGTGATTGTGCTTGCGCGTTATATGCAGATTCTGCCGTCCGAGTTGTGCGAAGAGTTCGCTCAACGCGTGATCAATATTCACCACAGTTTCCTGCCCTCGTTCGTCGGGGCCAAACCGTACCATCAGGCATCGCTGCGGGGCGTCAAGCTGATTGGTGCGACTTGTCATTACGTTACCGAAGAACTGGACGCCGGCCCGATAATCGAGCAAGACGTGGTGCGCATCAGCCACCGCGACAGTGTTGAAGACATGGTTCGTCTGGGTAAAGACGTAGAAAAAATGGTGCTATCGCGCGGTCTGCGCTATCACTTGCAGGAACGCGTGCTGGTCCATAGCAACAAGACTATGGTTTTCAACTGACCCGTCGTCATCGGCGCGGGAGCGTGCATGACCGATCCATTGAAAAAAGCAGGCGCAACAGCACCACCGATCATCGGTAGCGGTTGTACGCAGCGCTACGATCCCGAACACCTCGGGCTGGAACTCGGCACCGATTTTCCCGGTGCCGAAGCGCTGTGGAAGCGTCACCAACTCGATGCCGAAGTGGCTGTTGTTGGCATTGCTTCCACTGTCCCGGATAGCGATCGGGCCAAAACATCGACGAGGCAGCGCTAGCGCTGCCTCGTCCATCCGCAGCTTCCCGTTCTGGAGACGCCAGATGGACCACAACGATCGCTTGGTGTTGGGCGCTGATGCTACAGGCGATCCCAATATGCACCCGCTACGCCTGGCCAACCGTCACGGTTTGATCGCTGGCGCGACGGGCACTGGCAAGACCGTTACCTTGCAGCGGCTCGCAGAGCAATTCAGCGATGCAGGTATCGCGGTGTTTGCGGCAGATATCAAAGGCGACTTGTGTGGGCTGGGCGCCGCTGGGGTACCACAAGGAAAGATCGCCGAGCGTATCGCCAGCATGCCCTGGCTCAAGCATCAGCCGCAGGCTTACCCCGTCACCTTGTGGGACGTACACGGTGTGAGCGGTCACCCGTTGCGCACCACCTTGACCGAGATGGGGCCGCTTTTGCTGGGCAATTTGCTCGAGCTGACGGATAGCCAGCAAGCGGCTCTCTACGCCGCGTTCAAGGTGGCCGATCGTGAGTCACTATTGCTTCTGGACCTGAAGGACCTCAAAGCGTTGCTCGCCTACCTCAAGCAGAATCCCGAGGTGCTGGGTGACGACGCCGCCTTGCTGACCAACGCCTCGTCACAGGCGCTGTTACGGCGGTTGGCGACACTGGAACAGCAGGGCGCAGAGGCGCTGTTCGGCGAACCGGCATTGGCTTTGGAAGATGTGCTGCAGCTTGATCACGACGGCCGCGGCCGGATTCATCTGCTAGACGCCAGTCAGCTCGTGCACCAGGCGCCCAAGGTGTACGCGACGTTCCTGTTGTGGTTGCTGGCTGAGTTATTCGAGCAGTTACCCGAGCGCGGCGATGCGGATCGTCCACTGCTGGCGCTGTTCTTCGACGAGGCGCACCTGCTGTTCAACGACACCCCGAAAGCTTTGCAGGACAGACTGGTACAGGTCGTTCGATTGATTCGCTCGAAAGGCGTTGGCGTCTATTTCGTCACCCAGTCGCCGTCAGATTTGCCGGATGAAGTGTTGGCTCAGTTGGGCCTGCGCATTCAGCACGGCTTACGTGCTTATACGATCAAGGAACAGAAGGCCTTGCGTGCGGTGGCAGAAGGGTTCCGAGCCAATCCTGCATTCTCTACGCTGGATTCGCTGGTCGACCTGGGAATTGGCGAAGCCCTGGTCGGCGGGCTCGAGGACAAGGGTACGCCTGCCATGGTGCAACGCGTGGCTATCGCGCCGCCGCAGTCGCGTGTAGGGCCGCTCGATGATCATGAAAGACGCGCACTGATCGTCAGCTCGCCGTTACGAGCTCGCTACGATAAAGCGAGCGATCGCGAATCCGCCTACGAAATCTTGATCGAACGGGCCAAACAGGCGACAGATGCCGAACCGCAAGCGAAAGCGGCGACGTCGAAAAATAATGTAGGCGATGCTTTCGGTGATCTCGCCGGGCGAGTGTTCAAGAGCGCTGTGCGTCAGGCGGCCACCCAGCTAGGCCGGCAATTGGTGCGAGGGTTGATGGGCTCGCTACTCGGTGGCAAACGCTGATTCGGGACGGCAATGCTGCGTTGGTCACTCGTCCCGCTCGTTGTGGCGTGGCATGGCAGTGTAAGTCTTAGAGGTCGCTTTTATTTGGACTGAGAAGGCTGTTGCGACAGCTCTTTTTCAATCTTTTTCAATTCTTCCTTAAAAACCTGATCGTGAATTGTTGGCTTTTTGCGCCAGGGCTTTCGTTCAGGATCGGGTTGCGCAGCGTAAGTGGTTATCTCGCCTCCGTATACGGCCTGGAAGCGGTTGGCCTGCCGTTCCAGTTCGGCGCGTAGTTCTTCTTTTGTCACTTCTTGATCTGTCCTTTTTCGATAATTCAAATATCAACCTGCAAGCAAGCTGAGGCGCCGGAAGCAGTAGGTCGGCAGATGCGGGGTCTGGCTCGGCGGTTGGTTTATTTAATGGGTTGGCTGACGCTATTGCAAGTGGACGGCGAAAAAGTGTTTGCGGAAATTGAGTGATTCTTGTAGCAACCGCTATTAATCCGCTTAAGACCTGCGTCGGTCAGTCGGTTATTTCTGACGCTTCCAGAATGAAAAAACCGCGCCTGAACTAGGCGCGGTTTTCATGTTACATCCGTTCAGCGTGCTGCTTGCCTCGCCACATTATCGTGGGCGCGACCGTAGACGTCATCCAGCCGCTCGATGTCGTCTTCACCGAGATAGCTGCCCGATTGCACTTCGATGATTTCCAGCGGGATCTTGCCGGGGTTAGCCAAACGGTGGATGGAGGTCACCGGGATATAGGTCGACTGGTTCTCGGTAAGCAGGAACGTCTTGTCGTTGCATGTGACCTGGGCAGTGCCCGAAACAACGATCCAATGCTCGGCGCGATGGTGATGCATCTGCAGCGAGAGCTGCGCGCCCGGATTGACGCAGATCCTTTTGACCTGGAAGCGGCCGCCCATATCTACTGAGTCGTACCAGCCCCAGGGGCGATAGACCGCGCAGTGGTTCTGCGTTTCGGAGCGCTTCATGGCATCGAGCTTGTTTACCAGCTTTTTGACGTCCTGGACTTTGTCCTTGTGCGCAATCATGGTCGCGTCCTTGGTTTCGACCACAACGATATTGTCCAGGCCGACCACGGTCACCAGCTTGCCGTTGCCGTGAACCAGGCAATTACGGCTGTCTTCGACGATCACATCCCCTCGGGTTACGTTGCCGTTTTCGTCTTTTTCCAGCACGTCCCAGAGCGAGGACCAGGAGCCAACATCGCTCCAGCCTGCCGACATGGGCACCACGCAGGCCAGTTCGGTCTTTTCCATTACCGCATAGTCGATCGAGTTGTCCGGGCAGCAGGCGAATGTTTCCGGATCGATCAATACTTCGTCACCGTTTTTGGCGCTGCGCTCCAGCGCGGCCATGCAGGTGTCGTAGATGTCCGGGTCATGCTTCTTCAGTTCTTCCAGGAACACGCTGGCGCGGAACAGAAACATGCCGCTGTTCCAATAATAGTCGCCTGAATCGACGTATTGCTGGGCACGCGCTTCATCAGGTTTCTCGACGAAGTTAGTGACGCGGTTGACGCCTTCCGGCAGGCCATTGCGCTCGTTGTGGTCGCACTTGATATAGCCGTAACCGATCTCCGGGCTGGTCGCGGGGATGCCGAACAGCACCATCTCACCGTTTTCAGCTGCATTCGTGGCTAGCGCCAGCGAGCGCTGGAAGGCCTTGTGGTCTTCGATCACATGATCCGCTGGCAGGACCAGCAACAGCTCGTCACGGCCATCCTCGAGCAACTTCATCGCCGCGATGGCGATCGCAGGCGCGGTGTTGCGACCGAATGGCTCGAGCATAAGGCCTTGAATGCCCAGTTTGCGTGCCGCCAATTGCTCTTTGACGATGAAGCGATGCTCCTTGTTGCAGACCAGTAGGGGCGGCTGCATGCCGTCGAAGGCGAGACGCTCGATAGTCTGCTGGAACAGCGTCTGCTCAGCTGTCAGAGCGAGGAATTGTTTGGGAAACATCTTGCGAGAAAGTGGCCAGAGCCGGGAACCGCTGCCGCCTGAGAGGATGACCGGGATCATGTTGTTTCTCCTGAATCGTTGAGAAGGGGGAGTTCTTCTTGTCCATATAGGCGGCCAGAGGCTTGTGCTCGCCGTATGCTTCTTGGCCCGGCCTTCAGGATGCCGCGCGCCGTCAAGCTATGTTTTCTCGCAAGAAAACTACCGTCGGGGCGAACTGCGCGCTCCGAGCCTGAATGTGGGGGTGTTGCCTGGTTGTTGATCGCAGCCAGATTTGAAGTCGCGGTACCGATCACCGTTCTGAAATGAGTGGCTAGATGCTCTCTATCGAACTGGCGCACGCTGCCTAACTGATTTTGGCGCGTTTGGCACCGTGCGGTGATTACCGACACTGTCTTGGTTCGGCCGGTTTGGCCTCGATTTGTCTCGCCTGATAACCCTGAAGAGCGATCACGGCTGACAGCTTGAAAGTATGGTTTTGAATTCCACTGCACGTTCATGTGCGACGTCCTTTTCCATCTGGAATTGCCGGTACGCGCTTATGATTGCCGGTGCCTTCGTATAGTTCCCTGCAGGGGTGCCGCTGATCGGAGAGTTTTTCGATATCGGGGAGTGGTGCCCGTCAGGCCGCGTTACAGACGGCAACGGCGGCTGCCGCCACGGCGTTTCGATGATGAATGACGTATGCCTCGATGCGGTGACGCAACGAAGGAGAAGGGCGCCCCCGCCTGCTTGCCGTAGAGCGAAGCGGGTAAGGGCGATGCGCTTTAGGACTGAGTGTCGCGCAGGAACACCAAGTGATCGGTCGATGAATCATCCGGGCTGTAGCGATAGCCGTCGCAAGCGAAGTCTTTCAACTGCTCGGGGTGCTCGATGCGCTCCTTGATCACGTAGCGGCTCATCAGGCCGCGCGCTTTCTTGGCGTAGAAACTGATGATCTTGTACTGACCGTTCTTCAAGTCCTTGAAGTCGACATCGATTATCCGCGCGTTCAGGGCCTTGCGTTTGACTGCGCCGAAGTATTCGTTGGATGCCAGATTGAGCAGCACGTCGTCGCCTTGCGCTTCCAGCGCTTCGTTAAGCCAGCCGCTGATACGTTCGCCCCAGAATGCATAGAGATCCTTGCCGCGTGCATTGGCTAGTTTGGTTCCCATTTCCAGCCGGTAGGGCTGCATCAGGTCGAGTGGGCGCAGGATGCCGTAAAGCCCGGACAGCATCCGCAGGTGTTTCTGAGCGAAATCGAGGTCCTGCTCGGAAAAATCGCTGGCGTTCAGCCCGGTATAAACGTCTCCCTTGAACGCAAGCAGCGCCTGCTTGGCATTGTCTGGGGTGAAGTCCGCTGTCCAGCTGCCGTAGCGAGCGACGTTCAGCGCGGCGAGCTTGTCCGAAAGGTGCATCAATTCGCTCACCTGCTGGGGCGACAGGTCGCGTAATTGATCGATCAGTTGCTGGGTGTGGTCGAGATGTTCGGGTTGGGTGAAGCGTTTGGTCGTCGGTGGGGTGTCGTAATCCAGAGTCTTGGCCGGCGAAATCACCATCAGCATGCATCGGTCTCCTTTGATGTGGGCTGATTCTAGGCGGTATGCCGGCCTGGGCTCCACCTATGACTTCGATTAGCCGGCAGGTTGACCTTGCCCCGGTGTAAAGGAGCAAGCTTGCTTTATCGAAAGGAGCGCTTATGAACGATTGCAATCATTCGCACTGGGAACCCTCCCATGATTACCGGCCGCTCGAGCAAGGCGCGGAGCGGCAGACCTGGGCTGTCGTGGTGCTGACCGGGTTGACCATGGTGGCCGAGATATTCGCCGGCTACCTGTTCAACTCCATGGCGCTTCTGGCCGATGGCTGGCATATGGCATCGCATATGGTGGCTATCGGCATGGCGGCGATTGCCTATCTTCTGGCTCGCCGCTACGCCCACGATCGGCGCTTCGCATTCGGAACCTGGAAGATCGAGGTGCTGGCGGGCTTCGCTAGTGCGGTGCTGCTGGTAGTGGTAGCGCTGATGATGATCGGCGAGTCGCTGTCGCGCTTCTGGTCGCCTGCGCAAATTGGATTCGATGAAGCGCTATGGGTGGCGGTGATTGGGCTGTCGGTGAACCTGCTATCGGCTTGGCTACTGCGTGATCAGCATGGCCATGACCACGGTCACGGCCATGACCACTTGGACACCGCAGCGCCCGGGCGTGATCTCAATCGCCATGCCGCCTTCATTCACGTGCTAACCGACGGGCTGACTTCGATTGCCGCCATCGCTGCCTTGCTGGGAGGTAAGTATTTCGGCTGGAACTGGTTGGACCCGCTGATGGGCATCGTCGGTGCGATCGTCATCCTGATATGGGCCAAGAGCCTGCTGCGCGATACCGCGAAAGCGTTGCTAGACCGAGAAATGGACGATCCGCTGGTGCAGCGTGTCCGAGAGCAGCTGGAGGCCGTGCCGGACACCGAGGTGACCGATCTGCATCTATGGAGAGTCGGTCGGGCGCAATACAGCTGCATCGTCAGCATCGTTACCCACCAGACGCGCTCGGCAGACCACTACAAGGCCGAGCTGAAGGGTTTCTCAGAGCTGGTACACATCACGGCGGAGGTGAATCAATGCGGCGAAAACGCATAGATTGACCGTTGAGCCTAGCTGTCCATCTGGAGCCCGCCAAGCGCACTTCGTCGTTCCGATAAAAAAATGTCGTCTGGCAGAAAAAGACTTTTTACTGTCATCCATTTTGCGGTATTACCTTTATCAAGACCGCCGAAACCTGCACTCACAGGTGGCGGCCTCTGGGTGGCCCCAGACCCCTGCCACCCAAGTCCGCTCACCTTGCGCACGGTGGTTTTCTCTACGGCGGAGCGCATTCGGCCCTCCGTCGTCCGGCTCCGAAAAGGTGATCGCGTATGGATGACTATGGCAGGCCCCGCGCAACTCAGCCCACCCTCTACGTTCTTGATACCAACGTTCTGATTCACGATCCCAACGCATTATTGAATTTCCAGGAGCATCAGGTCGCCATACCGATGACCGTGCTGGAGGAACTGGATCAGCTCAAAGCCGGCAAGCACAGCGTGGCGGCCGAGTGCCGACAAGCCATCCGCCTGATCGACAAGGTGCTCGGTGACGCCACCCCTGAGGAAGTCGAGCTGGGCGTACCGATCCAGCGCGAGAAGAGCGGGTCCTGTGGCAGCTTGTCGATCTTGATGAGCAAAGGCGCCGATTCCAGTGCGCTTCCAGAGGATCTCAACGACAACAAGATCATCAATCAGGTCGTGGATCTGCAGCGGCGCAGCACCGTGCCTGTGGTGCTGGTCACCAACGACATCAACATGCGCCTGAAGGCACGTGCCTGCGGCGTTGCCTCGGAGGATTACCACACCGACAAGCTGGTGGACGACGTAGGCCAGCTGTCGCGCGGTTATCACAGCCTGAGTGGGTCGTTCTGGGATCGTGTCAGCAAGGTCGATACTCATCAAGGACACGGGCGGACCTGGCATCGAGTTCAACTGATCGATAATCTTCCGGCTGTGCATGTAAACGAATTCATCCTCGATGAGCAGGGCTTTGTCGGCTGGATCAAGGGCATCAAGGCTGACGAGCTACTGCTACTCGACATGCACCAGGAACCTCTGCTGCATCAGGAAGCCTGGGGGCTGCGCCCACGGGACATTCATCAGGCGCTGGCGCTATTCGCTTTACTCGATCCGGACATTCATCTGGTCAATCTGTCGGGTGCCGCTGGCTCCGGCAAGACCATCCTGGCGTTGGCCGCTGCCATTGAGCAGACCGTGGTGAGCAAGCGCTACCGCCGAATAATCGCGACGCGTAGCGTGCAGGGCCTGGATGAGGACATTGGCTTTTTGCCGGGCACCGAAGCGGAAAAGATGGAGCCCTGGCTCGGCGCAATCACCGATAACCTCGAAGCGCTACATATGGATGACGAAAGCACTCATGGCAGCGTGGACTACATCCTGCAAAAGGTGCCGTTGCAGTTCAAATCCCTCAATTACATTCGCGGCCGCAGCTTCCAGCAGAGCCTGATTTTGATCGATGAATGCCAGAACCTCACACCGCATCAGATGAAAACCATCATCACTCGGGCCGGCAGCGGGTCGAAGGTGGTTTGCTTGGGCAATCTAGCTCAGATCGACACGCCTTACCTGTCCGCCACCAGTTCGGGATTAACCTATCTTACGGAGCGCTTCAAAGACTTCCCGCACGGCATGCACATAACCTTGCAAGGCGTCCCTCGCTCGGTACTGGCGGAATACGCCGAGGCGCATATGTAACAAAGACCGGAAAGCCGATAACGACGCTGGAAAGCTGGACGATGACCATTCTTCATTTCGTCCGGCCTCCAGCCTCCATCGGTTAAACTGCGGCCTGTCCCATTAACGACGAAGTTTAGTAATGCTCACCCATCTCGATTCCCAGGGGCGCGCCAACATGGTCGACGTCACCGCCAAGGCCGTTACGGCACGTGAAGCGGTGGCGGAGGCGAAGGTCCGCATGCGCCCTGAAACCCTGCAATTGATCCAGCAGGGCGGCCATCCCAAGGGCGATGTGTTCGCAGTCGCCCGTATCGCCGGCATCCAGGCGGCGAAGAAGACTCATGAACTGATTCCGCTCTGCCACCCATTGCTGTTGACCAGCATCAAGGTGGAACTGCAACCGGAAGGGGACGACTGCGTGCGGATTCAGGCACGCTGCAAGCTGGCCGGTCAGACCGGTGTGGAAATGGAAGCGCTGACCGCGGCGAGCATCGCGGCATTGACGATCTATGACATGTGCAAGGCGGTCGACAAGGGCATGGTCGTGGAGAGTGTCCGGCTGCTAGAGAAGCTGGGCGGGAAAAGCGGTCATTGGCAGGTGCCAGCATGATCCAGGTGCAATATTTCGCGCGTTATCGTGAAGCGCTTGGCCTCGATACCGAACAGCTGGAGTGGGACCCGTCACTTCGGCAGGTCGATGCTCTTAGGCTGAAGCTACTGGCGCGTGGCAACGAATGGACGGTGCTGGGCGAGCAGAACCTGATGTGCGCGCGCAATCAAGAGTTGTGCGGCCTCGACGAGCCGCTGGCCGACGGGGACGAAGTAGCATTCTTTCCCACCGTGACCGGAGGCTGAACATGAGTGTGCGCGTCCAACAGACCCCGTTCGACCCAGGCGCCGAGCTTAATGCCCTGCATGCGGCCAATCTTGGCATCGGCGCGGTAACCGGTTTTGTCGGCTACGTCCGCGACTTCAACGATGGGCATGATGTCGCTGGGATGTTTCTCGAGCACGCGCCGGGAATGACGGAAAAGGCGCTGCAGAAGATCATCGAGGAGGCGGCAGTACGCTGGCCATTGCTCAATCTGGAAATCCTGCACCGGGTCGGTCGGCTCGAACCGGGCGAGCCGATCGTCTTCGTCGGCGCCGCCAGCGCACACCGTGAGGCCGCGTTCGACGGTTGCCGGTTCGTCATGGATTATCTGAAAACCCGCGCGCCGTTTTGGAAAAAGGAAGACACTCCGTCAGGCCCGCGCTGGGTTGAGGGGCGTGGTAGCGATCAAGCCGCAGCAGAGCAGTGGCGGCAGGGGTAGCGGAGTCAGCCAAAGGTGATCTGCAACTTGTAGAACAACGTGGAGAGCATCGACAGAATGCCTAGCGTAAGCAGCGCGAGGCCCCATCTTTGCTCTCGAAAGTTAAAGCCGGCACCCATCAACATAAAGCTCGTGATGATCAGCAGTAACATCAAGTTAAGGCGATCCATGAGGCGACTCCTGTCGTGAATGGCTTTATTCACCTTAGGTGCTTCTCGGATCGGCGGCTGGCCTGTATCAGCGGAATGTATTCGGGCGCGTGGCAGGCCATGGCATCAGGAATGAAAAAGGCGAAGCACTACTGGCCTCGCCTTTTTTCATTGCCGGTAGTTCAGTGCTTGGCCGGAACCGCAGCCAGCAGTTCGGCGGGAGGCATTTCGCAACTGATCTTGCGCCCCAGCAGCGCTTCGATCGCCGGCAGGGCAAAGGCATCATCTTCCCCGGCAAAGCTGATCGAGGTGCCACTGGCACCGGCCCGGCCGGTGCGGCCTATGCGATGCACGTAATCATCGGGGACTTCCGGCAGAGTGAAATTAATCACGTGGCTGATGCCATCGACGTGGATACCGCGGCCCGCCACGTCGGTCGCCACCATTACGCGAATCTTACCTTCGCGGAAGCCTTCCAGTGCACGAATACGCTTGTGCTGCGGGACGTCACCGGACATCTGGACGGCGCTTATACCGTCGCGAGTGAGGCGTTCCTCGATGCGGCGCACCTCGTCCTTGCGATTGGCGAAGACCATCACGCGGGTCCAGTCATTCTGGGTGATGAGGTTGTACAGCAGCTTGTATTTGTCGCTTCCCGCCACGGCGTAGACATGTTGTTCGACGGTGTCGCTCGCAACGTTCACCGCTTCGATCTCGACGATTGCCGGGTCCGTTGTCCACTGCTTGGCCAGATTCATCACGTCTTCGGTAAACGTCGCGGAGAACAGCAGCGTCTGGCGTTCGCTCTTCGGTGGGGTCTGGCGGATGATCTGGCGGACCTGCGGAATGAAGCCCATGTCGAGCATGCGATCCGCTTCGTCAAGGACCAGTACTTCGACCATGTCCAAGTGCACCTCGCCGCGCTGATTGAAGTCCAGCAGACGCCCCGGTGTAGCCACGAGGATGTCGCAATAGCGGGATTCGAGCGCCTTGAGCTGCTTGTCGAAGTCCATGCCGCCGACGAAGCTCATTACATTCAGGCCGGTGTACTTGGTCAGGTCCAGTGCATCGTTGGCAATCTGTACCACCAATTCCCGCGTTGGCGCGATGATCAGCGCGCGTGGCTCGCCCATGTAGCGGTCGCTGGGCGGTGGGGTCTGCAATAGCTGGGTAATGGTGGAAATCAGAAACGCTGCGGTCTTGCCGGTGCCAGTCTGAGCGCGACCAATAGCGTCACGCCCCTTGAGCGTAAATCCCAGCACTTGGGCCTGGATCGGCGTGCAGTAAGGAAAGCCCAGGTCGTGAATGGCATGCATCAGCTCCGGGGCGAGCTTGAAGTCATGGAAGCGTGTCTTACCTTCAGCCGGCTCGACCTGGAAATCTTCCAGTTTCCAGGCCGGTGCTGGCGGCGGGGAGGGTTTGCGCGAACGTTCGCGGCGCGGCTTGGTTGCCGCCTCTTGCGCATTGCCCGGTTGCGTAGTGTGCGCTTCGGGACGCGCAGAGCGAGGGCTATCGGTATTTTTCGCGGTGTTGCTGGCGGGCAGGGCGGCAGGTAGCTCGGTCGAGCCTTTGCCAAACATTTTCTTGAGTGCTTCGAGCACGGTCTTCTCGTCTGTGTCTATAAAGGTTCGTTCGCCAGTGTAATGCAAGAAGCAGGTACGGCGAAGACTTGCTCGGAACTGGCATGGAGTTGGCTTGGCGCAAACTGTCTGCGCGGTGGTCGCTCAACCGCAAATGCGGTTTCGCCCCCGCTCCTTGGCCTGATAAAGCGCTTGATCGGCGACGTGAATTAGCGTTTTCAAGTCGTCCTTCGGTTGCATCGGTGCGACGCCGATAGAAATCGTCACGCCAGGCAGAATGCCTATCGGTGAGCGGAACGAGGTTATCTCTTCGAGACTCTGGCGCAGGCGTTCGCCAACGTTGCGGGCATCTTCGAGTGACATGTCGGGAAGCAAGATCACGAACTCCTCGCCGCCGTAGCGCACCAGGCTGTCTGCGGGGCGCAGCAGCTTGCCGAGTGTGTCGACGACGAGGCACAACGCATGATCGCCTGCCAGATGGCCGTGCCTGTCGTTGTAATCCTTGAAGCGGTCTACATCGAGCATAAGGATTGATAGTGGTTGCCCGCTGAAGGCGCAGCGGGTGCTCTCGCGACTATAAATATGTTCCAGCCAGCGGCGGTTGAATGAGCCGGTGAGGGTGTCGATGTTGGCGTTCTGTTCGCTGTTGATGATCAGCCGATCGCTCAAGCGAACGCGCTGGCAGAGCAGCTCGGCAAGGTTTTGCATCAGCTTGGGTGAGCGGGTAAGCAGTGGCATCGAACGGCGATGCAGGCGCAGCAGTACCGAAGGCTCGAGTGCGACGACGTAGGCTGATGGCGGCAGGTCATCCATGAAGCTGATTTCGCCGGCGCAATCGCCCGGGCCGATAGTGCGCACTTGATGGCTGTCGAGCGAATCCAGGTGAACGGACAGCTCGCCGTCTAGGACCAGATAAAGGTAGTAATTGTGTTCGAGTGGTGAAAGCAGGGCCTCGCCAGCCTCGATCAGGCACGGCTCGAAAAACTCCTGCAGCAGACGCAGGCAGGGCTCGTCGACATGATCTAGCAATCGCGCCTGTTTCAGGTGCTGCATTTCGGCCCGCCATTCGGCAAGCTTCATGACTGCAACATCCGGTTGGATGGCGTCTCTGGCATGGCTATCGCTAGCGCCCCGTAACTGCTGGCTGGTCGGCTTCGTCTGGCCGCGATGAGCGCTACAATTGCAGGCGCATCAAGTTTTGTTCTACCCATGCCAAGCGTAGCTTTATTTGCTCATTCGGACAGGCGCGCAGCGTCACAAATTTTCCTTGTCGGTGGGCTGCTGTCCAAACGCAGTTCAACCCAGCCGGGCCGCTAGCCATTCGCCGATATCGCGGATCTCGTCCGGTACCACTTCATGGCCCATCGAATAATCCTTCCAGGCCGCTTGCACCTGGTTCTGTACCAGACATTCATGGGCGGCGCGCCCCATTGAGGGCAGTACAACGTCATCCCTCGAACCGTGCAAACAAAGCACCGGCAGGCCGGTTTGCAGCGGTGACAGTCTCAAATCGGCATTGAAAGTCGGCGCATAGGTGGATAACGCCAGGACTCCACCCAGCGGGCCGGGCCAGCGCAGAAATGCGGTGTGATAGACCACCGCGCCACCTTGAGAAAATCCGGCCAGGAAAATTCGTTTGGGGTCGATGCCGCTATCGCGCTGCGCTTCGATCAGTTCGATCACACTCTGCGTCGATTGCTCGAGCTGCGCCTGATCGATCGCGCGCGCAGGGCTCATGGCCAGAATGTCGTACCAGCTCGGCATCGCCCAGCCGCCATTGATCGTTACCGCTCGGGTCGGTGCCTGAGGCAGTACGAAGCGGGTGCTCAATAGACTCTGCTGCAAGGCTTCGGCCACCGGGAGGAAGTCGTAGCGATCAGCGCCGAGGCCATGCAGCCAGATAACACAGGAATCGGCGGTTGTTGCGGGTTCGATGATCAGAGGGTCGCTCATGTCAGGCTCCATTCGGGCGGTTCGCGCCAAGTTGGGGCGAGCGCAGAAAAAAATTGCAGCAATATGCAGCGAGGGTACCTGCATACAGCCTGGCAATGAAGCGCGCGGCAGCGCCAGGAGACGCTGTTGCGATCTGGTACGCCGCTTGCTTTGCCGCTGGTACCTAATGCGCCGATGTCGTCAGTGCTCCTGCAGACGAGCGCATAGGGAGGAGTTGCCGATAACCCATCGGCGACTAGACTCAGGTCAGGTACTTCTGTCGTGCCGGTTGATGCGTGTCGATTGGCAACCTGTGATGCAGGTAGAAGGCCCCGACCCCGTAAGAATAAAAGCAAACTGGAGGTTTCGATGATAAGGGTTAAATCCACACTGGCCGTGCTTGGTGCCGCGACACTTTTGGGCACCAGCGGCTTGGTGCAGGCAGGGGCGACCCTGGATGCGGTGAAGAGCAAAGGCTTCGTGCAGTGCGGCGTCAGCGACGGGCTGCCGGGTTTCTCTTACACCGACGCCAAGGGCGAGTACAAGGGAATCGATGTGGATGTATGCCGCGCAGTAGCGGCGGCAGTATTTGGCGACGCTAGCAAGGTCAAGTTCAGCCCGCTGACTGCCAAGGAGCGCTTCACCGCGTTGCAATCAGGTGAAGTCGATGTGCTGTCGCGAAACACCACTTGGACCAGCTCGCGTGACGCGGCGATGGGGCTGAATTTCACCGGCGTTACCTACTACGACGGCCAGGGCTTCCTGGTAAACAAGTCAGTCGGCGTATCCAGCGCCAAGGAGCTCGATGGCGCCACGGTCTGTATCCAGGCTGGTACCACGACGGAGCTGAACCTCTCTGACTACTTTCGCGCCAACAACCTCAAGTACACCCCGATCACCTACGACACCTCCGACGAAAGCGCCAAGTCGCTGGAATCTGGTCGTTGCGACGTGCTCACATCCGATCAGTCCCAGCTATACGCGCAACGCATAAAGCTGGCCAAGCCGGACGACTACATCGTGCTGCCTGAGGTCATCTCCAAGGAGCCACTCGGCCCTGCCGTGCGTCAGGGCGACGAAGAGTGGTTCGACATCGTGCGCTGGTCGCTGCTGGCGATGATCAACGCCGAGGAGCTGGGGATAACCGCGGCTAATGTCGAAGAGACAGCCAAGTCCACCAAGAATCCCGACGTCGCGCGTCTGCTCGGCGCAGAGGGGGAATACGGCAAGGATCTGAATCTGCCGAAAGACTGGGCGGTGCAGATCGTCAAGCAGGTCGGCAACTATGGCGAAGTGTTCGAGCGCAACATTGGGTCTGGTAGCGACCTGAAGATCGAACGCGGTCTGAATGCGCTCTGGACCAACGGAGGCCTGCAGTACGCACCACCTGTGCGTTGACCGAACCGGGCCAGCGAACGCTGGCCTTGTTTCAAGGATGAGCGTTGCTGGTGCCCTTGCACCGGCAACGTCGTATGAGGTTTCTTGATGCGAACCATCGCCAAAACGGGAGCAGCTCGCGGCTCGCTGCTTACGGATCCGCAGGCGCGTGCCTGGTTGTTCCAAGTTGTCGCCGTAATAACGGTCGTAGGAATCGGCTGGTTTCTGTTCCATAACACCCAGACCAATCTCGCCCATCGAGGCATCACGTCGGGATTCGGCTTTCTCGACAATGCTGCCGGCTTCGGCATTTCCCAACATCTGATCGACTACAGCGAAAGCGACTCCTATGGGCGGGTGTTCTGGATCGGCTTGCTTAACACGCTTCTGGTCAGTGTCATCGGCATCATCCTGGCGACCATCATCGGGTTCATTCTCGGGGTGGCGCGGCTATCGCCGAACTGGCTGATCCGTCAGATCGCCACGGTTTATATAGAGACCTTTCGCAACATTCCGCCGCTGCTGCAAATTTTCTTCGTCTACTTCGCTGTGCTCGGTCCTTTGCCCGGCCCGCGAGACAGTCTGAGCTTGTGGGACGTCATCTTCGTCAATAATCGCGGGGTGCAGATGCCTTCGCCCAGCGCCGGGGCAGGCTTCTGGCCGTTCTGGATCGCGATGTTTTTGGCATTGGCGGCCATCGTCATGCTCAATCGCTGGGCGCGCGCGCGGCGCCACGCCACCGGGCAGGCCTTTCCGGTGTTCTGGGTAAGTCTGGCGCTGTTCATCGGGATCCCGGGGCTCTGCTCGCTGCTGCTTGGCACGCCGTTTCTGTGGGAAATCCCTGAGCTGCAGCGTTTCAACATCCGTGGCGGTTGGGTGGTAATACCCGAGCTGGTGTCGATCGTGCTGGCGCTGTCTATCTATACCGCTGCCTTTATCGGCGAAACCGTACGCGCCGGGATCCAGTCGGTCAGCCACGGTCAGACCGAAGCCGCTGCTTCGTTGGGCCTTCGCCCGGGACGGGTGTTGCGCCTGGTCATCATCCCCCAAGCAATGCGCGTGATCATTCCGCCGCTGACCAGCCAGTACCTCAACCTTGCTAAAAACTCCTCGCTGGCGGCCGCCATCGGCTATCCGGACATGGTGTCGCTATTTGCCGGCACGGTGCTCAATCAAACCGGTCAGGCCATTGAAACCATGGCCATCACCATGAGCGTTTACCTTGCCATCAGTATCAGCATTTCGCTGCTGATGAACGGGTATAACAAGCGCATTGCGCTGATCGAGCGGTAAGGACGAGCGCATGACGACCCATACTTTCAAACCGGACCTGCCGGCACCTTCCACCAACATCGGTGTGATCGGCTGGATGCGGGCCAATCTGTTCTCCAGTTGGATCAATACGTTGCTGACGCTGGTCGGTCTCTACCTGATCTGGCTGATCGTACCTCCCCTCATCGAATGGGCAATCATCAAGGCCGACTGGACCGGCGAGACGCGGGCCGACTGCACGCGGGAAGGCGCGTGCTGGGTGTTCATTCAAACGCGTTTCAGCCAGTTCATGTACGGTTTCTATCCATCAGAGTTGCGCTGGCGCGTGGACGCGACGGCCTGGCTCGCGATCATTGGCGCGGCGCCGCTTTTCCTCCAACAAATGCGGCACAAGGTGCGCTACGGCATTGCCTATCTGCTGGTATATCCGCTGCTTGCCTACTGGCTGTTGCACGGCGGCTTCCTCGGCCTCGAAACGGTGCCGACCAGCCGTTGGGGCGGATTGATGCTGACTATCGTCATCGCCGCTGTGGGCATCGCAGGTGCACTGCCACTGGGTATTCTGCTAGCGCTTGGCCGGCGTTCGGACATGCCGGCGATCCGGGTGCTTTGCGTGACCTTCATCGAGTTTTGGCGCGGCGTGCCACTGATCACCGTGCTGTTCATGTCATCGGTCATGTTGCCGCTATTCCTGCCCGAAGAAATGAACCTCGACAAGCTGATGCGGGCCATGGTGATGGTGATTTTCTTCGAGGCCGCCTATATCGCCGAAGTGGTGCGCGGCGGGCTACAAGCGATACCCAAGGGCCAGTACGAGGCGGCTGCCGCGATGGGGCTGGGCTATTGGCGCAGCATGATCCTGGTGATCCTGCCGCAGGCGTTGAAGATGGTCATTCCTGGCATCGTCAACACGTTTATCGCCTTATTCAAAGACACCAGTCTGGTGATCATTATCGGCTTGTTCGATTTCCTCAACAGCATCAAACGTGCCACTGCCGACCCTGCCTGGCTGGGCATGTCGACCGAGGGCTACGTATTCGCAGCGCTGGTCTACTGGATTTTCTGTTTTGGCATGTCGCGCTATTCCATGCACCTGGAACGCAAGCTCGACACCGGCCATCGGAATTAGGAGAACACATGAACGATACATCTCTGCAACCCGAACAACCTGAACGGGTCGGCGAGCCGGTCATCCAAATGCACGGCGTGCACAAATGGTTCGGCCAGTTTCACGTGCTCAAGGACATCAACCTGAATGTCACCCAAGGCGAGCGCATCGTGTTGTGCGGGCCGTCCGGGTCGGGAAAATCGACCACCATTCGCTGCCTCAATAGATTGGAAGAGCATCAGCAAGGCCGCATCGTGATCAATGGTGTCGAGCTGACCAACGATCTCAAGCAGATCGAGGCGATCCGCAGCGAGGTCGGCATGGTCTTCCAGCACTTCAATCTGTTTCCGCATCTCACCGTGCTGCAGAACTGCACGCTGGCACCGATGTGGGTGCGCAAGCTGCCGCGGCGTCAGGCCGAGGAGATTGCCATGCATTATCTGGAGCGTGTGCGCATTCCTGAACAGGCCGACAAGTTTCCAGGCCAACTCTCGGGCGGTCAGCAGCAGCGGGTCGCCATCGCTCGGGCGCTATGCATGAAGCCGAAGATCATGCTGTTCGACGAGCCGACCTCGGCGCTGGATCCGGAAATGGTCAAAGAAGTGCTCGACACGATGGTGGGGCTCGCTGAGAGCGGAATGACCATGCTCTGCGTGACCCACGAGATGGGCTTCGCCCGCACGGTGGCCGATCGGGTGATCTTCATGGACAAGGGCGAAATTGTCGAAGAGGCCGATCCGGAAACCTTCTTCACCCATCCGAGCAACGAGCGCACCAAGCTGTTCCTGAGTCAGATATTGCACTGATAAAGGCAGCCCCAAGCCACAAGCGGTAAGTAACAGCCGAAGAGCAAGAAAAGCTTGACCGCATTTGAGCGACAGCCCCGATACTGATTCGCTTGCAGCTTGCAGCTTGCAGCTTGCAGCTTGCAGCTTGCAGCTTGCAGCTTG
>NZ_CEXBBO010000009.1:0-147534 GCF_982611455.1 Stutzerimonas sp.
TTTTCAGTCGGCAGAACAGCCTCTACTGGGTCAGTTTTCGGTCAGCGGCAACACCGCTATCGACCGGGCAACTCAGCGATCAGTGATGGTCGTACCGGCGATGCTCTGGGCGAATCCGACTCCCAGCAGCTTTGCCGGTGTCTCGAAACCCGGCCGTCGCTCACCACTCAATACGCGGCGTGCAGCCTCCACGGCAGCGATAGGCGTGTAGGTGTAGCCGTTAACGGTCTCGATCACCGAACGTGCAACACTGCCGTCAGCGCCGCTGACTTCAGCCACCGCTCGGGCGCGGTGAGCTTCACGCTGTTGCGCATCTGGGCCCTCGGAAAGCTGTGAGAGGTCTCCTTCAGGGAAGGGATCGCCGGAGAAATGCACAAACATGGAAATGTTCGGGATGCCGGTGGAGTGCCAGCCGGTAACCAGGTCTCCGAACGACAGCGGTGCACACAGTTCCAGCCCGTCTCCAAAATCGAAGTGGCGTGGCTGCGCATCGGGGGTTGCCACGAGCTGCCCGTCAATCCGCGCCAGAAGGCCTGCTCCGATGATTTCACTCACGCTGGTGGCCGATCCACGTGACATGGATCCCGCGACCTGAAGTGCAATGCTAAGTGACTGCGGATCCTGCACCCGGCGAGCGACATGCACCGCCAGGCAGTCTGTCGGCACCACGTCCCAGCCAACGCCAGGCAAAAGCATGACGCCGGACTCGGCCGCTTCTGCGCCCAACCGTTCAGCCAACCGGTACACATTAATTTCGGCCGTGATATCCAGATAGTCGACTCCAGCCTGGATACAAGCCCGCATCAAGGCATCGGCTGTCTGCGCGAAGGGCCCGGCAAAGTTCACCAGCACGCCAACGCCTTCTAGGGAATCTGCTGACGAGGCATCGGGCGTGAATACGCGATAAGGAACGTCCAGCTGGGCAGCCAGAGCGCGCAGTTTGTCGTGATTACGCCCGGCAATAACAATTTCCAGTCCCTGCGCTACGGCATACTCGGCCGCCATGCGCCCCATGTAGCCGGTTGCGCCGTAGATCATTAACTTTTTCATTGGACGTGCTGCCAGTTCTTGTAGACGAATTCCAGGCTGTAGCCGTCAGGGTCCCGGACGTTAGCGGCGTAGTAGTTCGGGTCGTAGTGCAGACGTGCGCCCGGTGCGCCGTTATCGACCGCGCCATGGGCCAACGCGGCTGCATAGGCAGCCTCAACTTGAGCTTTGCTGTCTGCGACAAAACCGACATGCACAGCGCGGCCTTCGACTTCACCCTGGCGCAGCCAGAAAAACATGCGGCCATTGGCGCCGAAGCCTTTCAGGTCCGGGTGCCCAGGCGGGCCGTCCTTGCCGTCATAGTCCAGGCGCGCTGTGATACCGAGCGGCATCAAGGCCGCTTCGTAGAAACGGATAGAGCGCTCGATGTCGCTCACAGACAGAAAAATATGATCCAGCATGGCAACGTCTCCCGATCGTTCAGATGATGTAGCCGCCCGCGACTTCAATGGACTGGGCATTGATCCACGCACCCTCCTCGGACAGCAACATGGCGATGACACGGGCCACATCTTCGGGCTCACCGACTCTGCCCAGCGCCGTTTGCGCCGCCAACATCGCCTCGAACTCATCGTTAAGTCCGCCGCCCAATTCGGTTCGAATCGCCCCAGGGGAAACAGCGTTGGCACGGATACGCCGCTCGCCGAACTCCTTGGCCATATAGCGTGTGAGCACCTCCAGGCCACCTTTAAACGCCGCATAAGGCGCCACCCCTGCGGTGGCCACGCGGGTGGTGGCGCTGGTCAGGTTGACGATGCTGGCGTTTTCTTCCAGAAGTGGCAGCAAGGCCTGCGTCAGGAAGAAAGGGCCCTTGAGATGAACATTGAACAGGCCATCGAATTGCGCCTCGCTGACCGACGCCAACGGGTTGAACAGGCCGTAACCGGCGTTATTCACCAAACCTGCGAGGGTGGACGTACCCCACGTCTCATGGAGCGCAGCGAGGACCGCCTCCCGGAACGCGTCGAAGCTTCCGGCATCCGCTACGTCGAGCTTGAGCGCAACGGCCTTACCGCCCGCTTGTTCGATACGTCGCACCACCGCCTCTGCGGCTTCTGGATGGTGGTTGTAGGTGAGGATGACGCCCATGCCGCGCCGGGCGGCGTGTTCCGTTGCGCTGGCACCAATCCCTCGACTGCCTCCGGTAATGACGATAACGCCCATGACGTGCTCCATGACTGGTTGAATGAGCCTCCACACTAAGGGGCGTCGTCATCGCGAGCGCAGCCGTTCCTACTCGAAACCTGCCTGTTTCTGCTTTTTGCTTGCACTGCTCCTGTCCCGCCATTCAGCATGGCCAGCATGAACGACCAACTGAACGAACTCCGCATCCTCGCCGCCAAGGCCGAAAACCGCCGCACAGAGACGGGCATTCCTCGCGTCGCCATGGTCCAGGGCAAAATTCCCGAACATATGCTGGCGGCGGTCTATGACCCGATGATCAACCTGATCCTGCAGGGCAGCAAAACCATGACCGTGGGCGACAGTACGCTGCGGTATGACCCAGCGACCTATTTCGTCATGTCCATCGAGCTGCCCGCGGTGGGCACGGTGCACCCTGCTGCATCAGGCGAACCCTACTTGGCCGTCAGCCTGACGCTCGATCCCAGCGTGTTATCCACTTTGCTGGCTGACCTGCCTAAACCTGCTGATCGCCATGAGGGCGAACCTGGGTTTTCGGTTGCCGCCGTCACGCCCGAACTGATGGATGCCTGGGTACGCATGTTGCGATTGATGGGTAACCCGGACGCCATCGCCGCCCTCGCGCCTGCGTACGAGCGAGAGATTCTGTTTCGCGTGCTGCAAGGTCCCCACGGCTGGATGTTGCGGGAAATCGCAGCACCGGATACCGCCATGGCCCGAGTGAACATGGCCATTCAATGGATCCGTCGAGATTTTGCGGAGCCCATCAGGGTTGAAAGCCTTGCGCAGAAAGCGGCGATGAGCGTCTCGGCCTTTCACCGTCACTTCAAAGCAGTGACAACCTTAAGTCCGTTGCAGTATCAAAAACGTGTGCGATTGCTCCAGGCGCGAATGCTCATGGTGGCCAGCGGAAAAAGCGTCACGGCCGCAGCTTTCGAGGTGGGATATGAAAGCTCGACGCAATTCAGCCGAGATTATGCGCGGGTATTTGGCCTTCCACCCGCCAGGGATGCAGGAAGAATTCTCGGGGAAACGAAGGCATCCAGAAACTAACGGGCGGGAGAAGACGCGGAAATTCCTTGGAAGCTTTGCCCATCCGACCAGCGACAGGCAGCGATCGGGCCGTTTCCAGTGAACTACCACCAGCCCAAACTGATTTCCAAACTCTTCCCCCGTCGCCAGACAGGCATCATGGCAAGGCTTACATGCACACAGGGTAACGATCGATGGACACGCTCCACGCAATGCGAGTGTTTGTACGGGTAGCCGATGCCGGCAGCTTCACTGCGGCGGCGCTGCAGTCCGATACGTCGACCGCTCAGGTTTCTCGGCTGGTGTCGGAGTTGGAGAACCATCTGCAAGCGCGTCTTCTACACCGCACGACGCGGCGCTTGGCGCTGACTGAAGCGGGTGAGCGTTTTCTGGAGCAAAGTCGGGTCATTCTCGAGCAGGTCGAACAGGCTCGGGTCGAAGCTGGCGGTGCGCATCTTGTTCCGAAAGGTCAGCTACGGGTGCATTCCACCATTGGCCTGGGCATTCAGCTATTGGCGACGCTCGCCGGGCGTTACAACGAGATCTATCCGGATGTGAATCTGGATTTGCTGCTGTCCCAGCGGCAGCCCGATCCGCTGGCAGACAACCTCGACGTGATCATTACCTTGTCGCGCGAACTGCCTGATTCCGAGCTGATCGCCCAGCAGCTGGGCACGGTGTTCCATGTGGTCTGCGCTTCACCGATCTACCTCAAGCAGCATGGCGTGCCGAAGGTGCCGGCCGACCTCGAGCATCACCGATGCTTACGTCTCGCCGATCCGGTGTTCACCGATAGCTGGACCTTCGTTGGCGAGGACACCGAACAGACGATTCGGCCGGGCGAAACCTTTAAGGTAAACGTCGCCGAAGCCATGAGCAGCGCCGCCGAAGCGGGAATGGGCATCTGCCTGTTGCCGGATTACGTGGCCGTTCCGGCGCTGCAACGCGGTTCGTTGGTGCGGCTGCTGCCGCAGTTCCGCCTGCAGGAAAAGTCCATCTATGCGCTCTACCCTTCGCGCCGGTTTCTCGATGCCAAGGTGAAAACCTGGGTGGAGTTTCTCAAGCAGGAGCTGCCGCAAGCCTTTTTCGGCTATCACCAAGTGCTGCAGAACCCCGAATACTGGGCCTGAACATTGTTACCGATTCGGTAACAGTTCCTCTCTCCAGTCGCTATTTTTCCGCCCTTCGTCAAACTTTACTATTTGTTTCAGAGACATGACGGCGGTTGATCTCCATCCCGCTGCCTGTCGTTCGATCGGTTGCTCCTTCAGGTCGTTCGACACGTCCCTTTCGGCTGTCTTCCTCGTTGGCAGCCCGTTTTATTCCGAGTGCACGCCCGATGTCTCTGGCGTGCCTCAACTCACGAAGAGGTCACTATGAAAAATCTGTTCTGGATTGCCGGTTTGTCTCTGTTCGCACAATTGGCCAATGCCGCGCCTCAGGCGGCGCCCTACCAATACGGCGATGATCTGGACATTGCCAAAGTCATCTCGATGGAAGTACCGAATGGTGGTTGTGCCGTGGTCGAAGCCAAGATGACCTATCTGGATTCCAAAGGCGAAACTCATGTCATGAGCTACCTGCGTCAAGGCGCGGATTGCAGCGACTACTGATCATCGATCCGCTACTCGATCAGTTCATTTCATTCCGAGTCGCTCGCGCATTTCCTCTGTGATCGTTTGCCCCGTCTCGTCGATACCGGCCCAAGGGTCGTCATCGCCCTGCTCTTCCAAGCGCGTCATTAGGTTACGGATGGTCCAGAGGTTCGCGCCTTTAAGATCGGCGAGCTCATCGCGATGGATCGGTACCGACACGGAAAGCCCTTCTCGGGCTCGCACCGAGTAGGCGGCGACGGTACTGGCGCCCTGGCTGTTACGCAGGTAGTCGATAAAGATCCGTCCGACGCGATTCTTCGGTCCGCTCACCGCCGAGAAGTGTTTGGGCAGTAGCTTCGCCATATGTTGTGCAATGGCCTGGCTGAACGCTTTGACCTCGGCCCAGCTATGGACCGGCTCGACCGGCACAAGAATGTGCAGACCCTTGCCGCCACTGGTCTTGAGGTATGACTGCAGGCCGATCTCATCGAGCAACGTCTGGGTCAGTTGAGTCGCTTCGACCATGCGCTTCCACGGCAGCGCCGGGTCCGGGTCAAGATCCAGCACGAATCGATCGGGATGATCGAGCACGGGCGCCACGGCATTCCAGGTGTGCAGCTCAATGGTGCCCATCTGCGCCGCGCTGACCAGCGCCTCCACGCTGTCGATGGTCATCAGCGCCGCGTGTTTCGGAAACAGCGCGATGTCCAACTGGGTGATATGCGGAATGCTCAGTTTCTCGGTGTGCTTCTGGAAGAACAGCTCCCCATCGATGCCCTCCGGTGCACGTACCAACGCCAGCGGTCGCTGGCGCAGTTGCGGCAGTGCCCAGGGCGCCACTTCGGCGTAAAAACGGGCCAGCTCCATCTTGGTGGCACCGATAGATTTATCGATGATGCGCTCGGGGTTGGAGATCTTGATCTTGCCAGCGCTGTTCGCTGCACTGCTTGCAGATGCGCGCGAAGCCTTTGCGGCTTTTACCGGCCGCTCGTGGGTGATCGCCTGTGCGGGCTTGTCCGAACGCAGGCCGTGAAACACCGAATGGCGGATCACGCCCTGCCGGGTCATCTCGGCATAGGCGACTTCACACATCAGTTCCGGCTTGAGCCAGTGTGCGCCTCTAACATCCGCAGCCGGCGGCGCCTTGGCCAGCGGGCTCTTGTCGGCTTCCAGCTTTTTCAGCTTGGCATGCAGGCTCTTTAAGGTGACCTGATTGAAGCCGGTGCCAACCTTGCCGGCGTAATGCAGTTCGCCCTTGTCGTTATGCAGCCCCAACAGCAACGCACCGAAACCACTTCGCGCGCCCTTGGGATCGGTGAAGCCAACAATGATGAATTCCTGCCGGTTCTTGCACTTGATCTTTACCCAGCTACTGCTGCGTTTGGAGACGTAAGTACTGCCAGCTCGCTTACCGATAAGCCCTTCCAGTTTCATCTGGCAGGCGCTTTCCAGGACGCTTTCCGGTTGCTCGGTGAAGTCGGCGGAAAACCGCAACAGCTCGCTATCGTTGGTTTCCAGTGTCTGGCTTAAAGCCGCGCGGCGTTCTTCCAGCGGGACCTCGCGCAGGTCCATGCCGTTCAGATAAAGCATGTCGAACAGATAGTAGACGATGCTGCCACTGCGCCCGATTTCAAAGGCGTTTTGCAACGCTTGGAAGTCTGGCGTGCCCTCCTCGTTTGGCACGACTACTTCACCGTCGAGCCAAGCCGATTCCAACCCAAGCGCCGCGAGCGCTTCGGCTTGCTGCGGCATCTTGGCCGTCCAGTCGTGGCCGTTGCGGGTAAAAAGCTGCACCTTGCCGGACTCGATGCGCGCCATGATCCGGTAACCGTCGAATTTGACCTCGTAGTACCAATCGCCGTCGGGCACCGATTCGACCAAGGTGGCCAGCTGCGGTTTGATGCTGTCGGGCAACGGCGCGGGTTTGGCTCCCGATAACGTCGCCCGCGGCTCCTGCTTGCGGCTCTGCTTTTTGACAGGCGTCTTGACCGGCTTGGCGGCGACTTCGATTTTCGCCTTGCCGCGTTTGCGCGGAATCAATGTGCGATCGCTGAGTACGCTGTCTGGCAGCGCCTCGACGATGTCGTATTCCTGCTCGGGCCTTGCCGCTTCGTCGTTCGACTTGATCAGAAACCACTGTTCTTTGCCGCCGTCCATCCGCGTGCGCACCAGATTCCAGGTGCCGCTGAGTTTTTCGCCTTCGAGCGTAAATTTGAGCTTGCCCTTGCGATAACCCTCCTGCGGATCACCTTGAGGAATCCACACGCCACGATCCCAGACGATCACATCGCCAGCGCCATAGTGACCGGCCGGGATGCTGCCCTCGAACGTGGCGTATTCCAGCGGGTGATCCTCGACATGTACCGCTAGACGACGGGACTTCGGGTCCAGTGATGGTCCTTTCGGAACAGCCCAGCTCTTCAGCGTACCGTCGAGTTCCAGCCGAAAATCGTAGTGCAGCCGCGTCGCATCGTGCTTCTGGATGCAGTATTGCAACGCGCTGCTCTTGGCTCGCTTGCGGCTCGTCTGCGGCTGACCGCCCGGCTCGGGCGTCGCGGCGAAATCGCGCTTTCGGTTGTATTCGTCAAGGGCCATGGCACGGTTCCGTAATTACGCGGTCGAGTTCTTATTCCAACGTGCCCGGATCGGATGCCGGATCAGTCGGGCCGCCGTGGCCGGAATGGCGACCCGGGTTCACCGAAGGGTCCTGCACGTCAGGATCCGATTCGCCCTCGGTTTCCGGCGGGGTGGCCACCGGGTCCCCGTCCTCTGTAACCGTGCGGCCCTGGCTGTCCTTATGGGTATCCAGGGTTTCCTGCGGCGTCGGATTGCCCATCGGGCTAGGTCGGGCGCCCCGCTCCTCTTCGGGTGTGCCGGCAGGCCATTGAGCGAACGCGGCGGTAGCCACAAGGCTTGCGAACACCAACGTCATTATCGATTTCATGGTGGTTTCCTCTATGCCTATTCAACCGCCGGATGGACTCACGGCCGGGCCCGTCAAAGTTGAATACAGCTGCCACGCTTGCTCGCCGAAACTGCCTCGTGAAGCGTAACGGCGACGTTTCGGTCGCGAGCGCTTCTTCTGCCGAGCGGTGGCAAAACGGTATTTACAACTGAGCAGGTCCTGCTAGCGTTGAAAGGTGCCGCGAATGCAAAGCTGCGGTATTTGGGCGCGAGAGATCTCGCTGAATCTGAACACACGATAGGAGGAATGATCATGGCTTCGCGTCTACCTTTGTTGACGATAGAGAACATCCTTCGCAACTACCTCCATCCATTCCATTGTGACTGTCGTGCCCAAGAAGACAGCCGCGTCACCGTGCGGCTTTATGAAGAACATCACGACGGTGAAGAACTGACTGTTTTTGGCATCACCGACGAACAGTGCCGCGATGCCGCCAACCTCGTGCGACTCGCTCAGGAATTGCGTTACGAACTCTACGCAACCCGCAGCGGCATGATGACCGCTGGGGATCCCGCCAAGGCTGCCGAGGGCTAGCCGTACATTTCGATGCAACTCACCATCAGCGCTTGGCCTCGGTGTTCGGCGCTTGCTCTCGGGTCAGGTACGCCTGGGTCAGTTCGGCGAGGTGGCTGCGCATCCAGTCGGCCATGGCGACTTCTTCAGCCAGGATGCGCGTACAAATTTCCTGGGTTTGAGTGTCGCCAACCGCTTGTGCAGCCGCAATCAGGATCTCGTAGGAGGCGATTTCCAGATTCTCGAAGACGTAACCCATTTGGGCGCCTTTGACGATCTCATCGCTGACCATCATGCCGCCCATGGCCTGCCCCATCGCCATCATCTTTCCGCCCAGATCCTTGAAGCCTGAGTAAGACTTGTCGTAGCGCTGCAAGCAGCTTTCGACCAGCTTGGCCTGGTTCTGGGTTTCGGTGATGTGCTGTTCGATGCGCGCCTTCAACTCGGGATAATGCTCGATGCGGCTGGCCTGCTTGCTGAGCATGGACTCGGCCTGCGCTTCCATGGCGTGAGCATCGCGCAGCCATTCGATCAAACGTTCGATGCGGACGTCGTTTCCGGTCTGTGCACTTTGCATGTCGGTTCTCCCGGTAGGTTGGATGCGATGAGACTTTCTCGCCCCCTTATTGATGTGAGAGGAGCCATGGCCGGGAGTTCCGCCCATCCGACTGGCTGCACGCCTACCCTGAACTTTGCACAGACGCTGCAAGTCACTGAAGCAACCCTCGGAGCGGAGCTGGCTTATCGAAATCCTCAACTTTTTCCTGCAATGGGAGAACTACATAACCGAGCCGGCACTGCGTACGCTGTTGGCGGCAGCTTTCGTCGTGGTCTTGCTGAGCGTATTCAGCCGTGTGCTGACAGCTGTAATGCTGCGATTGGCGCGAAGCTTTCTGTTTACCAAGGCCGTATCCGAACAGCTTGAAAAGCCCATCCGTGTCTTGCTGCCGCTGCTCGGTTTACAGACTGTGCTTTCCACCGCCAGTGACGAGCTCGCGTTGATAGGTATCGCGCGACGCGTCACCACGTTGCTGATCATCGCCTGCTTCACCTGGCTGGCTCTGCGTCTGATGCGCGGCGTTGAGCAAGCGGTGCGGTTAAAGAACCCGGTCGACGTCATCGATAACCTGCGCGCCAGGCAGATCCAGACGCAATCGCGAGTGCTGCTGCGTACGCTGAGCTTCTTCATTCTGTTGATCGGTGCGGCCGGGATATTGATGACGTTCCCGGCAGCACGCCAGTTCGGCGCCAGCCTGCTCGCCTCCGCCGGTCTCGCGGGGCTGGCTGTCGGTTTCGCCGCGCGGCCGGTGCTCGCCAACCTGATCGCCGGAATCCAGATCGCGATCACCCAACCGATCCGGCTGGACGACGTGGTGATCGTCGAGAACGAATGGGGACGCATCGAGGAAATCACCGGCACCTATGTCATCGTGCGGATCTGGGATGATCGCCGGCTCGTGGTGCCGTTGCAGTACTTCATCGAGAAGCCTTTTCAGAACTGGACGCGGCGTAACTCCAGCATCATCGGCTCGGTATTTTTCTGGGTCGATTATTCGTTGCCTCTGGAGCCGCTGCGCGAAGAACTGCGCAGGCTCTGCCAAGAACTGCCGGAGCTTTGGGATGGACGTGTCATCGTGCTGCAGGTGACCGATACCAGCGAAAAGTCGATACAGCTCCGCGTGCTGGTCAGCTCGCCGGATTCTTCACGCAACTGGGATCTGCGCTGCCACCTGCGTGAGAGCCTCATCGGCTTCATCCAGCGGCAATACCCGCAATGTCTGCCGCAGTTGCGTGCGGACTTGAGCGTCGGGCAGAAGCCGAACATCGATCGTTCGGTGCCAGAACATGTCGAGCCAGAGCGGCAGCCGCCTGTGTAACGGCAATCGATGTGGCATCAGGCTTCAACAAAGCGCACCACGCGCTGGACTGCTGCCTTTCGGTGCGCATCGTTGATTTGCACTTGTTCAGTCGTGTTCGGCCATTTTGCGCCGCAACTGTTCGTATTTTTCCGGCAGCTGCTCTAGTCCGTAGCGCGCCGCCTGTTTGCGAATTTCCACGCGGTCCCCTTCGAACTGCACCGTTTCGCTGATGCTCACCTGGCGCTCGCCTTGCATTAGCGCAAAGGCGTAGCACTGAGTTCCGCCAGCTTCTTCCTCGCTGTCGTCGGCGACCCCGGTGTTGGCAATGGCGATATCGGCGACGCTGGCATTCAGCGCACCGATCGCCATCGCGGTGGCGACTTCCTCGCTGGTCAGGCCGAAGGTCTCAATGGTTTCGAAGTTGACGTGGAGCAAACGATTTTTGGCTTTGGGCGAATACACGACGAACCCGCTGTCAAGCACCTGGCCGCACCCTGGGATGTCGCCCAACAGCGAAGCCATCAGGCCACAGGTGCAGGATTCAGCAGTGGTCAACTTCAGTTGCTTTTCGCTCAGAAATCGCACGATTTCGGCAAGGTCTTGCATGGTATTTGGCTCCGACTGGCGGCTAACAACAGCTCGGTTAAGTCAATTTTCGGAGCCGGCTCCCGTCAGCAAAGTTCCCGCTCATGGAATTCGGTTCAAAGTGAGAACTTATTAACGGACGCTATGTCTTTTTCAAGGTAGGGCCAAAGCAGCTCTATGCCGCGAAACAAGCGGCTCCGAACAAGAATTCAGTCTTGCCGTGCTCATGGTTTGCAGCGTCCAGACGGATGCTGTGTGGAAGAAACGTGCTCGTAACTGGCCTTGGCGTAGGCGCCGGTCATTGGGGAAAGTGCTTATGAGTATTGCTGCTGTGAACGCCAGGCCTGTCCGCTTGAACACCATCGAACGCCTGGGGCCGCCTGCCGAGCGGCCCGTGCTGCAGCTTCGCAGCACTCAGGACGAGAAGAAAAAAATCCTATTCGTAACCTCGGAACTGACCGATCTGGTCAAAACGGGCGGTCTAGCCGATGTATCCGCGGCTCTGCCTCGCGCACTGGGCGATCTGCATGATGTGCGTGTGCTGATTCCAGGCTATGCACAAGTGATGCAGTGCGGCGAGCCGATTCGCATCGTTGGTAGCGTCCTGTCTCATGGCGACCTGCCGACCTGCCGGATCGGTCGTCTCGACATGCCTGACGGCCTGATCATCTACGTGCTGATTTGCCCGGAGCTCTACGAGCGCGACGGCCTGCCCTACGGTGATGAACAGGGTCACGATTGGCCGGACAACCCTATACGTTTCGCCCGTTTGTGCATGGCCGCAGCCGATATTGCCGCTGGTACGGCCTGCATTCGCTGGACTCCCGATCTGGTCCATGCCCATGACTGGCCGACCGGGCTGACGCCGGCCTACATGCATTGGCGCGGCTTGAATACGCCGAGCATCTTCACCATCCATAACCTGGCTTACCAGGGCAATATCGACATGAGCCTGCGCCGCAAGCTGGGCATTCCTCTTGAGGCCTGCGGGCCGGAGCGGATGGAGTTTTACGGCGCGCTGTCGCTGCTCAAGGCCGGCATTGCCTATGCCAGCCACGTCACCACCGTCAGCGCGACCTACGCGCAGGAAATCACGACCCCGGCGTTCGGTTGCGGCATGGAAGGTTTCCTCGCGATGAAGGCGCGCCAGGGTCTGCTCAGCGGGCTTCTGAACGGCATCGACGAGAGCTGGGAGCCGCAGAGCTGCTCACATTTGATCAGCCAGTTCGGCCCGCACGATTGGACGGGCAAGCGGGCCAATGCCGCCCACGTGCGTGAACTGTTCGGCCTCGAACCCAGCGACGGCCCACTGTTCGCCGTGGTGTCCCGGTTGGTGCATCAGAAAGGCATCGACCTGACCATCGATGTAGCCGAGACGATCGTTCAGCGCGGCGGACAACTGGCCATTCTCGGTCGCGGCGATGCACATATCGAAGATGACGTACGTCGGCTCACCGAACGCTTCCCCGGCCGGGTGGGCGCGCATATCGGCTTCAACGAGACCGATGCGCGGCGGCTCTTCGCCGGTAGCGACTTCCTGCTCATGCCTTCGCGTTACGAGCCGTGCGGGCTGAGCCAGATGTATGCGCAGCGCTTCGCATCGCTGCCGATAGCCCACCGCACGGGGGGACTTGCAGACAGCATCGACGACGGCGTCACCGGTTTCCTGTTCGACGAGGCCACGCTGGATAGCTACCGCTACGCGGTGGAGCGCGCCCTGGCAATTTACGAGAAACCACAGCTGCTCAATGCGATGCGTTGCCGGGCAATGAGCGGCGGATTTTTCTGGCGTCACGCGATCGAACCCTATGACCGGTTGTACCAGCAGTTGCTGGGCGAGCGGCGCGAGGCCCATGCCATTTTCTAACGAGGTCGATCAATGCAAAACAGGCCTGCCCGCAATGGGCAACACGGACCGGTGCTACTCGATGATTCCCGTACCCGGTTCAGGCTCTGGGCGCCCGACGCGCAAAGCGTCAGCCTGGTAGTAGACGGCAGCGAGGCGCTGCCCATGCACGAAGAAGACGACGGTTGGTACAGCATCGAGGCGCAGGCCAGCGCCGGTACGCGTTACAGCTTTCTCATCGACGATGAATTAAAAGTGCCCGACCCCGCGTCGCGTGCGCAGTCTGCCGACGTGCATGACCCCAGCGTGGTCGTCGATCCCGACGCCTATCAATGGCGCAACCGCGACTGGCTGGGCCGGCCCTGGCACGAAACCGTTCTCTACGAACTTCATGTTGGCGCTTATGGTGGTTATGCGCAGATCGAGCAGCGCTTGCAGACGCTGGCCGAGCTCGGCGTTACCGCCATCGAGCTGATGCCGCTCGCTGAATTTCCCGGTGATCGCAACTGGGGCTATGACGGCGTGCTGCTCTATGCACCCGAGGCCTCCTACGGGACGCCGGAACAGCT
The DNA here is from genome assembly GCF_982611455.1 of Stutzerimonas sp. Lineage (NCBI taxonomy): Bacteria > Pseudomonadati > Pseudomonadota > Gammaproteobacteria > Pseudomonadales > Pseudomonadaceae > Stutzerimonas > Stutzerimonas sp. Next base: position 13,155 of record NZ_CEXBBO010000009.1, read on the forward strand.
CAAGCACTTGATCGACACCGCGCATGGTCTCGGCCTGATGGTCTTCATCGATGTGGTCTACAACCACTTCGGGCCGGACGGCAATTACCTGCACCGTTACGCCAAGCACTTCTTCCGTCACGATCAGCAGACGCCGTGGGGTGACGCCATCGACTTCCGCCGCCGGGAGGTGCGCGACTTCTTCATCGATAACGCGCTGATGTGGCTGATGGAATACCGCTTCGACGGCCTGCGCATGGACGCCGTCCACGCCATTCCTGATCGCACTTTTCTTACCGAATTGGCCGAACGCGTTCGCGCCGAAGCGGAGCCCGGACGCCATGTGCACTTGGTACTGGAAAACGAAGACAACCGCTCCAGCCTGCTCACGCAAGGTTTTACCGCGCAGTGGGACGACGACGGACATAACGTCCTGCATACGTTGCTGACCGACGAAAGCCAAGGCTACTACGCCGATTACCATCAGGACTCGACCAACAAGCTGGTCCGCTTCCTTGGCGAAGGCTTCATCTACCAAGGGCACCAAAACCGCCGCGGCGAATCGCGTGGCGAGCCCAGCGGGCATCTCTCCCCGACCTCGTTCGTGCTGTTTCTGCAGAACCATGACCAAACCGGCAATCGCGCGTTCGGTGATCGGCTGGTCGGCCTGACCGATCCCGATGCCTTGAAGGCTGCGACCACCGTTCTGTTGCTCTCGCCGATGATTCCGCTGCTGTTCATGGGCGAGGAATGGGGTGCGCGCGAGCCTTTTCTGTTTTTCACCAGCCACCACGGCGAGCTGGCCGATGCGGTGCGTGAAGGTCGTCGCGGCGAATTCGCGGAATTTGCTGAATTCGCTGACGAAACCACCCGCGAACGCATTCCAGACCCGAACGCGGTGGCAACCTTCGAGGCATCGAAGCCTGACTTCAGTAAGCGTGATCAGCCCGAGCACACCGAATGGCTGGGGTTGTACCGCCAACTGCTGAAGATCCGCCACGAGGAGGTCGTGCCGCGGTTGGAAGGCTCGCGCTTCCTCGGCGCCGAAGCGCTCGGCGACGCCGTCGCACTGGCGCGTTGGCAGCTGGGCGACGGCAGCGAGCTGCGTCTGGAACTCAATCTGAGTAGCAACGATGTCGTCATCACGCCTGCTTCTGCCGCAGCACGATTGCTGCATAGCAGCCGCCAAAGCGGCGCTGAACAGAGCCCGAACAAGCTGCCGGCGCGCACCGCCAGGATGTACCTGAACGATGTACCTGACCGACGTACTGGAGAGATGAATGAGCGATGAACGACTAAACCGCCTGGCCCAGGCGGCTGGCTTGTCCATCGATTGGGTCGATGCCGACGGCCGCGACCAGCGGGTGACGTCTGACGTCCTGCGCGCAGTGCTTAACGGGCTGGGGCTGAATGCCGACAGCGACGCTGAAATCGAACGCAGCCTGGAGAAGCTCGAAGCTGGCGACAGCGCGTCCAGCCTGCCTCCGTTATTGACGCTCGACCAGGGCGTCGCCTTGGCGTTAGGTCAATATTTCGAACCGACCACGCGCTACAGCCTGGCACTGGAAGACGGTCGTCATCTCAACGGGACGCTTGATGATCAGGCGCGCCTTGCTGTGATCGATGTGCCGGGCTATCACCGTCTGGAAATAGCCGGCCAGCACATTACCCTCGCAGTTGCGCCTCACGCTTGCCCCAGCGTCGAGGACGTGGCCGGGCCCAACGCCTGGGGGCTTACCGTGCAGCTGTACGGCCTGCGTCGTCCCGGCGATGGCGGGCTGGGCGACACGCTGGCGCTGGAAGCCGTGGCGCGCAACGCCGCTGCGCACGGTGCCGATGCGTTGGGCATCAGCCCAGTTCACGCGATGTTTACTGGCAACAGCAACCAATACAGCCCCTACTCGCCTTCGAGTCGGCTGTTCTACAACATTCTCCATAGCGCACCGGAGGCAATACTCGGCGATACGCCGCTGCGCATCGCCATCGACACATGTGGCCTGGCTGAAGAGCTGCAGCGCCTCGAAGAGCTGGAACTGATCGACTGGGAAGCGGTGTCCAAAACCCGCCAATGCCTGTTGCGCACCCTTTATGACGACTTCGCCACGGGCGGTAATGCCCAGCAGGCGGACTTCGACAGCTTTCGCCAGGCAGGCGGCGAAGCACTGGAGAACCATTGCCGCTTCGAGGCGCTACACGCCACCCTGCTCAGCCCCGAAGGCTACCCGCAACATTGGCGCGACTGGCCGGAGGAATACCGCACGCCGCAAAGCCCCGCGGTCGAGCGCTTTGCCCAGGAGCATGTCGACGAGATTAGCTACTACGCCTTTTGTCAGTGGTTGATAGCACGGGGCCTGGAACGCGCCCAAACCGCCGCCCACAGCGCCGGCATGAAGATCGGCCTGATCAGCGACCTGGCGGTGGGTGCCGACGGTGGCGGCAGCCAAGCCTGGAGCCGGCAGGAGGAAGTATTGGCAGCGCTGAGCGTCGGCGCGCCGCCGGACATCATCAATCGCCAAGGGCAAAGTTGGGGCATTTCCGCCTTTTCGCCCTGGGGACTCAAAGCCAACGGCTACCGCGCCTTTATCGAGATGGTGCGGGCCAACCTCGCTCACGCCGGCGGCATGCGTATCGACCATGTCATGGGGCTGATGCGCCTGTGGGTGATGCCCGCAGGTGCCGGACCTACGGAAGGCGCCTACCTCAACTACCCCTTCGATGACCTGCTGCGGCTGTTGTCGTTGGAAGCCTGGCGGCGCAACGCGGTGATTCTGGGTGAAGACCTGGGCACCGTGCCCGAAGGTTTGCGCGAAAAGCTCGCAGCACGCAGATTGTTGGGGATGCGCGTGCTGTTCTTCGAGCGCGACAACCACGGCAATTTCAAGCCGCCGATGCAGTGGCCGCGTAGCGCACTGGCGACCTCCACCACCCATGACTTGCCGACCATTCACGGCTGGTGGCAGTGCCACGACATCGACTGGCGTATCCGCGTCGGCCAACATCAGGAGCATGAGCGCCCCAAGCAGCTGGAAGAGCGCGAACGCGAGCGAGCGGGCCTGCTTCGCCTGCTGCGCGAATACGCACCGGACGTCCAGGGCGACCTCGCCGATCCCGAAATATTGGCCAACGCCTGCGCGGCATTCCTCGGGCGTACACCGGCGCCGCTGGTGTTGTTTCCGGTCGAAGATGCGCTGTGCCTGCTGGAACAGCCGAACATGCCCGGCATCGTCGACACCCACCCCAACTGGCGCCGCCGCTATCCCGGCGACAGCGCCTCGTTGCTTGACGACCCTGCCTGTGCCCGACGTTTGAAAATTCTCGCCGACGCCCGCAAGCAGGCCATTGGAAGCGAACATCGATGAGAGACCTTAGCGCCACGCTGCGATTGCAGTTCCATCGTGATTTCACCCTCGACGACGCCACCGCGCTGGTCGATTACTTCGCCGACCTTGGGATCAGTCACCTTTACGCCTCGCCCCTGCTAACCGCTCGCCCCGGCTCGATGCACGGTTATGACGTCATCGACCCAACGCGCATCAATCCCGAATTGGGCGGCGAGCCCGCCCTGCACCGTCTGGTCGATGCACTGCGCGCCAAGGGCATGGGGCTGATCCTCGATATCGTCTCCAACCACATGGCGGTGGGTGGCTCCGGTAATCCCTGGTGGTTGGATGTGCTCGAATGGGGCCGCCGCAGCCCCTACGCGCAGTTCTTCGACATTCAATGGAATTCTCCCGACCCGCTGCTCGAAGGCCAACTGCTGGTTCCCTTCCTGGGCAGCGATTACGGCGAGGCGCTGCAGGAGGGCAAGATTCCACTGCGGCTGGACATTGAAAACGGCGCGCTCTACGCCGAGCATTACGAACACCGCTTCCCGATTACCCCGCCCAGCTACGGCGAGATTCTGCGGCTGACCGACAATGCTGAGCTGCGGGCACTGGCGCAGCACTTCGATGCGCTCAAAACCGAACCTGCCGCCTATCAGACCGCGTGCCAGCTACGAGCGGATCTAGCCGAGGCGTTGAAGGACGACGCTACCCGGCAGGTCCTCGAAGACGCGCTCAAGCACTACGACTCGACCACCGAGGAAGGCTTCAAACGCCTGCACGCTCTGCTCGAACGACAGAATTACCGCCTCGCCAGCTGGCGTACGGCGGGCGACGATATCAACTGGCGCCGCTTCTTCGACATCAACGAGCTGGGCGGCCTGCGCGTTGAACGGCCAGTGGTGTTCGAGGAAACCCACGCGAAGATTTTCGAGCTGATCAGCGAAGGGTTGGTCGATGGGTTACGAATCGACCATGTCGATGGCCTGGCCAACCCGCGCGGTTACTGCCGCCAGTTGCGACGTCGGGTCGATCGTCTCAACGCCGCGCGCCCTGCCGAAGCGGCCCAGGATCATGTGCCGATCTATGTCGAGAAGATCCTCGCCGGTGGCGAGCATTTGCATGACGACTGGGGCGTAGACGGCACCACCGGCTATGAATTCATGAATCAGGTCTCGCTGCTGCAGCACGATCCCGCCGGTAAATCGGTGCTCTGCTCGCTCTGGAGTGAAACGGCGGAGCGCCCGTCTGATTTCATGGAAGAAGTACGCCAGGCGCGCCAACTTGTCCTGACCGGGCCATTGGCTGGCGATTTTGAAACCGTTGCCCAAGCGCTGCTACAGGTGGCGCGCTACGACGTGATGACGCGCGACATCACCCTAGGCGCGATCCGCCGGGCACTGCTGGAGCTGATCGTCCATTTCCCGGTGTACCGCACCTATATTGGCGCGCACGGGCGCCGCGAAGCCGACGAGCCGTTCTTCCAACAAGCTTTGGCTGGTGCCCGCACCACCTTGGGCGAGGCGGACTGGCCTTTACTGGATCTGCTCGATCGCTGGCTCGGCGGCGAAAGCCTGCGTTCGTTGCCGCCAGGACCGGCACGGCGAATTCGTCGCTATGCCTGCACGCGCTTTCAGCAACTCACCTCGCCCGCCGCGGCCAAGGCCGTGGAAGACACCGCCTGCTATCGCTCCGGCGCCTTGCTTTCGCGCAACGACGTCGGCTTCGATCCGCAGACGTTCAGCGCGTCAGTGGATACCTTTCATGCCGAATGCCTGGAGCGCGCCGAGTACTTTCCACGCAACTTGCTGACCACCGCGACCCACGACCACAAACGCGGCGAAGACACCCGCGCTCGCATGACGGTAATCAGCGAGCGCGCCGAGTGGTTCGCCGCCAAGGTGCGCCATTGGCGGCAGCTCGCGTACGGTCAGCGCCAGGAGCTGGCCGAAGGCCCGGCTCCTTCGGCCGGCGATGAAATGTTGTTGTTCCAGATTCTGGTCAGCAGTTGGCCGCTGGACCTCGCGGCGGACGACCGGGACGCCATGGCGACGTTCTGCGAGCGGATCATCAAATGGCAGGAAAAGGCCATCCGCGAAGCCAAGCTGCGCAGCACCTGGACCGATCCCCACAGCGATTACGAAAGCGCCTGCCAGCAGTATCTGCGGGCGTTACTGCTTGGCGACGAGTGCAAGACGCTACGCACCGATATCGCCGCGGCTGCAGCCGAGCTAGCGCCGGCCGGGGCCTTGAACAGCCTGACCCAAGCGCTGCTGCGGATGACGACGCCCGGCGTGCCGGATCTGTATCAGGGTACCGATTACTGGGACTTCAGCTTGGTCGATCCGGACAACCGCCGTCCGGTGGATTTCGATCGGCGTCGCGCCACCTTCAATTTGCAGGGGCAACCGGCCGAGCTGCTATCGAGCTGGCAGGACGGTCGCATCAAGCAATGGCTGATCGCACGTACGTTGAGGTTGCGCCGTGCACAACCGCGCCTGTTCACCGAAGGACGCTATCTGCCTTTGAAAGTCGAAGGTGAGCACGCCGATCAATTGATCGCCTTCGCGCGCGAACTGGACGGAACCTGGCTGATCGTCATCGCCGCGCGGCTTGCCAGCGGCCTACTCGGCGACAGCCAGACACCGCACGTTCCGGCGGAGCGCTGGGGTGACACACGGGTGCAAATGCCCGATGCGCTGAGCGGTCATGCGCTGGAGCGACTTTTTGACGGAATGACAGTCACACCCAAACAAGCGGGTCTGAGTGCGACAGAAATTTTGCAACATCTGCCCTTGGCACTTTTACAGGTTTCAATCAGTTCAACAGGAGAATCAGAACGATGAATAAAGACGAGCAGCGCATCCGCGAATTCGCGTACGACATCTGGGTATCGGAGGGCCGCCCTGAGGGCCAGGACGAACGCCACTGGGAAATGGCACGCAAACTTGTCGAGGCAGAGAACGGCGCGTCGACCACCAAGCCCGCGAGCCGCGCCCGCAAACCCGCGACCAAACCGACTGATGCGACACCTGCGGCCAAACCTGCCAAGGCAGCCAAACCGGCGAAAGACGCCAAAGAACCCAAGGACGTCAAACCCGCCAAGGCCGCCCCCGCAGCTAAAGGCACTGCGCGTCCTAAGCCCGCGGCCGGGACCGACGCCGCCGAGGGCACTCCGGAAGGTGTGAAAAAGACGCGCGCACCACGCGCCAAGAAAGAAGCCTGAACCACATCGTGGCCTTCCGGACCCAATGGCTCCGGAAGGCCGCGGCGTTCCATCGCCCTGCACAGCCTTATCAAGAGTTGCCATCGGAGATTTCATGAGTAGAAAAAAGCCTGCGGCGCCTCAGATTCTGACCCCGTCGCGTATCCGCGAAGGCCTGCCCTTCCCGCTCGGTGCCACTTGGGATGGATTGGGGGTCAATTTCGCGATTTTTTCCGCGAATGCCACCAAGGTTGAGCTGTGCCTGTTCGATACCGATGGCGAAACCGAGCTCGAGCGAATCGAGCTACCCGAATACACCGATGAGATCTGGCATGGCTACCTGCCCGATGCTCATCCGGGACAGATTTATGGTTACCGCGTTCATGGTCCGTATGAGCCCGACGCCGGTCATCGTTTCAATCCCAACAAACTGTTGATCGACCCCTACGCCAAGCAGCTGGTTGGCGAACTGAAATGGTCCGAGGCCCTGTTCGGTTACACCATCGGCCATGCCGACGCCGATCTCAGTTTCGACGAACGCGACAGTGCGCCTTTTGTGCCGAAATCCAAAATCATCGATCCGGCCTTCACTTGGGGCCATGACCGCCCGGTGCAGGTGCCCTGGGATCGCACCATCATTTACGAAACCCACGTGCGTGGTTTCACCATGCGGCACCCCTCGGTGCCAGAGGACATGCGCGGCACGTTCGGCGGCTTCAAAACGCCGGACGTCATCGACTACGTGCGCAAGCTGGGTGTGTCGTCGGTCGAGTTCCTGCCCATCCATGGCTTCGTCCAGGACCAGCATCTGCTGGAAAAAGGCATGAGCAATTATTGGGGCTATAACAGCATCGCCTTCTTCGCGCCGCATCCCAAGTACCTGGCCAGCGGCAAGATCAGCGAATTCAAGGAAATGGTCGCGCATCTGCACAACGCCGACCTCGAAGTCATTCTCGACGTGGTCTACAACCACACCGCCGAAGGCAACGAGCTGGGCCCGACCCTGTCCATGCGCGGCATCGACAACGCCTCGTACTACCGGCTCATGCCCGATGAGAAGCGCTACTACATCAACGATTCCGGGACCGGCAACACGCTGGACATGAGCCACCCGTGCGTCGTGCAGATGGTCACCGACTCGCTGCGCTACTGGGCGCAAGAGATGCACGTCGATGGCTTCCGCTTCGATCTCGCAACCATTCTTGGCCGCCAGCACGATGGTTACGACGAGCGCCACGGCTTCCTCGTCGCCTGTCGCCAGGACCCGGTATTGGCCAAGACCAAACTGATCGCCGAACCCTGGGACTGCGGTCCGGGTGGCTATCAGGTTGGAGGCTTCCCGCCCGGCTGGGCCGAGTGGAACGATCAATTTCGCGACACCGTGCGTGCCTTCTGGAAAGGCGACGACAACCAGCTCGCCGACTTCGCCAGTCGCCTCACCGGCTCGGGCGATCTGTTCAACCAACGCGGCCGCCGGCCGTTCAGCTCGGTCAACTTCGTTACTGCCCACGATGGGTTCACCTTGAAGGATCTGGTGTCCTATAACGACAAGCACAACGAAGACAACGACGAAGACAACCGCGACGGTAGCGACAACAACATCTCTTGGAACCACGGCGTCGAAGGACCGACCGACAATCCGGAAATCAACGAGCTGCGCTTCCGTCAGATGCGCAACTTCTTCGCCACGCTGCTGTTTTCTCAGGGCACGCCGATGATCGTCGCTGGAGACGAGTTCGCTCGTACCCAGCACGGCAACAACAACGCCTACTGCCAGGACAGCGAAATCGGTTGGGTCAATTGGGATATCCCCGAAGACAGCCGTACCTTGCAGTCTTTCGTGCGCAAGCTGATCCGCCTGCGCCAGCGGTATCCGATGCTGCGCCGTGGGCGTTTTCTGGTCGGCGCGTACAACGAAGAACTCGGGGTCAAGGACGTTACCTGGCTGGCGCCGCACGCTGAGGAAATGTCTGTCGAGCATTGGGAAGACGGCAACAATCGCTGCATGGGCATGCTGCTCGATGGCCGCGCTCAGGCAACCGGCATTCGCAGGGCCGGCTCCGATGCGACCTTGCTGATCGTCGTCAACGCCCATCACGACATCGTGAACTTCACGCTGCCGGAAGTGCCGCAGGGCATCTACTGGAATCGCCTGATCGACACCAACAACCCCAACGCCCGGGCCGAACGCTTCGAGTTCAACGATGAATACGCACTGACTGGTCGTTCATTGCTGTTGTTCGAGTTGATCAAAGAAGAGGAATAACGCCAACCGCGACGCGCCAAGTGATAACAGAGCCCCGATGTCGGGGCTCTGAGATATCTACAAGGTCACGCCCGACGGTGCATTCGGCGGTAACTCATCCATTCGGTGGTTCTCGACGTGCGGTAGTGAACCTCGCATTTCACCCTTAGTCCCAACCCCAGCGCGGCATTCTTGAACCCCGACGGATTCGTCCTGCCGGCCGCAGGCGGGTTGTCCTTTCCGTGACGGATCACACCCCTATGGCTTCAACCCGGCTGATCATTTCTCTCGCTCTGCTGATTCTCTGCTCCGCCACCGCACTGCCCTCGCTGGCCGGTGGCGCCATCACCAACGCGACGCTCCCGGCCGGCAAACCCGGAACCGTTCGGCTGTTCGTGAATCGCGTCGGTAGCGGCAAGGCAATGGACGTGCGCAACGATACGGACGTCCCGGTTGAAGTAATGCTGCGCCTGACGCATATGGTTAATGTCGCTGGCGTCGGCAAGGGTGTGATTCGCAAGACAGTGCCTGCACGTACCCGCATGCGCATCGCCACGTTGCGCAAACGCCAGTCCGGTTATCCGCTGATGTATCAGCAGTCGTTCAGCTATGCGCTTATCTATTCGCCGGAGCCGGGCAAGAAAGGGTCCGTCGGCGGGCATGCCTATGCGCTGCCGTGGAAAGGCGGTCCGTTCCATATTTCACAGGGCGCCGGCGGAGACTTCAGCCACAACTCGCCAAAGGGTCGCTACGCCGTGGATGTGGCAATGCCGGTGGGCACGCCGATCACCGCGGCACGCGCCGGCACGGTGCTCAAGATACGCAACGGTCAAGGAGGTCGCCTGCCCGACCCAGCCGGCAACTACGTGCGGATTCTCCATGATGACGGCACGCACAGCGCCTACTTGCACTTGAAGCGTGGGTCGGTACAGGTGAAAGCGGGGCAACAGGTCAAAGCCGGCACCCTGCTGGGCAAATCTGGGAGCACCGGACGCAGCACCGGACCGCATCTGCATTTCGTGGTGCAGAAACCCTACGGTGATTCTCTGGTGTCGATCCCCTTCCGCTTCTCCCAGCCGGTCAGTGCGCTGCCGAATTTCGCTCGCAACGAGCAATAGCCGCCAGCAATCGGACGGCTGCCGAAGCGGTCATCGCTGCCAGCCGAAGCTGAACGTCTCGTCCGACGCCATGCGTTGCAGGTGATCGGCAACCACGGTTTCCAGGCGCTCCAACTGCGCCTCGTCCTCGGCCTTGACTTCGGCGCGCAGGTTGCCCTCGCCCGCTTGCAGCAGACATTTTCCGGCACCCAGCGCGATGCTGCCCTGCTGGTCATCGAAGCTGACCTCGAACTTGTGGCTCCAATGTTTGCAGAGGCGACGGATGAGTCGGCTCGGGTTGGATGTGTCGATCTGTACGGTGGAGCTGAGCATGGTGATTCCTCGTTTCGTGGGCTGAACATTCAGCCGAACTGGTAAGCCGAGAGCGTCGTGTGCATGACGCGATCGGAGAAAATCTTGCGTCCCGGACTGGTCGCGCCGGCGCCCGCGGCAACCATCAGCGGAAGCAGATGTTCCTCGGCGCGCGGTGGATGGCAAAGCCGTGCCGCGGGCGCCTCGGCCCAATGTTGCAAGGCAGTTTCACGCTGCGCGGGCGGAGATTCCACGGCCTCGCTCAGCCAGCGATCGAACTGATCCGAGATCGGCGCGAATCGCGGATCGCCATAGCCACGCATATTGTGAAAGCTCATGCCGCTGCCCACGATCAACACGCCTTCGTCCCGCAGTGGCGCAATGGCACGGCCAATCTCCAGGTGCGTTTGGGCATTGAGATCGCTACGCAACGACAATTGCACCACTGGCACCTCCGCTTCGGGAAACATCAGTTTGAGCGGTATGAAGACACCGTGATCGTAGCCGCGCTGCTGGTCCTCGCCGGCTTCGATACCGGCCTGACCGAGCAATTCGACCAGACGTGCAGCCAGCAGCGGATCACCCGGTGCTGGGTAACGCAGCTCGTAGGTGTGCGCAGGGAAACCACCGTAATCGTAGATGAGCTCGGGGCTGGCGCTGGCGGTGACCTTGACCTGCTGCTCAAGCCAATGCCCGGACACCAGCACGATGGCGCGCGGGCGCCTTGGCAACGTCGCTGCGATGCCCTTGAGGAACGCCGCCATCTTGTCCCAGGCATCGATAGGGTTCCATTCCATGAAGAAGCATGGGCCGGCACCGTGCGGCACGAACAGCGCTGGCATCCGCACCCCGGCTATTGCACGTTCTCTATCACTGGTCATGGCTCGTCCTCGCTGGTGAGGCGACAGTATGGATTACACTCCGTTTAGCCTGAACAAGGCAAAACGCCTCAACAGTTTCAACTGAGAGTAGGAACTAAAATGCTCGACCGAATCACCGGTATGCGTGTATTCACCCGTGCCGCCAGCGCTGGCAGCCTCTCCGCTGCGGCGCGTCATCTCGGGCTTTCGCCTGCGATGGCAACCAAACATGTGGATGCGTTGGAGGCTCGGCTCGGCGTCAAACTGTTCCATCGCAGCACGCGACGGTTGACCCTGACCGCAGCCGGCAGCAGCTATCTGGAGGCCTGCCTGCGGATCTTGCCGGACATCGACGAGGCCGAAGCCAACGTCGCTTCGCAGCGGGTCGAAGCCTCGGGACTGCTGCGCATGAACGTGCCTCTGTCATTCGGCACCCGTTTCATTGCGCCGCTGATTCCTGGATTCAGCCGACGCCATCCCGAGGTCAGCATCGAACTGGGCCTGACCGACAGTCAGGTCGATCTGATCGGTGGCAGCTGGGATCTGGCCGTGCGCGTCGGACGCCTCGCCGACAGCCCACTGCAGGCCAGGCGACTCGTCGCCGAATGCCCGATGCTGGTCTGCGCGTCGCCTGGTTATCTGGCCGAACGGGGTATGCCTCGACGGGTCAACGAGCTCAGCGGGCACAATTGCATGGGCTATAGCCTGTCCAGCCTGGGTACGCGCGAATGGGCTTTCGGCCCGACCGGCGAAATCCGCGTTCCCGTCAGCGGCAACCTGGTCGCCAATAATGGCGCCGCGCTGGTAGCCGCCGCGGTGGGCGACCAGGGTGTGATCTATCAACCACAGTTCATCGTTGCCGCCGCCCTGGCGCGAGGCCAGCTGGTGGCGCTGCCGTTGGATCATCCACCGTTGAGGCTGGGCGGCATCCATGTGGTTTTCCCTGCGGACCGGCGGCCGCCAGCGAAGGTCCGGGCGATGATCGATTTTCTCGTCGAAGCTTTCGCCGGCGAGCTGCCTTGGGACTCACCGCTCAAGTAATCATTGCGACTCGCCTCCTCTTCCGACATGAGCCAGGCCCGCCGCACGAGCCTCCGACGCGTTCCGCAGGCACGCCCGCCCCTATGACCTGCTGAAAAAAAGATGAACCGTGAAAGCCGCGATCAGTCCGAATGAAGGTGCACCTGTTCAATGCAGCGTGCTGATGGATTGCCGCGCCGCGCGAGGCTGGCTGCGATCCTAAGGAACGCCCGGTCGGCCCCTGATGGGCTGACCGACTCTCAGGACGTCACCCACCCATTCTTTGCCGAGGAAGCCCGCCAGGCTTGATCGGTGCGTTACGGAGTAGCCATGAAAGCAGTCGTTTATCACGGTGTCGGCGATATCCGCCTCGAGGATGTAGCCGACCCGCGCATCGAAGCCCCTACCGACGCGATTGTGCGCATCACCGCCTCGGCCATCTGCGGAACAGACCTGCACTTCGTTCGCGGCACCTTCAGCGGCATGAAGCCAGGAACCATTCTTGGTCACGAAGCCGTGGGTATCGTCGAAGAGCTCGGCGACGACCTACGCAACCTTCAGATTGGCGACCGAGTGGTGATCCCTTCGACGATTGCCTGCGGCAACTGCTCTTATTGCCGCTCCGGCTATTTTGCTCAATGCGACGTGGCCAACCCCAATGGCAAGGAAGCAGGCACTGCGTTTTATGGCGGTCCGTCGGCAACCGGCCCGTTTCATGGCTTGCAGGCGGAGAAAGCCCGTATCCCGTTTGCCAATATTGGCTTGGTGAAGTTGCCGCCCGAGATCAGTGATGATCAGGCGATCCTGCTTTCAGACATTTTTCCGACCGGCTATTTCGGTGCCGAGATGGCCGAAATCAAATCTGGCGATACCGTCGCGGTATTCGGCTGCGGGCCGGTCGGCCAGTTCGCCATCGCCAGCGCCAAGTTGTTGGGCGCCGGCCGCGTCTTCGCCATCGACCAGTACGACGACCGCCTGCGCATGGCCCGGCATCAGGGCGCGGAGGTGATCGACTTCAACCGCGAGGATCCGGTAGAGACGTTAAAGCGCCTTACCTCCGGTATCGGAGTCGATCGTGCAATCGATGCGGTCGGCGTCGATGCCGAGCACGGTTGCTGCGGCGGCAAACCAGCCGATGGCGCACAAACGAACCAGGCTGGGCAATGGCAACCAGGCGATGCGCCTTCGCAAGCGTTGGAATGGGCTGTGCAGAGCCTGGCAAAGGCCGGCACGCTATCGATCATCGGCGTGTATCCGCCGGATGCCATGACCTTCCCCATCGGCATGGCGATGAACAAGAACATCACTATGAACATGGGCAACTGCCATCACCGTAAATACATTCCACGCCTGATCGAGATGATTCAGGCGCGGCGCATCGATCCGGCGAAAATCCTCACCCAGGTCAAGCCGATGACCGACGTGATAGCCGCCTTCGAGGCATTCGATCGGCGCGAAAGTGGCTGGATCAAGGTGGAGCTGCAACCACAACGCAGCAGCCCGGCCGGGCCCGGCTCGGAGGAAAACGTGGTCGACCAGGCGATCGCTGATACCTTTCCGGCCAGCGATCCGACCAGCATGCAGAACCCGCGGTAGCAAACAGGAGCAGGCGATGGCAGCCATCCATATCGGAATTTCAGGCTGGCGCTACGCACCCTGGCGAGGCGACTTCTATCCCAAGGGACTTACCCAGAAGAACGAGTTGAAATTCGCCTCACGTGCCGTAAGCAGCATCGAGATCAACGGCTCGTTCTACGCGTTGCAACGTCCCGAGCTGTATGCCGGCTGGTACGACGAAACCCCCAAAGGCTTCGTTTTCAGCGTCAAGGCGCCGCGTTACATCACGCATATTCTGCGTTTGCGGGACGTAGAAAAACCCATCGCCAACTTTCTCGCATCCGGTGTTCTTGCGCTCAAAGACAAGCTCGGACCCATGCTTTGGCAATTTCCGCCGTCCTTCAAATTCGATCCCGAACAGTTCGAAACCTTCCTGAAATTGCTGCCTCATGACACCGAGGCCGCGCTGGAATCGGCAAAAGGCTGTGAGGCGCGCATGGAGGGCCGCAGCTATCTGCAGATCGACCAAAAGCGCCGGCTGAGGCATGCGGTGGAAATTCGCAACGATAGCTTCGTCGATCCCGCGTTCGTCGCATTGCTGCGCAAATACAAGGTCGCGCTAGTGGTTGCCGATACCGCCGGCAAGTGGCCCTACCGCGAAGACCTCACCAGCGACTTCGTCTACATCCGTCTGCATGGCGCCGAAGAGCTCTATACCAGCGGTTACAGCGACGAGGCGTTGGATAACTGGTGTCGGCGCATCAGGCTGTGGAGCGAAGGCCAGCAGCCTGATGACGCCCAGCTCATCACCTCCGACGAGCCGCCAACGCGAAAGGCGCGCGAGGTGTACTGCTATTTCGATAACGATGTGAAGGTCCGGGCACCATACGATGCGCGACAGCTGTTGCGCCGGCTCGGGCTGGAGGAAGACCTGGAAACCACTCCGGGCCACCTGGAAGGAGCATTGGCTTGAATCTGGACAAGAATCACCCGCTCGACAGCAGCGACCTGGACGCGCACATGTCCACGGCGGTCAGCTCGATCCGCTTGCTGACCGTCAATACCCACAAGGGCTTCACCGCATTGAATCGGCGATTCATCCTGCCGGAGCTACGCGAGGCGGTCAGAGCGGTATCGGCCGATATCGTGTTTCTACAGGAAGTGTTGGGAACCCATGAGAAGCACGCCCTGCGCTTTCACGACTGGCCGAAAATGTCGCAGTACGAATTTCTCGCCGACAGCATCTGGACCGACTTCGCCTATGGCCGCAACGCGGTCTACCCGGACGGCGACCACGGTAACGCCCTACTCTCGAAATTCCCGATCACGCGCTACGAAAACCTCGACGTCTCCATCGCCGGTCCGGAGCGTCGCGGCTTGCTGCACAGCGTGTTGCAGGTGCCCGGGCACGATGAGTTTCATGCCATCTGCGTACATCTTGGCCTGCGTGAATCGCATCGGCAGCAGCAACTCGAACTGCTCTGCCAGCTGCTCGACTCGCTACCCAAAGGCGCGCCGGTGGTGGTCGCCGGCGATTTCAACGACTGGCGGCTGAAAGCTGCCCAGACCCTGGATCGCTGCGCCGGCATGCATGAGGTTTTCGCCGTGTCGCAGGGCAAGGTGGCCAAGACCTTTCCGGCGCGCTGGCCACTGCTGCGCCTGGACCGCATTTATGTTCGAAATGCCACGAGCCATAAAGCGCGAATCCTCGGTAACAAACCCTGGACGCACTTGTCCGATCATCTGCCCTTGGCGGTGGAGATACACCTATGAATTTTCACTGGAGAGACGGGAATCGTCTTCAGTTGCTGGAAAACGGAGAGGAGTTTTTCCCCGCCGTGTTCGAGGCCATTGCGGCCGCACAAAAGGAAGTCCTGCTGGAAACCTTCATCTTCTTCAAGGACAAGGTTGGCGAACAGCTTCAGCAGGTGTTGATCGCCGCAGCCGAACGTGGCGTCAGCGTCGACGTCACGGTGGACGGTTATGGATCGGCTGACCTCAACGGCGAATTCGCCGCTGCGATGACCCGCGCTGGGGTGCGCATTCACATGTTCGACCCCGGTAAGCGCCTGCTCGGCAAGCGCGTCAACGTGTTCCGCCGCATGCACCGCAAGATCGTGGTCACGGACGGCGATCTTGCCTTCATCGGCGGAATCAACTTTTCTGCCGATCACCTGGGCGACTACGGGCCGGCTGCCAAGCAGGACTATGCCCTGCGGGTCGAAGGACCGGTGGTGCACGACATTCACCGCTTCGCCCTTAATAATATTGCTCCCGCCCAGGCCGGACGACGTTGGTGGCACCGCCGGGTACATACCCAGAGCAATGGCTTCGTCGGCGTCAGCCGCGGGGAAGCCCGTTCCCTTTTCGTCACCCGTGACAACCACAACCACCGCAAAGACATCGAGCAACATTATCTCCAGGCGATACGTGATGCGCGCTCGCGGCTGCTGATTGCCAATGCGTACTTCTTCCCTGGTTATCGCGTGCTACGGGAAATCCGCAACGCAGCGCGACGCGGCGTGCGGGTTCGGCTGATTCTGCAGGGCCAACCCGACATGCCGATCGCCAAGTTCGGCGCACGAATGCTCTACAACTACCTGATGAGCGACGGGGTCGAGATCCACGAGTACTGCCGCAGGCCGCTGCATGGAAAGGTCGCGCTGGCAGACTATGAATGGTCGACCGTCGGCTCGAGCAATCTCGATCCGCTCAGCCTCTCGCTGAACCTCGAGGCGAACCTGATCATCCGCGATCACAACTTCAACCGTCAGTTGCACGAAAAACTCGACCGGCTGCTGCAGGAAGACTGCCGCCGCATTCCGCTTGAGCGAATCATTCGCGGTTATTGGTGGCGCGCGCCATTGGCGTTTTTGATCTTCCATTTTCTGCGTCATTTTCCACAGATGGTGGGCTTGTTCCCCGCTCACAATCCCAAGCTGCAGCTGCTCGATCCCGAGCCTTTGCAGCCCAACCCAGCCCCTCTGCAGCGAGATCATCGATGACCCGGCAATCCAAAGACGATGAGCCGCGCAGCGGCTGGCGACGGCGCTGGCCGTTGATCAAGAAGATTCTCACTTATGTCTTCTTCATTCTGGTGGCTGGGCTGCTGATCGGCCTCGCGCGCAACGTCGACTGGGGCGAGGTTTACAAGACTCTGCGCAACTACAGCGCCAAGACGTTGTGGATGGCCGGAGCGGCGGCGTTCGCCAGCTATGCCGTGTATTGCTTCTTCGATGTGCTCGGCAAACGCTACGCGCAGCACAACCTGCCGATTCGGCAAATCCTTCCGGTAACCTTCGTCTGCTATGCCTTCAACCTCAACCTGAGTGCCTGGGTCGGCGGCATCGCGCTGCGCTATCGCCTCTATTCACGGCTCGGCTTGCGGGCATCGCAGATCACCCGCGTGTTCACCCTGAGCTTACTGACCAACTGGCTCGGTTATATCTGGCTAGCCGGCCTGATCTTTTCCATGGGCTGGATCACCCCGCCGGATGACTGGGAGATTGGCCATACGGCTCTGCGCTTGCTGGGCGGTGGCCTGCTGGTGGTGACGGTGATCTATCTCTGGGCGTGCGGCTTCTCCAAACGCCGCCAATGGACGATACGCAGCCATGAAGTTCATCTGCCATCGCTGCGCCTCGCAGTGCTGCAGTTGCTATTGGGCGCCGCCAACTGGTCGCTGATGGCGCTGGTGGTCTATTACATGCTGTCGCAGAAGGCGCCTTACCCCGAGGTGCTGGGCATCCTCATGATCAGCAGCATTGCCGGCGTGATTACACATATCCCGGCGGGTCTGGGCGTGATCGAGGCGGTTTTTGTAGCAATGCTGGCGGGTAATCTCAGCAAGGGAGCGATTGTGGCGGGGCTTATCGGCTACCGGGTGGTGTATTTTCTGGTGCCGCTGCTGTTCGCCACCATTGTTTATGTCGTGCTCGAAGCACGGGCGAAGAAGCTGCGTTCCAGCAATGAGGCTCAACCCACCGAAACGCAGCCGAAAGAGCATCCGCCTACCGCGGCGTGAAACCCTCCACGCGGGTGACGGAAGCATAAAAAAGCCGGGACGATTTAATCGCCCCGGTTTTTTCATTATTGGCGCCGTTACCGAGGCGCCGCGATCTATACCTGCGGTCGCAGAATAATGACGCCAAGCGGTGGCAGCGTCAGCGACAGAGAAACCTCCTGCCCGTGCGCTGGCACCTGCTCGGCCAACATTCCGCCGCCGTTGCCAACGTTGGAACCGCCGTAGCACTCGGCATCGCTGTTGAAGATCTCCAGCCAGCGGCTATCCATCGGCACGCCGATGCGATAGCCCTCGCGCACCACCGGGGTAAGGTTGCCCACCACCAGCAGCGGATGGCCAGTCGAACTCTTGCGCAACCAGGCGAACACGCTGTTGCTGCGATCGTCGCCGATCAGCCACTGGAAGCCCTGCGGGTCAGTATCCAGTTCGTGCAATGCCGGCTCCTGGCTATAAAGCCGATTGAGATCACGGACCAGGTTCTGCGCACCGCGATGGTCAGGTTCTTCCAACAGGTGCCAGTCCAGCTCGCGGTCGTGGCTCCATTCGCGCCATTGGCCGAACTCGCAGCCCATGAACAGCAGCTTCTTGCCCGGGTGCGTCCACATGAACGACAGATAAGCGCGCAGATTGGCGAATTTCTGCCAACGGTCACCGGGCATCTTGTCTATCAACGAGCCTTTGCCATGCACCACTTCGTCGTGGGAGATCGGCAACACGAAATGCTCCGAGTAGGCGTAGACCATGCTGAAGGTCATCTGGTCGTGGTGGTACTGCCGGTTGACCGGGTCTTCCTGTATGTATTTCAGGCTGTCGTGCATCCAGCCCATGTTCCACTTATAGGCAAAGCCCAGCCCGTCCTCCGAAGTCGGTTTACTGACCCCTGGAAATGCCGTGGACTCTTCGGCAATGACCAGGGCGCCGGGTGTTTCGGTCGCCACCACGTCGTTGAGATGACGCAGAAAGTCGATCGCCTCGAGGTTTTCCCGCCCGCCGTGGCGGTTGGGTATCCACTCCCCCTCTTCCCGCGAATAGTCGCGATAGAGCATCGAGGCCACCGCATCGACACGCAACGCGTCGACATGGAATTCACGTAGCCAATGCAACGCCGAAGCGAGCATGAAGCCGTGCACTTCGGTGCGGCCGAGGTTGTAGATATAGGTGTCCCAGTCCTGGTGGAAGCCCTCGAAGGGGTGTGCATACTCGTACAGTGCGGTGCCATCGAATTCACCCAGGCCGTGGGCGTCGGTGGGAAAGTGCGCCGGCACCCAGTCGAGAATCACACCAATGCCGGCGTTGTGGCAGGCATCGACGAAGGCGGCGAAGTCATGCGCGTTGCCATAGCGCGCACTGGGCGCGAACTGCGACAGCAACTGATAACCCCAGGAGCCACCGAAGGGGTGCTCCATGATCGGCATCAGCTCGATGTGGGTGAAGCCCATGTCCACGACATAAGGGATCAGGCGTTCGGCCAGCTCGTGCCAGTCATATAAACGGCCGTTATCGCCTCCGTCCCGACGCCAGGAGCCCGCATGCAGCTCATAGATGGTCATCGGCGCGTTGTACGACTGCCGTGCGGCCCGCTGTTGCAGCCAGGCTTCGTCGTTCCACTGGTATTCCAGAGGATGTGAAATCACCGACGCGGTTCCCGGCGGATGCTCGGTTGCAAGCGCGATAGGATCGGCTTTGAGCGGCAACACGCCGTTAGGCCCGAGAATTTCGTATTTGTACTTGTCGCCGGGTTGCAGCCGCGGGATGAAAATTTCCCAGACACCCGAGGGTATGCGCAGACGCATCGGATGCCGGCGTCCATCCCAATCATTGAAGCTGCCGACCACCGATACCCGGCGTGCGTTGGGCGCCCAGACGGCGAAACGCACGCCCTGCACGCCGTCGACTTCCATGGGTTGCGCACCGAACACGCGGCCGATCTGCCGATGGTTGCCCTCGGAGAAGAGGTACATGTCCATCTCACCGAGCTGCGGCCCGAAACTGAACGGGTCTTCGGTGATCTGCTCACCTCCAGCCCAGCGAATCTTCAGCAGATAGGGCTGCGGATGGGTCAGCCGGGCGAAGTAGAAGCCAGGCACCTGACCCTGCTCCATCGCGGCCAACGTACGGCCGCTGGTACGTTCCAGCACTTCGACGCCTAGTGCATTAGGCAGATAGGCGCGTATTACCAGGCCATCACCGTCAGGGTGCGGCCCGAGAATCGAGAACGGATCACCATGCTCGGCACGCACCAGCGCGTCCACATGAGCGTCGCTGGGTAGCAGGGTTTCACCGGGCATGGTCACGGCCGGACGATCATTCATAGGGAACCTCCATCGGAAATCTGTTGTGCCAGCGTCGCCAGCCCCTGGAGTGGGACGGACAGCCAGGCCGGGCGGTTCTCTGCCTCATAGGCCACCTCATATGCCGTCTTTTCCAGGCTGAACAATGCCAGCGCGGCATCGGCCCCGGCGGCATCCTTCCAGACGTGCGGCATATCTGCGGTGGCTTCACGATAGGCTTCGAGAAACACGCCGCGCGCGCTCTGCTGGTAAGTCTCGGATATGTTTTGTCGGGCCAGATCCGCCGTTTCGGAACTGTCGCTGATTTGTGCGTTGCGCCTGGTCATTGCGGTCGCATATTCAAAGGACCGCAGTACGCCGGCGACATCCTTGAACGGGCTCAGCTTGCTCCGACGCTCCTCCAACGAGCGCGCCGGCTCGCCTTCGAAGTCGATGAAGTAAGCATCGCCCTGGGCCACCAGCACCTGACCGAGGTGAAGGTCGCCATGCACGCGCGTGCGCAGGCCACCAAGCGTTTTGTCAGCCAGCCGCTTGACCTCGGCTGTCAGCTGCTTGCGTTGGCCGAGCAATTGGTCAACCTGGGCAGTTGCCTTGCGATCCAGGTCGCCTCGGTGGGTCTGTAGCAAATCCAGGGCTCGCTCCACCTGAGCGGATACGGCTTTGGTCCACTCCTTGGCATCGGCCTGCTTGGTCGTTTCGCTGGCGAAGGCCTGGTTGTCGGTTTTTGCCGCGAGGGTCATGTGCATCTCACCCAGCCGCTGGCCAAGCAGGCGATTGAAGGCCTCCAGCTCTTCAAGCGCGCTGAACTGGTTTTCATGCAACGAGACACCGCCAGCGATCTGGTCGCGCACGGCGCGATCGAGCGTATTGAGCGTCCATTCCCAGGCATCGCCCTGGTTGTCCAGATAGCGCTGCACGACCATCAGCGCATAGGGCTCACCCCGTTTGTCGATACGGCTGACCTGTCCGAGCATCGCCGAAATATGGGTGAAGCCCTGTTCGGTGAGAAAGCTGCCCATCTCCAACTCCGGGTGCATGCCTGCCGAGACGCGGCGCAGCACCTTGATCATCATGCTGCCACCCACGATTGCCGAGCTGTTGGACTGCTCGGCCGTGAGGTAGCGAACCTCGGCATCAGACGGCAGCTCGATTTCGGCCAGCTGCGCCATCGGCTGGAAGCGAATCTCGCCGTCACCGCATGGCAGCACCTGCTCTTCACGCAAGCCCTGGATCACACCCAACACGAATTGGTTGAGCGCAAAGGCGTCGGTCAACAGGCCTACCTGCGGCCCACGGCGCACCCGCGCCATCGCCAGTTGCTGCGGCAAGGCGATATCGAAATCATCCTCATCGAGGAAGCCCAACGGCAGCTGATATAGATCGGTGCGGCCAGCGGCCTCGACGGCAATCTCACTCAGCAATACAGGTCGCTGCGGGTTGCCGAACGGCACGCTGTAGCAGATTTTGATCGAGTCGATGGCCGCATCCTTGCTGGCGAACCAGCGCCGCTTCGGCAGGTATGCCGGCAGCGACTCGGTTTCCAGGATGCGCTTGTTGACCGCATTGAGCGTATCCAGACGTTTGAGCACGAGGGTCTGAAAGTCGGGCATGGTTTCCACCGGCTCCTGGTGCCAGCTGGGCATCTGATGGCTGGTCGCGAGCTGAAACCAGTAGAAGCCGTAAGGTGGCAATGTCAGCAGATACGGCAACTGGCCGATCGGCGGGAAGGCACTGCCACCGACCATTTCCACCGGCACCATGCCGGCGTAGTGCGACAGTTCCAGTTCTGCGGCCTGAGCCGAGCGCGACACGTTGGCCACGCAGAAGATGACCTCGGTATCACCGCTGGGTGCGGTGAATTCGCGCAAATACGCCAGGATCCGCCGGTTGCTCGGTGCGAGCATTTTCAGCGTGCCACGCCCAAATGCCTTGAACTGCTTGCGGATCGAGAGCAGACGCCGCGTCCAGTTCAGCAACGAGTGAGGATCGCGCTGCTGCGCCTCGACGTTGATCGCCTGGTAGCCGTACAGCGGGTCCATGATCGGCGGCAGGACCAGGCTCGGCGGGTCGGCGCGGGAGAAACCACCGTTGCGGTCCACCGACCATTGCATTGGCGTGCGTACACCATCGCGGTCGCCGAGGAAAATGTTGTCGCCCATGCCGATCTCGTCGCCGTAATAAATCACCGGCGTACCGGGCATCGACAACAACAGGCTGTTGAGCAACTCGATGCGCCGCCGATCCCGCTCGAGCAGCGGCGCCAGGCGTCGACGAATGCCGAGATTGATCCGTGCGCGCTTGTCCGAGGCGTAGTAGTTCCAGAGATAGTCGCGCTCCTTGTCGGTCACCATTTCCAGCGTCAGCTCGTCATGGTTGCGCAGGAAGATCGCCCATTGGCAGTTCTCCGGAATATCCGGGGTCTGACGCAAAATATCGGTGATCGGGAAGCGATCTTCCTGAGCCAGCGCCATATACATGCGTGGCATCAGCGGGAAATGGAACGCCATGTGGCATTCGTCACCCGGCCCGCCATCCTCGCCGCCGAAATACAACTGGGTGTCTTCCGGCCATTGATTGGCTTCCGCCAGCAGCATGCGGTCGGGGTAATTGGCGTCGATCTCGGCACGGATCTGCTTGAGCACCACGTGGGTCTCCGGCAGGTTCTCGTTGTTGGTGCCGTCACGTTCGACCAGATAAGGAATGGCATCCAGCCGCAACCCGTCGATTCCTAGATCGAGCCAGTACCGCATGACGCTGAGTACCGCCTTCATCACCTGCGGATTGTCGAAATTGAGATCCGGCTGGTGCGAATAGAAGCGGTGCCAGAAGTACTGCTGGGCGACCGGGTCCCAGGTCCAGTTCGACACTTCGGTATCGAGGAAGATGATCCGCGTACCGTCGTATTTGTCATCCGTGTCGGACCAGACATAGAAATCGCGGGCTGCCGAGCCTTTCTTCGCCTTGCGCGCGCGCTGAAACCACGAATGCTGGTCCGAGGTGTGGTTGATGACCAGCTCGGTAATCACTCGAAGACCCCGTTTATGCGCCTCGGCAATGAAGCGCTTGGCATCGGCCATGGTGCCGTAGTCGGGATGCACGCCGCGGTACTCGGCGATGTCGTAACCGTCATCGCGCCGTGGCGAGGGATAGAACGGCAGCAACCAGACGGTATTGACGCCCAGGTCGGCGATGTAATCGAGCTTGTCGATCAGCCCCTGGAAGTCTCCAACGCCGTCATTATTCGAGTCGTAAAAGGATTTGAGATGGACCTGATAGACCACTGCATCCTTGTACCAAAGAGGGTCCTTGATAAAGGCGGCTGGTTTGCGCGCTTTAGCCATATTCTCGTTCCTTTTGTGGCATCCAGACCCGACACATCAAGATGTCTGACGGAGGTTTCCAAAGTGATTCCAGCAAATTACTTATCTAGAATATTTATTCACTATTGCTCGTAAGCCATTGATACGTAATATTACGAAAGCCTATCTAGAATCTACTTTAAGTCTGGATCGACGGCGTCAGCGGTGAATCGCCAGATGCCGAAAGGCTGGTGCCATGGCTCGATTCGCATCCATTGGGTCTTGCCGTACCACGTCCAGCGATGCCCATTCATGAGGTCTTCGCCGCGCGTCTCGGCGTGGTCGGGCAGGCCGAGCTCCCACAGCGGTAACTCGAAATACGCTTCTTGGGCGTTGTGTGGATCAAGGCTGATCGCGACCAGAATGAAGTTGGAGCGGTCCGGCGTGCGCTTGCCGAAGAAGAGAATGTTGTCGTTGTAGGCCGTGTAGGCCTTGAAGCCGAGATGCGTCTGCAGGGCTGGGTTTTGCCTGCGGATGCGGTTGAGCTGGGCGATCTCGGCGATGATGTTGCCCGGCGCGTGGTAGTCGCGTGGACGAATCTCGTATTTCTCCGAGTCCAGGTATTCCTCTTTGCCGGGAATCGCCGCGGACTCGCACAGCTCGAAGCCGGAATACATGCCCCAAAGTCCTGAGCCCATGGTCGCCAGCGCGGCACGGATCAGGAAACCCGGGCGGCCGGAGTCATGCAGGAAGAACGGGTTGATATCGGGTGTATTGACGAAGAAGTTCGGCCGGTAGCAATCGCGCAACGGCGGTTGATTGAGTTCGGTGAGGTATTCGCTCAGTTCCGCCTTGTTGTTGCGCCAGGTGAAGTAGGTGTAGCTCTGGTTGAAACCGACCTTACCCAGGCGCGCCATCATTGCTGGCCGGGTGAAGGCCTCGGAAAGGAACATCACGTCCGGGTCGCGCTCACGAATATCGGCGATCATCCATTCCCAAAACGGCAATGGCTTGGTATGCGGGTTGTCGACGCGGAAGATCTTCACGCCCTGCTCGACCCAATGCCAGACCACATCGCGCAGCGCGATCCACAGATCGGGCATGGCGTCTTCGGCGTAGAAGTCGACGTTGACGATGTCCTGATATTTCTTCGGCGGGTTCTCCGCATAGCGGATGGTCCCGTCAGGGCGCCAGGAGAACCAGCCTGGATGCTCTTTCAGCCAGGGGTGATCCTGGGAGCACTGAATGGCGAAATCGAGGGCGATCTCCAGTCCGTGCTCGCGAGCCGCGGCGACTAGATCGCGAAAATCTTGCATCGAACCTAGTTGCGGGTGCACCGCATCGTGACCGCCTTCCTCGCTACCGATTGCATAAGGGCTGCCCGGATCGTTGGGGCCGGCATTCAACGTATTGTTGGGGCCTTTACGGTGCTGGCGACCGATGGGATGAATGGGCGTGAAATACAGCACATCGAAGCCCATGTCGCGGATCGACGGCAGACGCTTATGCACGTCGCGGAAAGTGCCGTGGCGGTTCGGATCGTCGGTTTCAGAGCGTGGAAACAGCTCGTACCAGCTGGCGAACTGCGCCAATGGCCGCTCGACTTCGAGGGGGAAGACTTCGCTCTGACTGCAGTGCTCACGCGGGTCGGCATCAGCCATGGCGGCGGCGGTTTCGTTAGCGAGCATCACCGAGACGCGTTCGTCGTCAAGATGCGCCATGCTCAAGCGATGCAGCAGGTCATCGAGAATCGCCTTGGTTTCTCCGTGCGCACGCTGGCTGGCCCGCTCCAGCAGCAAGCGCCCTTCCTCCAGTTCAAGCTGAACCGGAACCCCGGCGGCATGCTTCTTCGATAGTTCGTAACGATAGGTCTCGTAAATGTCCCACCAGGCTTCGATCATGAATTCGTGGGACGCCACCTGTGTCGGTGTGAACTGGCCCTCCCAGCTGTCGTTGCCGAGCAGCTTGAGACGGGCGCGGCGCCAGGCGCTTTCGTCCTTGGTACGCCAGCAGATCACTGCCGCGAGCTGATCGTGACCGTCGGCGAAGAGCTTGCTGGTGACGCTCACCGGATGGCCGATGATGGCCTTGGCAGCGAATCGACCACCCTCGAGAACCGGCTCGGTCGCCTCGATGGCAATACGTGGCATCTGCAAGGCTTGCTCAAGTCGGGGGTGGATCGTTGCATGGGGCTGTGCATCGTTCATCGAACGGGCTCCTGAGGCCTAAATCGTTGCGATACAGCAAATCCATCCGCTTCGGGATCAGGGTATCGAACGGTCTGGATTTACCGGTGGGAAAACCCGCCATGCGGGCTTTCACGGGCTCTGTTCTTCCGAACCAAAGGAGGCCTTAAAAGTTCAGCAGAACAGACCGCCCGCACGGCGCCCGATAGCTTCGCTCTGGTGCTGGACTTACCTTGGGGGGCGAAGCTCTTGTCTCGATCTGGTTGGAGGGCGGGTTTTCGCTCGAGCAATGCAATGCAACACATCCCGATGCGCTTGCACCCGGGCTGCGATGAGCTATTCCTGACGATAAGTATTCCGACTGATGGAGATTGCCATGACGCCGCATGCCCGCCCCGATGTGCCCCAGCCCGATCCCGTCGTGCACGACAAGCCTGGTGATCTCGTACAGGTGCCCTGCCCCGACGATCTCGACGTTTACAAACCCGGAACGCCGTACGGCGGCCAAACAGTAGCCGACGAGGAACCGGAGCCGACCTGAGCGGTGATCAGCCTCCGGCGATAAGCAAGGGGTTGTAGCCGCTGCGCCCGTATACGCCCTGCTCGGCCAGTAGTAAATCCAGCGCCAGACTGGCGAGGTCGTCGGCAACCGGGTCGGCACGCCCATGCAGTTCGCGTTGCATGACCTTCAGGTAGCTATGGCATTCATTGCAGGCTTCCGCCTGGACCGGCAGGAACGGCTTGCCTTGCTCATCATCGAGCGTCAGATAGATCAGCTTGCCGCCGCTATCGCAAACGCTGCATTTGATGCGCTCCAGGTGCCATTCGGTCGCGCACAGCGAGCAATGCAGGTAACGCACACCACTGCGATGACGCTCGTTGTGAATGACACTGGCCACAGGTAACGCGCCGCAGCTTGGACAGAGCGCCTGCGCCTCGCCGGTGGGCCGCGCCGGCGCGTTGGGCAATCCGATCGCCAGACGCATCCAGGCCACCTGCAGCGCCGCCGCTACGAGCGGAAGCAAGGCACGCGTCGCATGATTGCCGGGGCGCACCTCGAATATGTCGTCGGCGAGTTCGTCAAGCTGCTCAGCGGACATCTCGCGCAGCGCGGCGAGCAAGTGTCGCTGACGCTCGCCCACGTGCAATTCCATCGCGTCGAGGATGGCGAGCAGATCGTCTTGCCAGTGCACATCACGTCGCAACGCCTGGAAACCCAGCGGCGGCATGCCGTGCTTCAACGCCTGATCGAACGCATCCGCCGCCGGTCGCCAGTCGGGTTCGCGTTCGGTCAGCACTTGGTGCTGCGCCTGTACCAAGCGCGCCATGAAAGCCAGAAACTCATCCAGCGAGGGTACCTGGACGACGAGTTCCCGCAGCCGGGTCGCCCGTTTACTGAACACCTTGGCGTCTGGCAACACTACGTGAGGCGCCTCCATGATTCCGGAGGGTGCGCTGCCATATGAATGGTTCACTGCGGCTCCTTTCATCGACGACGATCCTGCACTTCGCTGTTGGGTGCGGCGCTTTCGCCATCGGATTTCTTGTTGCGCATGATGTCCTCGTACCAGAGCCCGTGATGGTGCCGCGCCCAGGCGTGGCTAACCCGGCCTTGCGTCATGGCGCGCACCGAGCCTTTGACCCAGATCGCCGAGTAGACATGGATTACCAGCGTGATGATCGCAATGAACGCCGTGATCGCATGAATCATCACGGCCCAGCGCAGGGCCCAGATCGGCATATCGTCGGCGATCCAGGGGCGCCAGAGCACGATGCCGGTGATCAGCAGTACCGGCACTGTGGCGAGGAATATCCAATACACCAGCTTCTGCCCGGCGTTGTTCTTGCCCACCGGCGGCAGGCGCTCGTCGCGGTTGCTGAGTACATCGCCGATCTGCCGCGCCCATTGCACGTCGTGACGCCGGATCAGGTTGTCGCCGAAGAAGCGCACCGCCTGGATGACGAAAAACAACGACATGAACACGCCGATATACGGATGCACGATTCGCGTCGGCTCCGGGCCCCCGAACAGCGAGGTCAGCCCGAAGAACGCCGGATAGAACAGCGCGAGGCCGCTCAGTGTCAGCAACACGAAGCAGATGGCAATGAGCCAATGATTGACCCGCGTCCACCAGCCATAACGCAGGATGCCGTGCTTGACGTTGGAATGGCTCATAACCGGTCCTCCCCGCGACGGTCGAGTTCCCGATCCGCTGCCGCCAGCTCTGGATCGGGATCGTCCTCGGGTTCTTCCTTAGGCCCTTTCATCACGTAATGGAAGAATCCGGCGAGCACCGACACGCCAAGCGCCACGGACATGATCGGCTTGGTTACGCCCTTCCACAGCTCGACGGTCGGGCTGATATGCGGATCACGTGGCAGCCCGCTGTAGATCTCCGGCTTGTCCGCATGTTGCAGCACATACACCACATGGGTGCCACCAACACCGGACGGATCGTAGATGCCGGCGTTCTCGTAGCCGCGCCCCTGGAGATGCTGAACTCGATGGGCGCCGTAATCGAGCATGTCCTCCTTGGTGCCGAACATGATGGCCGAAGTCGGGCAGCTCTTCACGCAGGCGGGCTCAAGCCCGTGGAACACCCGATCGGAACACAGGGTGCATTTGTAGGCTTTGTTGTCCTTCTTCGAGATCCGCGGAATATCGAAGGGACACCCAGCGACGCAGTATCCACAGCCAATGCAATGCTCCGAGTTGAAGTCGACGATGCCGTTGGCGTACTGCACGATGGCACCGGGCGATGGGCACGCCTTGAGGCAGCCAGGCTCGGCGCAGTGCATGCAATTGTCCTTGCGGATCAGCCACTCCAGCCCACCCTCCTCGTTTTCATACTCCGAAAATCGCATGACTTCGAAGGACTCCGGCGAGAGATCCTGCGGGTTGTTGTACGTGCCGTCGCATTCACCGACTTCGTCACGCAGGTCGTTCCATTCCGAGCATGCCACTTGGCAGGCCTTGCAACCGATACAGACGGAGACATCGATCAGCTTGGTGACCTTTTCCACGCCGCCATGGCGCACCTGCGGCGAGGGCGTGGTGGTCGCCGAGCGGGCGATGATGTTTTGCAGATTGATCTGGTCACCACGCATCAGACGGCTCCTCCAATTTTCTCCACGTTCACCAGAAACGACTTGAACTCCGGCGTCTGCGTATTTCCGTCACCCACGAACGGCGTGAGGGTGTTGGTCAGGTGTGCCTTCTTGGCCACGCCTTTGAAGCCCCAGTGAATGGGGATGCCGATCTGATGCACGGTACGCCCGTCGACCTGTAGCGGGACCAGCCGCTTAGTCACCACCGCAACAGCGGTGATGAAACCGCGCTTGGACGTCACCCGTACTCGTTCACCGGCCGCAATGCCCAACTCCCCGGCGAGCACTTCGCTCATTTCGATGAACTTCTCCGGCTGGGCAATCGCATTGAGCCGCGCGTGCGTCGTCCAGTAATGGAAATGCTCGGTTAAGCGATAAGTCGTCGCCGCATAGGGAAAGTCCTTGTTGGAACCAAACGAATCGCGATCCTGCTCGAACACACGAACGATCGGATTGTTCATTGCCAATGGATTGTCCGGACTCATCGGGTTGCGATCGATGGGACTTTCCATCGGCTCGTAATGCTCAGGGAACGGCCCCTCGTTCATCCATTCCGAAGCGAAGAAATGCCCGGTTCCGGTCTGGGTGATGATGAACGGTTTGACACCCTGAGACGGCGGCGATGTCAGCGGGAAATCCGGCACGTCCGCGCCCGTCCAGCGCTCGCCATTCCACCAGACGAACGCCTTGTTGGGTGCCCATGGCGTGCCGTCTGGCCGTGCAGACGCACGGTTATAGAGCAATCGCCGGTTCATGGGCCAAGCCCAAGCCCATCCCAGCGTGTTGCCGACATTGTAAGGATCGGAGTTGTCGCGCCTGGCCATCATGTTGCCTTCTTCGGTCCAGGCGCCGGAATAGATCCAGCAACCGCAAGCGGTCGAACCGTCAGCACGGAGCTCGCTGAAATCCTTAAGCAACTCGCCTTTGCGGCGAATTACATTACCCGCTTCATCGGCGAGGTCTGCCAACGCCCTACCGTTGTATTCCTTGGCCAGCTCTTCGGCCTTCGGGAATTTCGGGTCTTTATAGTTCCAGGTGAGATTCAGAATTGGGTCCGGGAATGCGCCGCCCTCCTCTTGATACATGTGCTTCAACCGCAACATGACCTCGCCGAGAATCTCGGTATCGCT
Source organism: Stutzerimonas sp. (assembly GCF_982611455.1). Taxonomy (NCBI): domain Bacteria; kingdom Pseudomonadati; phylum Pseudomonadota; class Gammaproteobacteria; order Pseudomonadales; family Pseudomonadaceae; genus Stutzerimonas; species Stutzerimonas sp. The sequence continues at coordinate 42,791 of NZ_CEXBBO010000009.1, forward strand.
CATCGACTCGCCAGGGCCCGGTGCGGCTTTTTCGTGCCACTGTAACCAGCGCGAACTGTTGGTGATGGACCCGTCGTCCTCGGCGAAGCAGGTGGTCGGTAGGCGAAATACTTCAGTGCCGATCTTCGATGGGTCCACGTCGTGGTATTCGCCGAAGTTCTTCCAGAATTCGCCGGTCTCCACCGTGAGTGGGTCCATGATCACGAAGTACTTGAGCTTCGACAGACCGTCCATGACCTTGGCCTTGTTCGGAAATGCCGCCAGGATGTTGAAGCCTTGGCAGAACGCGCCGGTCATCTTGCCCATGGTCATATCGTTGATGGCATAGAGCACGTCGTAGATCGGTTCGGAGAGCTTTGGCAACCAGTCGTAGCACCAGTCGTTCTCGACTGTCGCGACATCGCCATACCAGTCCTTCATCAGGCTGACGAAGAAGCGTTCGTAGAATTTCCAGTAGGACACCTCGCCTTCGACAAGCGGGGGCTTGATGCGCGTCTTCATGTAATCGGCGTAGGTCTGCAGATTCACCGATGGCAGGTTCAGATAACCCGTCAGCAGGTTTGAAAGCAGGCCGATGTCGGTCAGACCCTGAATATTGGAATGTCCGCGCAGCGCGTTCACACCGCCGCCGGGCATGCCCATGTTGCCGAGCAGCAGCTGCACCATCGCACCGCAACGGATGATCTGCGAACCGATGGTGTGCTGCGTCCAACCCAGCGCGTAAAGGATGGTCATGGTCTTGTCGGGCGCAGAGGTCTGCGCCATCAGATCCCACAACTCCTGCACCTTGGCCTTGGGCATGCCGCAGATGTTTTCCACCTGTTCGATGGTGTAACGGCTGTAATGCTCGCGCATCAACTGGAACACGCAGCGAGGATGCTCAAGGCTCGGATCGGACCGAGCGAAACCGCGCTCGTCCAGCTCGAAATTCCAGGTTTCGCGGTCGTAGGTCTTGTCTTCGGGGTTGTAGCCGGTAAACAACCCTTCCTCGAAGCCAAAGCCTTCTCTGACGATCAGACTGGCATCGGTGTATTCCCGAACGTATTCATGAGCGTAACGGTCGGACTCGATCAGGTAGTTGATGAAACCACCCAGAAACACGATATCCGTGCCGGTCCGGAGCCAGGCGTGATAGTCCGCCACCGCCGTGGTGCGATTGAAGCGCGGGTCGATGGAAATCAGGATCGCATTGCTGCGCTCTTTGGCATGCATGACCCAGCGGAAGCCCACGGGATGCGCTTCGGCAGAATTGCCGCCCATGGACAGAATGACGTTAGCGTTGGCAATGTCGACCCAGTGGTTCGTCATGGCACCGCGACCAAATGTTGGGGCAAGACCTGCCACCGTTGGTCCGTGTCAGACGCGCGCCTGGTTGTCGATCTTCAGGATGCCGAGTGCGCGGGTAATCTTCTGCGTGAGATAGGCCGTCTCGTTGGTACAGGCCGAAGCCGCCACCATCGAAGTGGTCATCCAGCGGTTGACCAGCCGCCCCTGCTCGTCATGGGTTTCGAAATTCTTGTCGCGGTCGTCCTTCATGTGCCGCGCGATGCGCGTGAACGCCTCATTCCAGCTGATGCGCTTCCATTCGTTGGTGAAAGGCTCGCGCACTTCCGGGTATTTGACTCGAGACTCGCTGTTGATGAAGTCCAGCACGCCTGCGCCCCTTGGGCACAGCGAGCCGCGGCTGACCGGATGATCCGGATCGCCTTCGACGTGGTAGATATCGTCGATGACGTTGGCGGCGCCATCACCGCGGGAGTAAAGCAACATGCCGCAGCCTACCGAGCAGTAGGTGCAGATATTGCGGGCGATCTTTGCGCCGGTCAGTTTGAAGTGACGAATCGACGCGACGGCTTCATCAGGCGCAAACCCCATCATGGCCATGCTCGATGCGCCTACACCTGCCGCACCGAACTTCAGGAACTGTCGCCGGGATACTCGCACGGTCATCGGTATCTCCTGTTACTTGTTATGTCTGCCCATCTGACAAATCGACTTCAGCCGCTCTACGATGGTTCCTGCAGAGGGACAGACGGGCCGGCGGGTGTTCGCTACGCAGTGCAAGGCTAGCTGGAGATCGGGGTTTAGAAAGGTCACCTGTCGCGTCAGTGACCGGTGAGGTCTTTCAGCAACCGTGCCGAGATCGATTGCCTGGTCGATGCACAGTCGAACCAAGGATCCTTGCGTTGGGAGCCCAGCCGCTCGTGCAGGTTGAGGATGTTCCACTGATCCGCCCCAGTAATTTGCTCCAGTTCTTCGCGCATGATCGGTACCGAGACCGGCAGGCCAGGCCGAGCACGAACCGAATAAGCCGCCACCGTGCTGGCGCCACGTTGATTGCGCAGGTAGTCGACGAAAATCTTGCCGACGCGATTCTTCGGTCCCATCTTCGCGGCGATCCGTTCCGGTGCCTCGGTTGCCAGACGTAGCGTCACGCCGCGAGCGAATTCGTTGATGCAATCCCAGCTCTTGCGACGATCGATCGGCACCACCACGTGCATGCCGCGTCCGCCGCTGGTCTTCAGAAACGCCTTGAGCCCCAGTTCGCCAAGCAGGTCCAGCGTCATGCAGGTCGCTTCAATCATCCGCGACCATGGCAGTTCTGGGTCCGGGTCGAGATCGAACACGATTCGATCCGGCCGGTCGATACGATCGCTGCGCGCATTCCAGGTATGGAATTCCACGGTGCCCATTTGTACCGCTTCGACCACTGCCGTAATGCTGTCCGCCTGGATGAGGCGCGCATGTTCCGGGTCGAGGGATTTATCCAGCACGCGCATGTGCGGCATCTTCAGACGACCGCAATGGCGTTGAAAAAAGCTTTCGCCGCCTACGCCTTCGGGAGCGCGAACGATGGAGAGCGGTCGATTGGCCAGGTGCGGCGTTAGCCAATCGCCTACCGCCAGATAGTACTGAGCGAGCTGCAACTTGGTGGCGCCACTGCGCGTATCGATCACCCGCTGCGGGCTACTGATGCCGATGCCGCCTACATCGGGGCGGCTCTTGTCAGAGGTTTCAGGCACGCGGAACTCCCGTCGAAGTCAGCTGGCTTTCTTGTTGCTCGATTTCGTTGCGGTGCTCTTGCGAGCAGTGGTCGTCTTGCTGCTGGACGCTTTGCTAGCCGTCGACTTGGCAGCAGGCTTGGCCTTGCTGCTGCTAGCGGCGGTTTTGCTTGCCGTTCGCTTGGGTGGCGCAGCCTCTTCGGCGTCGTCGGAATCGTCGATTTCCTCCTGAGGCGCCGCCTTTTTCGCCGAGGGTTTTCCCGCCAGGCTGCGCTTGAGCAGCTCGGTCAGGTCGATGACATCGGCGCTGCGGCGATCGACCGCTTCCTCCGGTCCGCCCACGGCTTCGAGCTTGCCTTCGCGGGCCTTGGTTTCCACCAGATCCATGATCTGGTCCTGGAAGGTGTCCTTGTACTGGTCGGGGTTCCAGTCTTCGCTCATGTCCTCGACCAGTCGCTTGGCCATGTCCAGCTCGCGCGGGTTGAGGTCGGCATTGAGCGCTTCGTCCTTCATCTCGAGGTATTCCAGCCCGCGCACTTCCTCAGCCCAACGGAGCGTATTCATCACCAGCGCCTTGCCCAGCGGCATGACTACCGCCAGGTGCTGCTTGTTTCTCAGCACTACGTTGGCGATACCCACCTTGCCGGTCTGGATCAGCGTCTCGCGCAACAGCGCATAAACCTTTTCACCCCGGCGGTCGGGCGTCAGGTAGTAAGGCGTGTCGATATAGAGAAACGATATGTCCTTGGCATCGACGAAGGCGACGATATCCACGGTCTGCGTCGCCTTCGGGTGCGCCGCCTTGATCTCGTCGTCGCTGATCACGACGTAATTGCCCTTCTCGTATTCGACGCCCTTGACGATATTTTCGCTGTCGATGTCTTCGCCGGTGGTCTTGTTGATGCGCTTGTAGCCGACCCGGTCCATGCTGCGCTTGTCCAGCCAATCGAAATCGATGCCCGTGCGGGTGGTGGCGGGGACCAACGCAACGGGGATATGAACCAGGCCAAAACTGACGGCACCCTTCCAGATCGTGCGAGGCATATCGTTCCTCCTATGGCGTAGCTATAAGCCGCGGCTTAGCCGTTGACCACCGAGCCGCCGTTGACGTGAATCACCTGGCCGCTGATGTATGACGAATCGCTGCTGGCGAGGTAGACATAGGCCGGGGCCACTTCCTCCGGCTGGCCGGGACGCTTCATCGGCACGTTGGCGCCGAATTTCTCGACCTTGTCCGCATCGAAGGTGGACGGAATCAGCGGCGTCCAGATCGGTCCTGGCGCGACGCCGTTCACGCGGATGCCGCGCTCGGCCAGGTTCATCGACAGCGAGCGGGTAAACGCCGTGATGGCGCCCTTGGTCGCCGAATAATCAAGCAATTGTGGGCTGCCCTTGTAAGCCGTCACGGATGTCGTATTGATGATGGATGCACCCTCTTTAAGGTGCGGCAGCGCGGCCTTGGTCATCTGGAACATGCCGAAGATATTGGTGCGGAAGGTCTTCTCCCACTGCTCTTCGCTGATGTCTTCCAGGCCTTTCTGCGGATGCTGTTCGGCCGCGTTATTGACCAGAATGTCGAGCTTGCCGAACTTGGCCCGCGTCTCGTCGACAACCTTGCGGCAGACTTCGCGATCGGCCACATCGCCGGCGAAGGTCAGGCACTGGCGGCCTTGCTCTTCGACCACGCGGCGGGTTTCGTCAGCGTCCTGGTGTTGATCGAGATAGAGAATCGCCACATCGGCGCCTTCGCGAGCGAACAACACCGCCACCGAGCGGCCAATACCGCTGTCGCCGCCGGTGATGATTGCAACCTTGCCCTGCAGTTTGCCGGCCGCCTTGTAGTCTTCGCCCTTGAACTCCGGGCGCGGATTCATCAAGCCTTCTTTGCCGGGTTCGGGTTGTTCCTGTGGCGGTAGGGTCTGGTTTTCGTCAGCCATGTAGATTTCCTCCGTCAAGGTGAATTACCTGTCTTCGGAGGACTTGAACGGCGACGGAAAAGTTTCTGGGAAGCGATGAGAGGCCCCTGCGCGGGGCCTGTGTCATTTAACGTCGAGCACGACCCGCCCGCGCGGAATACCGCTTTCGACGTACTGGTGTGCGGCGACCACCTCATCGAACGGGAACACTTTGTCGACTTGGGGGGTGATCAGCCGGTCGGCGGTGAGCTGGTTGATATGCAACAGCGCGCGCTGAACCGCGTCACGGTTCTGTTCGATGCCCATTTCCGGCTGGCCGGTGAAATCGCACAAGCAATGAAGGAAAAACTTGAAGTTCTTCTTGAACGCCGCACATGCCGGAAAGGCTGTCTCGTTGCCGCCATTGAGTCCGTAGAGGATCAGCTTGCCGCGCGGCGCGATGACATCGCCCAAAAGCTTCATCTGAGACCCACCACAGGCGTCGAGCACCACTTCGACGCCCGCGCCAGCCGTGATTTTCTGCAAGCGGCCAACCAGATCTTCCTCTTCGGTGACGATCACCGTTTCGGCGCCCAGCTCACGTAGGAAGTCGCGGTCATCGGCGGTTTCACAGGTGGCGATAACCCGCGCTCCCAATGCCTTCGCCACCTGCACTGCCGTGGGGCCGGTGCAATGGCGAGCCTGGGTCACCAGGACATATTGCCCAGGTTCGAGCTGCGCCAACTCAATCAGCGCAAAGTAGGCCACCAGCGCCGGCGTGTAATGAACAGCGGCTTCGACCGGACTGAGCATGTCCGGATAGTGAACGAGCGAGGTGTGCGGAAGCAGCACATGTTCACCGTAGAGCGGGTACTGATTGAGGTCATGACCTGGAAAGCTCGCCACCCGATCACCCACCGTGAAACCGTCCACCTCCTCGCCGACAGCCAGTATTTCACCGGCGATCTCGCTGCCAAGCCCCGCCGGAATCCGTGCATGGCGTGGCGCGAGATCTTGCCGCCAAAGCACGTCGTTCCAGCTGATGCCAATAGCGCGCACGCCGATAAGCACTTCGCCGGGCCCCGGACGCGGCACGTCCTGCTGCTCGTAGCGCAGAACTTCGGCAGGGCCGAACTGATGGAAACGGATGATGCGGGACATTGAAAGACCCCTCGATTACTACTGTGTTAGTGACTCTATCTGCACCATCGACACAACTCCAGCCGCGTTTCCTGCATTCCGCTCGATAGTCGCCATGCGCCGGAATGATGATGCTATGTATGTAAGGCTGCATACAAACTGCAGGTTTGTGTGATTGCAAAGCGGAAATGGACACGCCGACGTCACGCCGATCTGTCTAGAATGCAGCCGCAACCCTAAAGTCCTGATCTGAAATTCGGTCAAGAGCTGAATTTGTTACGTCGGGCAGGCGCTGCGACGAGTCATAGCAGGGCTATGGTGATGAGCGGCAACGCAGTCCGGCAGCAATACGCAACGGCAGGCTGAATGGCCAACAATTTGATACAGGGCGCTAGAGCTCAGCCACGCCCTTTGTCTGAACTCAGTTTGAAGTGATGGCATGAATCGCAACGACCTTCGCCGCGTAGATCTGAACCTGCTGATCGTCTTCGAAACGCTTATGCACGAGCGCAGCGTGACGCGAGCGGCTGAAAAGCTATTTCTCGGCCAGCCGGCGATCAGTGCCGCACTGGCGCGCCTGCGCACGCTATTCGACGATCCGCTGTTCGTGCGCACCGGCCGCAGCATGGAACCGACGGCTCGCGCGCAGGAAATCGCCGGCCTGCTCTCGCCAGCGCTGGACTCGATCTCCACTGCGGTCAGCCGCGCCTCAACCTTCGACCCAGCCACCAGCGAATTGGTATTTCGCATTGGCCTGACCGATGAGGTCGAGTTCGCCTTGCTGCCACAGCTGCTCCGACGCATACGCGCCGAGGCCCCGGGCGTGGTGCTGGTGGTACGCCGCGCCAACTATCTACTGATGCCGGGCCTGCTGGCGTCCGGAGAAATTTCGGTGGGCGTCTGCTACACCCTGGAGCTGCCAGCCAATGCCAAGCGCAAGATCTTGCGCCGGCCGAAGCCCATGCTGCTGCGCGCCGATACCATTCCCGGTCGCATGAGTATGGAAGATTACTGTTCACGCCCGCATGCCATGGTCTCCTTTGCCGGCGACCTGAACGGCTACATCGATGAGGAACTGGCGTTGCACGGCTGCAAGCGCAAAGTGGTACTGGCCGTGCCACAGTTCAATGGCCTGTCGAGCCTGCTGGCCGGTACCGATCTGGTAGCCACCGTGCCCGACTACGCCGCTGCGGCCTTGGCAGCCAACGGCGGCGTTCGTGCAGAACCCCTGCCCTTCGAGACCAGCCAAGACTTCGAGCTGTCCATGGCCTGGCGCGGCGCTCAGGACAACGACCCCGCCGAACGCTGGCTGCGCTCGCGGATACAGATGTTCGTCGGTGATCCCGACAGCCTTTGATTGCCGCGTTTCTGGGGGTGGCTCAGGCGGTGCTCTGCTCGCTGTGGTGGGCTGAAGCGGAACGCCGCCCGGCCCAACCCTACAGGCTCGGCATCACACATGTAGGGTGGGCTTCAGCCCACCAGAACTCATCCCCTTCCATCAATGAAACAGTCGGCAACATCATCGCGAGTGATATTCACATTCGCCTCGTTCGATTTCTGCATTGAGAGGCCGCCCCGCACACTCCCGCCATCGATAAAAACCGAGTTGCGGAGTCAAGCATGGAACGTTCACTCAAGGCCCTTCGTCTTCCCCTGATTGCGGCATCGGCGGTACTCGTCGCCGCCTGCGGCAAGGCACCGGAAGCCACCCAATCTGCAATGCCTGCTCCGGCTGTCAGCGTTGCTGAAGTCATCGAGCAGCAGGTCACCGAATGGGACGAGCTCACCGGGCGTCTGGAGGCGCCGGAGTCGGTTGATATCCGCCCGCGGGTTTCCGGCTTCATCGACAAGGTCGCGTTCGAGGAAGGCGCGCTGGTGAAAAAAGGCGATCTGTTGTTTCAGATCGACCCACGCCCGTTCGAGGCTCAGGTGAAGCGTCTGCAGGCCGAACTGCAACAGGCACGCGCCACGCAACAGCGAACCGCCAGTGAAGCCCAGCGCGGCGAGCGGCTACGGGCCAGTAATGCTATTTCCGCTGAACTGGCCGACGCTCGCGTCAGCGCCGCCAGCGAGGCGAAATCCGCGGTTGCGGCGATCCAGGCGCAACTGGACGCAGCCAAGCTGGACCTCAGCTTCACTCGCGTTACCGCGCCGATCAATGGTCGCGCGGGTCGCGCCATGATCACCGCCGGCAACCTGGTCAACGCTGGCGAGGCGCTGCTCACTACGCTGGTTTCTACCGACAAGGTCTACGCCTACTTCGAGGCGGATGAACGTACCTACCTGAAGTACCGTGAGCTGGCCCGCGATGGCACACGCGGTGAAGCAACGCCCGTCTACCTAGGGCTTTCCAGCGAAGACGGCCATCCGCACCTCGGCCATATGGACTTCATCGACAATCAGGTCGACCCACGCACCGGCACCATCCGCGGGCGCGCCGTGTTCGATAACCGCGACGGCCGCTTCACGCCCGGTCTCTATGCACGACTGAAACTTGTCGGCAGCGCCACCTACGAGGCGGTGCTGATCAAAGACGTCGCCGTGGGCACCGACCTGGGCAAGAAATTCGTGCTGGTGCTTGGCGAGGACGGCAAGGTGAATTACCGCTCCATCGAGTTGGGGCCGAAGCTGGAAGGGCTGCGTATCGTCCGCAACGGTCTTAACGAAGGCGAGACCATCGTCGTGAACGGCCTGCAGCGTGTCCGTCCGGGTAACGCGGTTGAGCCGCAAACCGTGCCGATGGCAGACGCCGATACCCTCGCCGCGCTCAAGGAGCAACACCGCGCCATCACGGCGGCGTTCAAGACCGAGGTGGTCGACCGCAGCGTGGCAGTGGCACGACGTCCCAGCAGTTAAACAGATAGCAGCTGAGCTAACACCTCAGCCAGTCGACCGAGCGCTCAGCGCACATCAAGAACAATCGATTCCGTCAGGGTGCGTCATGCGCACCCTCTCCCCCGGAGTGCGTCATGAATTTCTCTCAATTCTTCATTCAGCGGCCGATTTTCGCGGCGGTGTTGTCGCTGATCATTCTGATCGGTGGCGCCATCTCGCTGTTCCAGCTACCGATTAGCGAATACCCGGAAGTGGTTCCACCTACCGTCGTGGTGCGCGCCAACTTCCCCGGCGCCAACCCCAAGGTGATTGGCGAAACCGTCGCCTCGCCGTTGGAACAGGCCATCACTGGCGTCGAGAGCATGCTTTATATGTCGTCCCAGGCCACCGCCGACGGCAAGCTGACCCTGACCATCACCTTCGCGCTCGGCACGGATCTGGACAATGCCCAAGTGCAGGTACAGAACCGCGTGACACGTACCATGCCGACCCTGCCCACCGAGGTGCAGCGCCTCGGCGTGACGGTCGACAAGGCCTCGCCGGATCTGACCATGGTGGTGCACCTGACCTCGCCGGATGAGCGCTACGACATGCTCTATCTGTCCAACTACGCCGCGCTCAACGTCAAGGACGAGCTGGCGCGGTTGGACGGCATCGGTGACGTGCAGCTGTTTGGCATGGGTAATTACTCGTTGCGTGTCTGGCTGGACCCGAACAAGGTCGCCTCGCGCAACCTCACCGCGTCCGATGTGGTCAACGCAATCCGCGAGCAGAACCGCCAGGTTGCGGCTGGTTCGCTTGGCGCACCGCCTGCCCCGGGTGCGACGGATTTCCAGCTGTCGATCAATACTCAGGGCCGGCTGGTCACTGAGGAGGAATTCGAGAACATCATCATTCGCGCTGGCGAAGACGGCTCGATCACTCGCCTCAGGGATATCGCGCGCATCGAACTGGGCTCCAGCCAGTACGCGCTGCGGTCGCTGCTGAACAACCAGCCGGCCGTTGCCATCCCGGTATTCCAGCGCCCCGGCTCCAATGCCATCGAGATCTCCGATTCGGTGCGCGCCCGCATGGCCGAGCTGAAAAAGGATTTCCCCGAAGGCGTGGATTACGAAATCGTCTACGACCCGACCATTTTCGTGCGCGGTTCCATCGAGGCGGTGGTGCACACCCTGCTCGAAGCCATCGTGCTGGTGGTACTGGTGGTGATCCTGTTCCTGCAGACCTGGCGCGCCTCGATCATCCCGCTGGCTGCCGTACCGGTTTCGCTGATCGGCACCTTCGCCGTGATGCACATGCTCGGCTTCTCGCTCAATGCGCTGTCGCTGTTCGGCCTGGTGCTGGCAATCGGTATCGTGGTGGACGATGCAATCGTCGTGGTGGAAAACGTCGAACGTAATATCGGGCTTGGCAAGTCGCCGGTCGAAGCCACCAAGCAAGCGATGAAGGAAGTGACCGGGCCCATCATCGCCACCGCCCTGGTGCTCTGCGCGGTGTTCATCCCGACTGCGTTCATTTCGGGTCTCACCGGGCAGTTCTATCAACAGTTCGCCCTGACCATCGCGATCTCCACGGTTATCTCGGCGTTCAACTCGCTGACCCTGTCGCCCGCGCTGGCGGCGGTGCTGCTGCGCGCCCACGACGCACCGAAAGATGGTTTCTCGCGCCTGCTGGACAAACTGTTCGGCGGCTGGCTGTTCGCGCCCTTCAACCGCGTATTCGATCGCGCCAGCCACGGTTATGTCGGCGCGGTGAAGCGCATCCTGCGCGGTAGCGGTATCGCCCTGGTGGTGTATGTGGGCCTGGTGGGCCTCGGTTACATGGGCTTTGCCAGCACGCCGACCGGTTTCGTGCCGCCGCAAGACAAGCAGTATCTGGTCGCCTTTGCGCAATTGCCTGATGCCGCCACGCTGGATCGTACCGAAGACGTGATCAAGAAGATGTCGGAAATCGCCGGTAAGCATGCCGGTGTGGAGAACACCATTGCCTTCCCTGGGCTGTCGATTAACGGCTTCACCAACAGCCCGAACAGCGGCATCGTCTTCGTTGCCCTGAAAGACTTCGACCAGCGTAAGGACGAGAGCATGTCCGCCGGGGCCATTGCCGCTGAGCTTAACGGTCAGTTCGCGGGTATCCAGGAAGCCTATCTCGCGATCTTCCCGCCGCCGCCGGTACAGGGGCTAGGCACCATTGGCGGATTCCGCGTGCAGGTTCAGGACCGCGGCAATCTCGGCTACGAGGAACTGTACAAGCAGGTGCAGAACATCATCGCCAAGAGCGCCGACTATCCGGAGCTGGCCGGGCTGTTTACCAGTTATCAGGTCAACGTGCCGCAAATCGATGCCGACATCGATCGTGAAAAGGCCAAGACCCATGGCGTGCCGATCGACCAGATTTTCGACACCATGCAGGTTTACCTCGGCTCGCTGTATGCGAACGACTTCAACCGCTTCGGGCGCACCTATCAGGTCAATGTTCAGGCCGAACAGAAGTTTCGTCTGACGCCCGAGCAGATCGGCCAACTGAAGGTACGCAACGACCATGGCGAAATGGTCCCGCTGTCGACCTTCGTCAAGGTCAGCGACAGCGCAGGTCCCGATCGCGTGATGCACTACAACGGCTTCCTCACCGCTGAAATAAACGGTGCGGCGGCGCCGGGCTACAGCTCCGGTCAAGCCGAGGACGCCATGGAGCGGCTGCTCCAGGCCGAGCTGCCGAACGGCATGAGCTACGAATGGACCGAGCTGACCTTTCAGCAAATTCTGGCCGGCAACACCGCAATGTTCGTCTTCCCGCTCTGCGTCCTGCTGGCGTTCCTGGTGCTGGCGGCGCAATACGAGAGCTGGAGCCTGCCGCTGGCGGTGATCCTGATCGTGCCGATGACGCTGCTTTCGGCCATCACTGGGGTGATTCTGTCCGGTGGCGATAACAACGTGTTCACTCAGATCGGCCTGATCGTGCTGGTGGGATTGGCGTGCAAGAACGCCATCCTCATCGTCGAGTTCGCCAAGGACAAGCAAGAGGAAGGCATGGACCGGCTGGCCGCGGTACTCGAAGCCTGCCGCCTCCGGCTGCGCCCGATTTTGATGACCAGCTTCGCCTTCATCATGGGCGTGGTGCCGCTGGTGCTGTCCAGCGGCGCCGGTGCCGAGATGCGGCATGCCATGGGTGTCGCGGTGTTCAGCGGGATGCTCGGGGTAACGTTCTTCGGGCTGCTGCTGACCCCGGTGTTCTATCTACTGATTCGCGCTTTCGTCGAAAAGCGCGAGGAGAAAAAGGCTGTATTCAACAGACTGCGTGGAAACGTAGCGAGCGAAGGTTAAGCAAGGCAAAAACAGGCGAGGAAGCGGAGTTTACGAATTGTAAATGAGCATTCCGAGCCTGTTTTTAACGCGGCATAACCGAGAGCAGTAGTTTCCACACAATCTGTCAAAGGAGATCCATGTATGAAGGTTTTAATCACCACCCCGCTCCTGCTAGCCGCGATATTGACGCTCAGCGCCTGTGCAGTGGGGCCTGATTACCGCACGCCTGAAACAGCTTCGGCACAAATCGATCGGGCCACCGCAGAAGATTTCGACCGCTCGCGGTTCGAGTCCGCCTGGTGGCGCCAGTTCGAAGACCCGACGCTGGATGCGCTGGTTGGTCAGGCGCTGGCGGAAAACCGTGAGCTGCGCATCGCCTTCGCCAGGCTACGTGCGGCACGCTCGATCCGTGACGATGCCGCCAATGATCGCTTGCCCACCGTGACTGCTGGCGCCACCGCCGAATATGGCAAAGCCCAGCAGCCGGGTTTCAGCGAAGAACGCAGCAACATCGAGCGCTACGACCTGGGTCTGGACATGGCCTGGGAATTGGATCTGTTCGGGCGCATCCAGCGGCGTATCGAAGCCAGCGAAGCGCAGACGGAAGCCGCCGAAGCCGAGCTCTATCAGTTGCAGGTGAGCCTGATCGCCGAACTGGTAGATGCCTATGGACAGCTTCGCGGCGCTCAGCTGCGTGAACGCATTGCTCGCGAGAACCTGGACAACCAGCGCGACTCGCATCAGCTGACCGAACAGCTGCGCGACGCCGGCATGGGAAGCGAGCTCGATGTCCTGCGCGCCGATGCCCGTTTGGCTGCCACCGAGGCCAGCTTGCCGCAATTTCAAGCGGCCCAAAGCCGTGCTCGCAATCGCATCGCCACTCTGCTCGGCCAGCGCGCCGATCAGTTAAGCGTCGACCTGTCGCCACGCGAACTGCCGGCGATTGCCAAAGCGTTGCCGATTGGCGACCCCGGCGAACTGCTGCGTCGTCGTCCGGATATCCGCGCGGCGGAGCGCCAGTTGGCTGCAGCCACTGCCAATGTCGGCGTCGCGACGGCGGATCTGTTCCCGCGGGTGAGCCTGTCCGGCTTCCTCGGCTTCGTCGCCGGGCGCGGTTCGCAGATTGGTTCCAGTGCTGCGCAGGCCTGGGGAGCCGCGCCGAGCATCAGTTGGGCGGCGTTCGACATGGGCAGTGTGCGCGCCAGATTGCGCGGTGCCGAAGCCGATGCCGAGGGTGTGCTGGCCAGCTACGAGCAGCAGGTATTGCTCGCGCTGGAGGAATCGGAAAACGCTTTCAGCGACTACGCCCGTGCCCAGGAGCGGTTGTTGTCGCTCCTACGCCAGTCCAGCGCGAGCCGCGCGGCAGCGCAACAGGCCGAGATCCGCTATCGCGAAGGAACGGTGGACTTCCTTGTGCTACTGGATGCCGAGCGTGAACGGCTCGCAGCCGAAGACGCCCAGGCCCAGGCTGAAGTCGAGGTTTATCGCGGTGTCGTCGCACTCTACAAGGCGCTCGGTGGTGGTTGGCAGCTGGCCAGCAGCTAACGGCAACGCTCTGCGTCGCCGGTTTGCGGCGCAGAGCGACGGCTCATGCGGGGAAAACTGTGACCTGTTCCCGTTCCTGCTCTTTCAGTTATGAGTTTTGTGAGAAAGCGCTTTAGGTGGTGCGGCGTATTTGGCATAACGTTCCGTTGAAGCTCAATCGCATCCGGCTCCGGATGTTATGCCAACCAACCAAAAATAAAGAGCCTTCCAATGAGTAAGCCGATCATCACTCTCGTCGGACTGATGCTGGCACTGACCGCGACAGCGGTCGAAGCAGAGCCGATAGTCATAAAGTTCTCCCACGTCGTCGCTGAAGAAACCCCCAAGGGCAAGGGCGCCCTGTTGTTCAAGAAACTGGTTGAAGAGCGCTTGCCGGGCCAGGTAACCGTCGAGGTTTACCCCAACTCCACACTGTTTGGCGATGCCAGCGAGTTGGAAGCTCTGAGCAACAACGAAGTCCAGCTGCTGGCACCCTCGCTGGCCAAGTTCGAGAAATACACCAAGCAGGTTCAGGTTTTCGACCTGCCTTTCCTGTTCGACGACCTGGAAGCCGTCAACCGCTTCCAGAAGCGCGCCAAGGGCCGTCAGCTGCTGCGCTCGATGGAAAAGGAAAACATCACCGGCCTGGCCTACTGGCATAACGGTATGAAGCAGCTGTCTGCAACAAAGGCACTGCGTATGCCGGCTGATGCAACCGGACTGGCCTTCCGTATCCAGCCTTCTGCGGTACTGGAATCACAGTTCGCTCAGGTGGGTGCGCCGACTAAAAAGATCGCCTTCGCCGATGTCTTCGCCTCGCTGCAGAACGGCACCGTCCAAGGCGCGGAAAATCCTTGGTCGAATATCTACAGCAAGAAAATGCATACCGTGCAGCCTTATATCACCGAGAGCAATCACGGGGTGCTCGACTACATGTTGGTGAGCAATACGCGCTTCTGGTACGGCATTCCGCACCAGATTCGCACCGAGTTGGAAGGCATCATCGATGAGGTGACCTACGAAGTGAACCGTGCCGCCGAGGAAGCCAACCAGGCCCATCGCGAGCGCATCCGCCAAGCCGGCACTTCGGAAATCATCGAACTGACTCCAGCAGAGCGCGAAGCCTGGCGTGAAGCCATGCGGCCGGTATGGCAGGAGTTCGAGCCTGTAATCGGTGCCGATATCATCAAAGCCGCGCAGACAGTGAATCGCAAGCAGCGTCACTGAGCCACCATCAGCAGAACAAAAAACCAGGCCTCGGCCTGGTTTTTTTCTACCTGAACAACCTTGCGACTGTTACAGATCCGGCTCGCTCTCGAGCTGTTCGATATTCCATCCGCCGCCCAGTGCCGCGATCAGCTGCACGCTGGCCGTCAGACGGTCACCCATCAGTGCCAGATTGGTGCGCTCGTTGTTCAGCGCCATCGTCTGCACTGTCGCCACGCTGAGGAAGTCGACGGTGCCGGCGCGATACTGGTTCTCGATCAGCCGCAGCGACTCCTGCGCCGCTTCCAGTGCTTCGCGCTGCACCACCGCTTCTTCCGCCAGAACACGCAACTGAACCAGGTTGTCCTCTACTTCACGAAAGCTGTCGAGCACGGTCTGGCGGTAGTTGGCGACGGTCTGGTCATAGCTGGCCTCGGCCGCTTCGAGGTCAGCACGGCGACCACCGAAATCAAGCAGCGTGACCGCTAGCTGCGGGCCTAGCGACCAGAAGCGATTGGGCAGGCTGATCAGGTCGCTAAAGCTACTGTTGCGATACCCGCCGCTGGCACTCAGCGATAGGTCGGGATACCAGGCCGCTTCAGCCACGCCGATTTGAGCGTTGGCGGCAATCACTTGGCGCTCGGCCGAGGCGATGTCCGGACGGCGTTCGAGCAGCGCGGACGGTAACGCCAAAGGGACTGACGGCAGCCCGGGAATATGTTCATGTGCAGCGATACCCAGCTCGGACGGGGCAACGCCTATCAGCACGGCGATCGCGTGTTCCATCTGTGCCCGCTGCCACTCGAGGTCGATCGCCTGAGCCTGGGTACTTTTCAGCTGAGTGCGCGCCTGGGTAACGTCCGACTTCGGCACGATACCGGCTTCATATTGGTTTTCGGTCAGCCGTAGCGATCGGGCAAAGGCCTCGACGGTCTGGTCGAACAGCCGCCGTTGCTCGTCCATCACCCGCAGTTGCAGATAGGTTTGAACCAGTTCGGCTTGCAGGCTCAGCTTGACCGCTGCAATGTCCGCCGCGCTGGCCTGCATATTGGCGCGATTGGCCTCCAGGTTGCGCCGCAGACGTCCCCAGATGTCCAGTTCCCAAGAAGCGTCGAGACCCACCTCGTAGCTCTCGCTGGTGCCACTGCTGCTGTCGAAAGTCTCAAAGGCCGAACTGTTGTTGGTGTCGCTACCCTGAGCCGAACGGGACACGCCGCCACTTGCACCCACGCTGGGGAAGAGTTGCGAGCGAGCCCCCCGAACCAATGCGCGCGCCTGACGGTACTGAGCTTCGGCCGCGGCGAGGTTCTGGTTGGAGACGTTCAGTCGCGACACCAGCGCATTCAGCTCTGCATCGCCGTACAACGCCCACCACTCGCCGCGCTGCAATACGTCAGCTGGCGCCGCGGCTTTCCAGCCTTCAGCCTGTTTGAATTCAGCCGCCATCGGTAAATCAGGTCGCCGATAGTCAGGCCCAACGGTGCAGGCAACTAGCGAAAACGCCATGACCACCAGGGCCAAAGGACGCAAAGGGTGTTTCAAACGCAACGAACTCATAGCGGATTTTCCAGGGCGGCATCGGTGCGTACACCGCGCCAGCTGTTGAAACGATGACGCGCGCGGTCCAGGTACAGATAGACCACCGGCGTGGTGTATAGGGTAAGAATCTGACTCAGCAGCAGCCCGCCGATGATGGTCAAGCCCAGCGGCTGGCGCATCTCGGCTCCTTCGGCGCCGCCCATTAGCAACGGCAGCGCGCCAAGAATGGCAGCCATGGTGGTCATCAAAATCGGGCGGAAACGCAGCAGACAAGAGCGACGGATCGATTCTTCCGGAGACAATCGATCGTTACGCTCGAATTGCAATGCCAGGTCGATCATCAGGATCGCGTTCTTCTTTACCACGCCGATCAGCAAGAACAGCCCGAGCAGGGAAATCAGACTGAACTGCTCCCGCGTCAAGATGATCGCCAGCAAGGCACCGACACCGGCCGACGGCAATGTGGAAAGAATCGTCAGCGGATGGATATAACTCTCATAGAGAATGCCGAGCACGATGTAAACCAGCAGCAAGGCACCAAGAATCATCAGCGGCTGGCCTTGCTGAACGGACTGGAAGACATCGCCGGTGCCGCCCAGACGCCCCTGCACCTCGCTGGGCATGCCAATGGCAGCAACTGCGCGCTCGATGGCCTGCGTCGCCTGATCGAGACTGACACCCGGCGCCAAGTCGAAATCGATGTTCTCCGCGGCGAACTGCCCCTCATGACTGACCCGATCCTCTTCGAGGCTGCGCTCGTAGCGCGCGAAGGCCGCCAGCGGCACCCGTCGGCCGTCACTCGTGATGACATTGATCTGCTCCAGCACCTCGGGATGCTGGGCGTAGGCCGGGTCGATCTCCATCACCACCTGATACTGGTTGAGCGACTCGTAAATGGTCGAAATCTGTCGCTGGCTGAAGGCATTGTTGAGCAAGGTGGTCACTGTGCTCATGTCGATACCGAGCCGTTTGGCCGCGTCGCGATCGACCTTCAGGCTGATCTGCTGAGCGCCCTCGCCTTCGTTGGCATCGATGCTGGTCAGCTCCGGCAAGGCCATCAGCGCCCGCGTCACCTGCGGCAACCACGTGCGCAGGTCCGCCAGATCGCTGGCCAACAGGTTATAGGAGTAAGCCGAGCTGCTCTGCCGACCGCCACCGAACTGCAAATCCTGGTCGGCCATCAGGAACATGCGCCCGCCGGGCACCTTAGGCTGGTTTTTGCGGATGCGCTCGATCACTTTCTGCGCGGAAATCTGGCGCTCCTCCAGTGGTTTGAGCCGGACGATCATGAAGGCATTGTTGATGCCTCCCTGCCCGCCGATGAAACCAGCCACGCTTTCCACTGCCGGGTCCGCAAGCACGGCCTTGCGATAGATTTCCATCTTTGGCTGCATGACCTGGAACGACAGGCCATCGTCGCCGCGAATGAAGCCGGTCAGTTGGCCGGTGTCCTGCTGCGGTAGGAAGGTTTTGGGCACTTGTATGTAGAGCACGACGTTCAGGGCAATGGTCGCCAGCAACGTCAGCAAGGTGATCCGGCGATGGCGCAGCGCCCAACTCAGGGACCGATCATAGTGGCGCAGCAGCCATTGATGGGCGTCGTGGCTCCAGCGATGAAGACGGCCGTCATGTTCGGGCTGATGCGGTTTCAACCAGCGTGCACAAAGCATGGGGGTCAGGGTCAGCGACACTAGCAGCGAGACCAGGATCGCCGCCGCCAGGGTGATGGAAAACTCACGGAACAGCCGCTCGACGATACCGCCCATGAACAGAATCGAGACGAAAACCACCACCAGCGAAAGGTTCATCGACAATAGTGTGAAGCCTACTTCGCGGGTGCCGATGTAGGCGGCACGCATCGGCGGAACACCCTCGTCGATGTGCCGTGCAATGTTCTCAAGCACCACGATGGCGTCGTCCACCACCAGTCCGGCGGCGAGAATCAAAGCCATCAGCGACAGGATATTGAGCGAGAAACCAAACAGATACATGACCGCGAAAGTGCCCACCAGCGACACCGGCACCGCTAGCGCCGGTATCAGCGCCGTGCGCAGCCGACCGAGGAAGAGAAACACCAGCACGATGACCAGGCCCACAGCGATCAGCAATGTTCGCTCGGCTTCATGCAGGGTCGCGCGAATCACCGGCGAGCGATCCATCGCCACCGCCAGATTGACGCTGCCGGGAACGATTGCTTGCAGTGCAGGCAACTCGTTACGAATGCCTTCGATGGTTTCGATGATGTTGGCGCCAGCCTGACGGTTGATGATCAGCAGCACGGCGCGGTCATTGTTGAAGAAACCGTCGTTATAGCGATCCTCGACCGCGTCACTGACCTCGGCGACGTCGCTCAAGCGCAGCGCTGCACCGTCCTCGTAGCGAATGATCAACGGCAGGTAGTCAGCGGCCTCGTGCAGCTGATCGTTGGCCTGCACCTGCCAATGGCGATTGTCGTCTTCAACCATGCCCTTGGGCCTGCGCACGTTGGCCAAAGCGATGGTGTCGCGCACCTCGTCGAGGGACACGCCGTATTGTTCTAACTGTTGCGGTTGTAATTCGACGCGTACCGCCGGCAGTGAGCTGCCACCAACCTGCACTTCACCGACTCCCGGCACCTGCGACAATTTCTGCGCGAGCACCGTAGAGCCGATGTCGTAGAGCTGCCCTTTGTCGAGCACGTCGGACGTCAGCGACAGCACCATGATCGGCGCCTGCGACGGGTTGACCTTGCGATAGGTGGGCATGCTGCGCATACCGCTGGGTAATAGATTGCGCGCAGCGTTGATCGCCGCCTGAACCTCGCGCGCAGCGCCGTTGATGTCCCGATCAAGGTCGAACTGGATGATGATCCGCGTCTGTCCCTGGCTACTGCGGCTGCTCATCTGGCTGACGCCAGCGATGCTGCCGAGTGACCGTTCCAGCGGCGTCGCCACGCTGGATGCCATGATCTCGGGACTGGCACCGGGCAAGCTGGCCTGTACCGTAATGACCGGAAAATCCATGTTCGGCAGCGGCGATACGGGCAACAGGCCAAAGCTGACTCCGCCCAATAGCAGGATCGCCAGGCTCAGCAACATGGTCGCCACCGGGCGGGCGATGAAGGGGGCCGATAGATTCATAGCGCAAAAATCGCTGGAGGCTTGAGGCCGAAGACCGGAGGCGCGCCAGGCAACGAACGGCCTTTCCGTTCAGCCTCCAGCCTCCAGCGCTTTTTCGAAGCGTTCATGCACGCGCCTCCTGTCCTGCCACGTCCCTGCGGGCAAAGCGCCGGCCCAACCGATCGAAGAACAGATAGATCACCGGTGTGGTGAACAGCGTCAGCAACTGGCTAAGTAGCAAACCACCGACCAGCACCAGGCCCAGTGGCTGACGCAACTCAGCACCGGAACCCGACGCAAGCATCAGCGGCACCGCGCCGAAGAGTGCGGCCAGGGTCGTCATCAGAATCGGGCGGAAACGCAACAATGCGGCTCGGTAGATTGCATCTTGCGGACTCATGCCTTGCTGACGCTCGGCCTCGAGGGCGAAGTCGATCATCATGATCGCGTTCTTCTTGACGATGCCGATCAGCAGGATGATGCCAATGATGGCGATCAGGCCCAGATCATTGCCGGTCAGCAACAGCGCGAGCAAAGCGCCAACCGCCGCCGAAGGTAGCGTTGAGAGGATAGTGATCGGGTGGATGTAACTCTCGTAGAGCACGCCGAGCACGATATACATGGTCACCACCGCCGCTAGAATCAGCAGCAAGGTGCTCGACAACGACGCGCGGAACGCCTCGGCGGCGCCTTGGAAGCGACTCTGAATGCCGGCCGGCAGTCCGATCTCGGCCTCGACTCCCTCGATGACTTCCACTGCCTTGCCCAGCGATACACCATCGGCCAGGTTGAACGACAGCGTCACCGCCGGAAACTGGCCGATATGGTTGATCAGCAATGGCGCGTTACGCTGCTCCACCGTCGCCAGGCTCGACAGCCGCACCGGTGTGCCGCCCTCGCTCTGCACGAACAACTGCTCAAGCGCCTGCGGACCAAGACGGCCGCCCGCGTCGGCCTCGAGCACTACGCGGTACTGGCTGGCCTGGGTGAAGATGGTCGAAATCTGCCTCTGGCCGAAGGCGTCGTACAGCGCATCGGTTATGGCCGAGATCTCGATTCCGAGGCGCGCGGCCGCATCGCGGTCGATGTCCAGATAGATCTGCAGGCCATTGCTCTGCAAGTCGCTGGCGACATCGGTCAGTTCGGGGCGTTCACGCAAGGCCGTCACCAGGCGCGGCGTCCACTCCTGCAACAGTTCGCCATCGGGAGATTCCAGGCTGAACTGGAACTGCGTGCGGCTGACCCGATCCTCGATCGACAGATCCTGCACCGGCTGCATATACAGCTCGATACCCGGCAGTTTCGCCAACTCCGGCCGCAAGCGATCGATGACCTGGCTCGCCGTGACATCCCGCTCACCATGAGGTTTGAGGTTGATCAACAAGCGACCACTGTTGAGGGTCACGTTGTCGCCATCGACGCCTATGTAGGACGACAGGCTGGCTACCGCCGGGTCGGCGAGAATCACTCGCGACAGCGACTGCTGGCGCTCACTCATCGCTCGGAAGGAAATCGATTGTGGCGCTTCACTGATGCCCTGAATCACGCCAGTATCCTGCACCGGGAAGAAACCCTTCGGCACCGCCAGATACAGCACGACCGTCAATCCCAATGTGCCCACGGCAACCAGTAAGGTCAGGGTCTGATGCGCCAACACCCAGGTCAGCCAACGCGCGTAACCGCCGATGAGCCGCTCGACCCAGTCCGGTCCGGACTTCTCCGCCGTGGCGGGTTTGAGCAGCTTGGCGCACATCATCGGTGTCAGAGTCAGTGAGACCACGAGCGAAATCAGAATCGCGACCGCTAGCGTGACGGCAAATTCGCGGAACAGACGGCCCACCACGTCCTGCATGAACAGTAGCGGAATCAGTACCGCAATCAGCGACAGCGTCAGGGATATCAGCGTGAAGCCGATCTGCTTGGCACCCTTGAGCGCGGCCTGGAGTGGCGTCTCGCCCTCTTCCACGTGACGCGCGATGTTCTCGAGCATAACGATGGCATCGTCGACCACGAAGCCGGTGGCGATGGTAAGGGCCATCAGCGTCAGGTTGTTCAGCGAGAAACCGGCGAGATGCATCACCGCGAAGGTGCCGACAAGCGACAACGGTACGGCGATCGACGGGATGATCGTCGCCGAGAGCCGCTTGAGGAAGACGAAGGTCACCATCACTACCAGAAACGTGGCCATCAGCAGTTCGTGCTGCACATCGGTGATCGCGGCACGGATGGTCTGCGTGCGATCGGTAAGCACGACCACATCAAGCCCGGCCGGCATGCTGGCGGTGACTTCAGGAAGCAGCGCCTGGATACGCTCGACCACCTCGATAACGTTGGCGCCTGGCTGACGCTGGATATTCAGCAGTACGGCTTGGTTTTCGTTGGCCCAAGCAGCGAGGCGCTCGTTCTCGGCGCCATCGATGATATCGGCAACGTCTTCCAGGCGCAGCGTCGCACCGTCTTCGTACGCCAGGATCAGTTGGGCGTATTCCTCCGGCGTCTTCAATTGATCGTTGGCATCGAGCATCGACACCCGCGTAGGGCCGTCGAAGTTGCCTTTGGGTTGATTGACGTTGGAGCTGGTCACCAGCGAGCGGACGTCAGCGAGCGACATTCCATAGGATGCCAGGGCTTCGGGATTGACCTGGATACGTACCGCGGGGCGCTGGCCACCGGCGATGCTGACCATGCCCACACCGCTGATCTGCGCCAATTTCTGCGCCATGCGCGTATCGACCAGATCATGGAGTTGCGGCAGCGCGAGGCTTTCCGATGTCACGGCCAGGGTCATTACTGGCGTGTCGGCCGGGTTGACCTTGTTGTACACCGGCGGCGCCGGAAGATCGTTGGGTAGCAAATTACTCGCCGCGTTGATGGCCGCTTGCACTTCCTGTTCGGCCACATCCAGCTCGACTTCGAGGGAGAAACGCAGGGTGATCACCGAAGCGCCGCCGGAGCTGGTCGAGGACATCTGTGTCAGTCCCGGCATCTGACCGAACTGCCGTTCGAGCGGTGCGGTAACGGCACTGGTCATGACTTCAGGGCTGGCGCCGGGATACAGCGTCAATACGCGGATGGTCGGGTAGTCCACCTGCGGCAGCGCCGAAATCGGCAGCATGCGGTAGGCGATCAGACCCGCCAGGAGGATGGCGATCATGGTCAGCGTGGTCGCCACCGGCCGGAGAATGAACAGCCGCGAGATATTCATCGCGCTGAACGCTCCTTGTCACTCTGAGGGTCAACCTTGGGATTTTCGGCCGCCTCTTCGGCGAGTTTCTTGCGGTCTACCACTTCTACTTCGCTGCCGTCACGCAGGCGGTCGGTGCCTTCCATGACGATCCGCTCGCCGACGTTCAGGCCGTTGATGATGACTGTCTTCTCGCCGTTGCTCGGCCCCACTTCGAGAGTGCGCAGCTCGACCTTGGAATCTTCACCGACCACGTAGGCATAGTTGCCGCGAGACCCGAACTGCAAAGCGGCCGAAGGAATCAGGATGGCGTCCTCCAAAGTCTCTACTCGCAAGTGGACATTGACGAACTGATTGGGTATCAGCAGCTCTGCCTCGTTGTCGAAGCGAGCCTTCATTTTCAAGGTACCCGTGGTCGGATCGATCAGATTATCGAGGCTTTCCAGCACACCCTCACCAAAGAGTATCCGCTCGCCACGGTCCCAAGCCTGCACCGTTAATTCGTCGCCGCGACGGAAACGGCTGATGACCGGTGGCAACTCACCTTCGGGCAAGGTAAAGCTGATCGCCATTGGCTGGGTTTGGGTAATGACGACCAGTGGGGTGGTGTCGTTGGCAGCGACAAGGTTGCCTTGATCCAGCTGCCGCAGACCGACGCGACCGTCTATCGGCGCCCGGATCTGCGTGAATTGCAGGTTCAGCTTGGCTTCATTGACGGCCGCCTGATTGGCCGCCAGGGTTCCCTGATATTGATTGACCAACGCCTGCTGAGTATCGAGCGTTTGCTTGGCAATACTGTCATCGGCGAACAAGCCTCGATAGCGCTTGAGATCGACCTGCGCGTTCTGCAGCAGCGCGCGGTTCTGCTGGAGCGTGCCTTCGGCCTGCTGCAATGCCACCTCGTACGGGCGCGGGTCGATTATCGCAAGCAGATCGCCGGCACTGACCCGTTGACCTTCTTCGAAACGCACGTCGACCAACTCGCCGGCAACACGGCTGCGCACGTTTACCGTATTCAACGGCGTGACGGTACCGAGCGCTTTGGAATAAACCTCGAACCGCCCCTGCTCGACCGACGCAACCCGCACCGGCGTCGGTCCACCGAGCGCGCCGAAAGCCGCACGCCCGCCGCGCTGTGGCTGAGGTGTGTCGGATGCAGTTGGCCAAAGCCACCAAAGCAGTAACGCAATAGCCGTAACCACGACGCCAATGATCAGCCAGCGCCGCGCGGAGCCGGTAGAAGTAGTGTTTGCCTCGGACATGAACTGGGTTCGCTTGGAAATGAGCGTGAACCATAAGCAGTCACGCCCCGCTCGCAAAGGGGATTTACGGCATTTTTACGTATCCGCACTTGTCCGTGACGATTGCGGACGGTCAAGCGCGCTTATAGCGCGCAGGAACCATGTTTCAGTCGTTCAGTCTATGTATCGTTCGCCAGGGTTCTGCCGGGTGCGATTCAAGAAACTACCGCTGGCAATCCATTCAATGGGATGTGATATGCCGACTTCATCAGGCCACCTGATAATGGCCTGCACAGGATCAAGGAATGAATGCATCACTGATCATCCTGGCGTTGACTGTCGCCAGCTTTCTTCTCGGCTTCTTACGCGACCTGTTCATTGCCAAAGCCTTCGGCCTGAGCTGGGAAGCGGACCTTATCTTCGTGGCACTGATCCTGCCGATGTTCTTCGAAAACTTCCTCGGCCTCGCGCTTCGCGATGCGATGATCCCTTACCTGCAGAAATTACGCAGCCAATCTGAAGCCCTGTTCGAAACCGTGAGCCGCTGGCTTTACTGGCGTGTGATGCTTATGGGTGCCGCTGTAAGCACCATTGCCATCGTCGGCAGCTATTGGATTCTCAACCTGCTTGCGCCAGGTTGGTCGGACGCTCAGGTTGCCTCCGGCCAATTGGTGTTCTGCGTGGGTGCTGTGTTGATCGCGGTTCAGGCCGTACTGTATTGCCAGGGCGCACTGCTCAATATGGATGAAGTGTTCATCCTGCCGATGGTGCGAACGGTACTACTCAATGCCGGCGCGATCATCGGCATCCTATTGTTTCAACCCACCGGGATGGTGATCTTTATTGGCATGCTGCTGCCCCAGTTAGCATTGATACTGGTGCAACATCGACGTATCGCTTATCTGCGCGGAGGTGTCGAGGTCGAAGCGACCGGTCATGGTGGTGGCTTCGGCCTCGCATTCGCCCCGATTCTACTGGCCGCCGGCGCGCAACAGGGCTGCATTCTCGCCGAGCGGATGTTCGCCTCCTTTCTCGACGAAGGCAGCATCACCATGCTTTCTTTTGCGTTCCGCATCGTCACGATTCCGCTCACGCTTTATGCACTGTCGGTGCTTTCGGTGCTCTTCCCTCGCTTCGTTTCGAGCTGGAACGACGATGACCTCGGCGGCCACGCCGTGGTGATACGCAAGGGATTACTGGCGACTCTGCTGTTTCTGGTCCCCGCCACGGTGGTGCTCTGCTCATTCCCGCAAACTGTTGTATCGGTGCTTCTGGAACGGGGTCAATTCGGTGCCCAGCAAACCGACGCCACGGCATCGCTGGTGATTCTGTATGCGCTTGGCCTTCCGGCGATGGGGCTGGCGCTGTTATGGGGGCGCGCCCTGCTCGCCCAGCATCAGTCGCGGCTGTTTTTGGCGATTACGCTGGCCAGTTCTGCGTTGACTATTGGCCTCGATGCATTGCTCTACCGCCAATACGGTGCCGAAGGCTTGGCGTTTGCGTTTTCCAGCGGGGCGGCGCTGCAGGCGCTGTTCATGGGGCTGTATGTCTACCGAGCGTCGCCAAAAGGTCTGGCTGTGAACGTTCTCCTGCGCTGGCTGACCACCGGCGCTGCAGTTGCCGCCGCGCTGCACTGGCTACCCGCCCCGCACGGTCTGCTCCAGTTGTGCCTGTATATCGCGCTGGTGTTATGTGCCTTTGCAGCAGGTGTGTTACTGCTAGGCGAGCGGGACCTGTTCAAGCCGGCCTATTGGTCGATGAAGAAGGCCTGACGGTACGAAAGTTCCTGTCTGCTGGTTGCGCCGCAGATCAAGCACAACCGATGTGACGCAATTACGGATTCAACCCGTGCAGAAACAACGAAGGCCGCATCAGCGGCCTTCGTTTGATTGCATAAGAGCCTTTCAACCGCCCATGACCCTCATCCCGGCCGACCCTGTCGGGCTCTCGGCCGAGCTATGGCTGACCGCTACGTTGCGCTCTGCGCGCTGTTGCATGACGATGTCCAGCGCGCGACTCGGCAGAATGTCGACATCTTCGAAAGTGATCAACTGCCCTGGCTCGACCGCACGCTTAAGTGCGGTCTTGCGCAACAGACCGATCGGCACGTGATCGGGATTCTGATCGAGCTTGAGGGCTTCGCCGCGGAACTGAAAACCGCCTATACCACGCTCGATCAGCTCACCAGGGCGCATGGCGCGCTTGGCGATCGCACCGACGCCGAGCGTCGGTGCAATCGAATTATTCAGCAACACGCCACCCCCACTGAGTACCCGGCGCACAGTCTTGCCGACCTCCAGCGAACACAGATGGAAAGGACGCAACAACGTGTAATAGGGCCCAGGCCCGAGCTTGAAATATTCAACGGCGGCCCGCTGGTTGTCGTCATGCCGACAGACCAGGAACACGCCACCGGCCAGATAGCCGGAAGGAATCACATAATCAACGAACGGCTGGCCAAGGCGCTCGGCCATTATGCCGAGCAGGTTGCCTGTTTCAGTCAAATTGGTCGAAGCCAACCCTTCCAGTCCCTGCTTGGTAATCGTCGCCCCTAGGCCGTTACCTACGATTACCTGCTCGATTTGCACCTTGGTGCCATCGGTGAACGAAGTCGTCTGGTCGATGCTTATGCCCTGACGTTTTGACCAATAGGCCATGTCCGCGGGCGACGGATTGTGGTTCAGATAGCCTTTCATGTTGCCGTATACCAACGGCTTGAAGCCCATCATCAGGGCTTCTTCATGTAGCGCCGCCAGCGATCCCGGCTGGTCGCCCTCAGCCTCGGTGATAAAGCCCTTGCCGGCAAGATAGGAACCGGTGGTGACTTGCAACTCGGCATTGATGGTTATCACCGGCAGGCCAGCTTCGAAGGCACGCTCGATCACCTCGGTGCCATGGAAGACATCACCGCTGCACTCGACGATCAGATCGGCGCCGTCGACCAGTTGGCCAAGTGAATTGGTAAGGCGATCGCTCAGGGGGAAATCGGTAAAGGAATTAAGCGGCCGGCGGGTCAGTACGTGGGAGATTTCCAGGTCCTGGTAATGCTGCTTGATCAGCCGAACAAAACAGTGGGCGATCATTCCTGTGCCGGATACACCGATCTTCTTGACACGCGAGGTAGACATAAGCGAATCCATTCAATGGGCAACGATGCTAGGACCGCAGCGAAGGGAAAAGATTTTGTAGCAATTCATAAAATCTGGCCTAAAGCCATCGCCTGATCGCAGCAGTTCTTATCGGGGGGTGTATATACGCAAACTAAGTGCCGACAGCGGTTTCAGCCAATTGATAGCGACAAGAGGAATGGCTGATCGAGCGTGATTTTTGTCGCCAATTTGAAGAAGGCGAAGGAAGCGGCATTGCACCGCTCCCTATCAGTCGAGCTAGTTGAGCGACGCGATGGCAGCTTCGTAATTAGGTTCGGAACCGATTTCGGCAACCAGCTCGCTGTGCAGCACCTGATCCTGCTCGTCCAGCACGACTACGGCGCGAGCGGATACGCCAGCGAGCGGGCCGGTGGCGATCAGTACACCATAGTCTTCGAGGAACTCGCGGCCACGCATAGTCGACAGATTGACTACGTTCTCCAGGCCCTCGGCCCCGCAAAAGCGCTTCTGGGCAAACGGCAGGTCGGCAGAGATACACAGCACCACCGTGTTATTCAGCCCGCTGGCTTGAGCGTTGAACTTGCGCACCGAGGTGGCGCAGGTCGGCGTATCGATGCTCGGGAAGATGTTCAAGACCTTGCGCTTGCCGGAGAAGCTGCTCAGCGAAACATCAGCCAGGTCACCGCCAACCAGGCTGAACGGCTTGGCTTTCTGATTGGCTTGCGGAAATGCACCGGAGACCTGGATCGGATTGCCCCTATGGGTTACTTCAGTCATGTGAACTCCTATTAGTCATAGGCCGCGAGGATATCGCGGCCAGGGTTACTCAGGCTGCCTGATTACGAGCGAAGTATTCCTTGGTCAGCTTGACCACTACCGGACTCAGCAGCAGCAAGGAAATCAGGTTGGGGATCGCCATCAGGCCGTTGAGGGTATCAGCCAGCAACCAGGCGAAATCCAACTGAGCGATCGCGCCGAACGGCACCGCCAGCACCCAGATGACGCGGAACGGCCAGATCGCCTTGGTGCCGACCATGAACTCCCAGCACTTCTCGCCGAAGTAACTCCAGCCGAGGATAGTGGTGAAAGCGAACACCACCAGGGCCACCGTCAACAGCGCGCCACCAAAACCAGGCATGGCTGATTCGAATGCGGCGGCGGACAACGCCGCACCGCTTTCGCCGCCAGTCCAGACGCCGGAACAGACGATCGCCAGGCCGGTAATGGAACAGATGATGATGGTATCGATGAAGGTGCCCATCATGCCGATCAGCCCGGAGCGCACCGAGCTCTGGGTGGTGCCGGCTGCCTGAGCGATACCAGCGGTACCCAGCCCGGCCTCGTTGGAAAAGATGCCGCGTGCCACGCCGAAGCGAATGGCTGCCATGACTGCCGCACCGGCGAAGCCGCCAGTGGCTGCGATCGGCGTGAAGGCATGGGTGAAGATCAGATCGAACGCCGTCGGAATCTCCGCCGCATGAACCACCAGCACCACGATGCCGGCGATGACATACGCCACGCACATGAACGGCACCAGTGCAGCGGCTACCACGCCGATCCGCTTGATGCCGCCGAGGATGACCAGCCCGACGAAAAACATGGTGACCAGACCGGTCACCCACAAAGGAACGGAGAAGGTGGTCTCAAGCGCAAGCGCCATGCTGTTCACCTGCACCATGTTGCCGATACCGAAACCGGCCAACCCCCCAAAGATTGCGAAGGCGCCACCGAGCCACAACCAGCGCTTATGCAGACCATTCTTGATCGCGTACATCGGGCCACCGACGTGCTCGCCGCGGTCGTCCTTCTCTCGATAATGCACCGCCAGAACCACTTCACAGTACTTGGTCGCCATTCCCACCAACGCTGTACACCACATCCAGAACAGCGCACCAGGTCCGCCGAGGAAGATTGCAGTGGCCACACCGGCAATATTGCCGGTACCTACGGTGGCGGCCAAGCACGTCATCAGCGCCTGGAACGGGCTGATTTCGCCTGTTGATTCATCGCCCTTTGCGCGTCCGCGCCAGATCAGGGCAAAGCCGGTGCCGATACGCACCAGAGGCATGAACTTGAGCATGACCATGAGGAAGAAACCGGTGCCGAGAATCAGCACCAGCATGGGTGGTCCCCAGACGAGACCATTAACGCTATTGACCAGGTTTTGCAGGAATTCCATTCAAGGCACCCTTATTGATTATGTTAGACATCCTTGCCCGAGCGGACCGCGCCGGAGGGAGTACAAACACCGCGCCCATCAGCGCCGCGCTGAACTACCAGCCCGAAACGACCCAGTAATACCCCGACGTCAATGTGATGGGTACTACCGGCAGCCTGCAAGACTCATGCTAGAGCCCAGCATCAGCCGCCACGCAAGGCGCGACCGACCGATCCTACCACCACCACGAGCGCTTGGCGCGCCGCCGTTTGCGCGTGCTCTGCACGGCCTCGAAAAGGCGCCGAGCGACCCATTGGTCACTATCAGGTTGCCGGATACGTAAGCTCATCAGCCTAGCTCAGCGGCACAACGCTGCCAGTCAATTCGAGGTGGTTTTTTCAAGCGAAAAGCGGCGACCTGATCGGCTTAGAAATTGCGCCGATAAAACACGTCGAGCGAGCTGGCCAGCCCGCTCGCGGCTTCGAGAAAAATGCGCTTGGTCAGCCGATAACGCAGGGCAACATTATTGGCGGACTCAAATACGCCGACCCCGTAGCGGAGTGTCAACCGGTCGGTCAGGCGCCCGCTGGCAACCACGCTGGTTTCCGTGCCGCTGCCTTCGGTATCGAGCTGAAAGTCCTGGATGCCCAGGCGCCGCGCAACATCTCCGGTTATCGACGCGCTACCTGCAAGGCCGAGTCCAAGCGCGGCCTGTGCCAGCATATTGTTGTCGCCGGAGTCGGCACCCAGCGGGCGACCGAGCACGAGATAGGACAACGCCTGCTCCTGGCTCATCGCGGGTTCGGCAAACACGTTGACCCGCGGCCGTTCGGCGCTGCCGGTGATGCGTAAACCAGCGATGACGTTGTCGGCCTCGATCCGCCGAATGGCCTCGATATTCAGAAACGGTTGTGACAGCACGCCGGTGAACAGCAATTGCGCTCGGCGTATGGTCAAGCGCTGGCCGTAGGCCCTGTAGCGGCCATTGTTGAGGTTGAGCTCGCCGCGGGTGTCGAGGTTGTCACCGATATGTAGGTAACCGGCAAGGTCCGCAGTCAGGCCGAAACCTGAAAATCGCAGGCGGTCCTGGCCCACTTCGACATCGATATCCATGCGAATCGCCAACGGCGTCTGCGCTTCTTCGGCTTCTTCGCCGATGATCACCGTGTCTTCGGAAACCTTGACGGTCGACGGTGGCAATTCGCGAACGGTGATATCGCCGCGGGGAACGCTCACCTTGCCGGTCACGGCCAACTGACCATCGGCCAGTTGCAACCGAAGATCCGGCTCGACCTCCAGTTCGGCATAAGGCTCGACGACAACCGGCAGCCGGCTGCCATTCACCCGCATGTCCAGGTCCAGCGCGTCTCGCCAATCCAGCATGCCGGCAATCTCTCCCCGCCCCTGCTCGCCGCTGCGCCAATTACCTTCGACGCGCACACGCTCGCCATCGATGACGGCGCGAACCTGCAACTGCTCGAAACTGACGGGCAGCTCGCTACCGGCAATCTCGCCGCCGGTGAGTGTCAGCTCACCGTCGATCTGCGGCTGCTGCAAGCTTCCGGACAGCTCGCCATCACCGTTCAACTGTCCCTCCAGCCGCTCGACCTGAGCGACGAAGGGCCGGACCACGGACAGATCGAAATCCCGCAGGCGGAAGTTTCCGGAGATGGCTTTCGCCTCGGTGCTCGGGTCGACCTGCAAGCGCACATCGAGCTCACCGAGCTCACCGCCTTCGAAACGCAACTGGCTATCGACCCGCTGCGGCGTCAGCTCGCTGTTCAACGCCAGGGTGGCATAGGGGAATTCCAGCCATTGCTCGCCGTCGCGCATGCGCAGCGTGCCTGGACCGGCGTCGACGCGAATGCTTCCACGGGGGCCGGCGCTCGGCAGATCAAGCGACAAATCGGCATTGACCTCGCCTTGCCAGATCAAATTGTTCGGCAGGTACGCGGCAAGCGATTCCAATTGAAAATCACGCAGGCGATAGCGCAGCTGCGGATCAGGCAATAGACGCTGATCTTCCGCACACAGCGTGGCGGGACCGGAACCCCAGCAGTGCGCACCAACGGTGATCCGGCCACTGGCCAACCGCTCCAGAGAGGCCGGCTGCTGAAGCGCCCATTGCTGCCCCTTTGCGTCCAGCTCCGCCTGCACCAGCCGCCCTCTCCAATCTTCGCCGCGCAGCCCGCCGTCCAGCGCCAGGGAAAGATTCAGCAACGGGCCCTGCAACCGCAGTTCGGCCTCGTGCGCCTGCCGGGTGCCGTCGGCATTCACCTGCAACTGTCCCAGATCGGTGTCGCCTGCCTGCAACCCGTCAGCGGTGAGCCGCAGTTGACCACGTTGCCCCTCTTGAAGATTGGCCGCCAGCTGCAAGCGCTCCACGCGGTTGTCCTGAAATGCAACGTCACTTCCCTCGACCGCCAGCTCGCCCTGGGGCGCTTGCGGCGTGCCAGCCAGGCTCAGGTTGCCAGCTAGCTGGCCTTGCAGATCAGGCCAGAGTTGCGCCAGGCGACGCAGATCCAGACTCAGACTGGCCTGCAGCGTTTCGGCCCATCGGCCGCTACCCTGGATCCGGTTGTCGCCGAGGCGTAGATCGACACGGGGAACGTCCCAATTGGCATTCTGGCCGCTCGCTTCCAGCTGCAGGTTCAATGGTTGCTTGCGCAGCGTGCCGTCCAGGTCAAGTTGCGCTTCGGCTTGCAATTGTTCGTCGCGCAGTGCGCCGCGACTGCTGAGCGTGCCTCCGAGCTGTCCCGGTAACTCAGCGACCCAATAGGAAGGATCGAACTCGCTCAGATTCAAGGTGGTATTCCAGTCAATACCATCAGCGAAACCGACGCTGAGATTTCCGGCGGCCCGGCCCTGCCCTGCCTGCAATTCCAGCTGTGGCAGGTGCACAACCTCGAGATTGCCGCTGACAGGACTCTGCAAGGTGAAGTCGCCGGAAGGCCCGGTCAGCGCCGAATTGAAGTTGCCCAGATAGTTGCCGTCGTCGTACTGCAGTTGTACATCGAGCGTGCGCAGCGCGACGGGCGGCTCATCCACGCCCGGATACAACCTGCGCCAAGGGAAATCGCGCCAAGCCAGTTCCGCTTCGCCCGCTATTCCGTCCTGCCAACCGACCTGTCCGTTCAAACTGATCCGTCGCCCCTCGCCGGCATCCAGCTGCAGCTCTTCGACCTGCGCCTGAGTGGCGTTGATCAACGCATTCAACGCGATGCCGACCGCGCCGCCTTCGCCTTGCAAACTGCCCTCGCCGACTAGTTGGTAACCCTGATTCAAATTGCCGTCGGCGGTCAGTTTCAAGGCGTCCAGGCGCAGCGCATCGGGCAACTCCGGAGTGGCCTTGAAACGCTCTACCACCAACAGCAGGCTTGCCGGCAGCTCCGGCTCCAACGGACGCACTTGGCCGCTGAGCTTGGCGTCGAGGTAGCCCTGACTTTCGACATCGAGCATCAGATGCTCACGTAGCTCACCATTCACCGCAATCTTCAGCGCCCAGGGTTGCTGACTGGGCGACTGGATGGCGGCATTGCCCGTCAGTTCCAGCGGCCAATCGCCGTTCGGCTGCAAGCGCCCGGCCATATCCAATGAAAGGTCCTCGCGGCGCACCTGCAATGCCTTGATGTCCAGACCGTCCTTGCGCCAGTCCGCACGCAGTTGCAGGCTTTGCAGCTGTTCGACGTCATTCAGCCGAAGCCGACCGATTTCGACGTGTTCGATGCGCAACTCTAGCGGCAACTTGACCTCGGGTAGGCTGAACGGCTCGCTTGGTTCTTCATCAGGGCTGGGCGGAAATTGCAGATCGATAGTGCCGGCAACCAGTTCCTCGATACAAAGGGTCATGCGCAGCAGGCATACCGGTGACCAGTCCATCTGCGGTGACGTCACCGCGACGCGGCTGCCGTTCTGTTCCCAAACCAGCCGCTCGGCCTGCCAACGGCCAGCAAGACGCCCCTCGAACTGTTCGACCTGCACTCCTGGAACCTTGCTCAAGACCCAGCGACTACCCGACGTGGTGCCAAGCACGGTACCCACGGCCAGTACGATCAACAGCACCGCGGCCAGCAGGACCAGCAGCGCCCACCCGGTAACTCTCGCGGCACGCCTCAAAGCTCCGGCCCCATGGAAAAATGCAGCCGCACCCCACCGTCGTCGTCCAGCGGATGCGCCAGGTCGACACGGATCGGCCCGACCGGCGAAACCCAGCGAACGCCCACGCCCACGCTGCTTTTCAGCGACGGCAATTCCAGCGAATTGAACGCATTGCCCTGGTCGACGAACGTCGCTACCCGCCACTTGTCCGTCACGGAGTATTGATATTCGGCGCTGACCGCCAGCTGATAGCGGCCACCGATTCGGTCTCCATCGGAATTGGTCGGCGACAGGCTCTGGTAGTCATAGCCGCGCACACTCTGATCGCCACCGGCGAAATAGCGCAGTGACGGCGGCACGTTGGTGTATTCGTCGGTCCAGTTTCCGCCGATCTGAACGCGGCCCAGGAAGCGATGGCGCTCGGCGAGTGTGATCAACCCTTTGAGGGTGGTGTTCGCATGGATCAGGTCCGCATCAGACAGCGCACCTTCCTTTGCCGCGGCCAGCTCGAACTCCAGGCGATAGCCACGGCTGGGGTCGATACGGTTATCGCTGCGCAAGTAGCTATAGGCAATTCCAGGCATAAGTAGCGTACTGGTTCCCGAATCGTCGCCCAGCTCGTATTGTTCGTGCCGCCATTTCAGCGACCAGACCCGCTGCCAGCCGCTGGGCAGCTTGCGGTGCCACTCGGGGCCCACCGTCAATAGCTGGCTGAGGCTGTCGTTGTCGGCCAGCTGTTCATATTGATAGCCCGCGGCATAACGCAGTTTGTCGGTCAGCGGCGGATCAAGCGGCACGTCGTAGTAGAGCCCGACATTCTGCCGTGGGGCAGACAGCTCGGATTCGATGCCGTAGCTGTGGCCCTGCGGGTTGACCCAATGACGAAGAAAATCGAAACGCATACGCGGCCCGACGTCGGTCGAATAACCAAGACCAAACCCCAGAGTACGGGGCTCGCGAGTGGTCAGTTGCACCGCTACCGGAATACGCTGCTGTTCGGCGTTTGCCGGATTGGCATCGACCCGCACGCCTTCAAAGTAGCCACTCGACTGCATCGCCTGGTTGAGATCGGCCACCAGCTCCGAGTCATACGGAGTGCCGGCCTCGAACGGCACCATGCGCGCCAGCAGATCGGGGTCGAATGGTGAATCGCCTTCGAAACGCACATCGCCCAGCACGTAACGTGGGCCGCTGTCGAACACCAGCTCCACGTCGGCGACGTTCGCGGCAGGGTCGACCGCCAGACGCTGGCTCTTGAAGCGGCCATCGAAAAATCCATAGCGCGAAGCCTGGTTGAGGATCTGCTGCTTTACCTCCTCGTACTGCCCATGATTGAGCACAGCGCCAGCGTTCAGCGTGTTGCGCGGGACGCGAAAGACACGCAACTCGGCCGCCGGTCCCTCCACCCGAACGGTAACGTTGCGTAGCCGAACCGGCTCGCCAGGCTCGATACGCAGCGTCAACCGTGGCTTTTCGCCACCAGTGACTTCGGATTCGATTTGGCCGTTGTAATAGCCCAGCGCCTGAAGCGCTTTTTGCGCCTGCTGCTGCGCTATACGGCTGTAGCGCAGCAGTTCCCGCTCGCTACGGTCGCCCAACTCGCCAATGTAGTTTTCGACGTTCTCGCGCAACGCGCGGTTTGAAGGCTCGACATTGACGGCCAGCTCCGCAGCGGTAACGGATGCGGCAACAAACAACGCAAGTCCGGACGCGGCAATTCGGCCTATGAGAGATAAGTGCATGACGAGCGATGCTAGCACGGCACATACCGCGGCTCGGGATGGCATCGATGCGTGTAGCACGGCACATTCGGCGTCAGACAGGGCATTGGAAAGACTTCGTCGAGCATCCTTCGTTTGGACTGTGGGCCGCTTGCAAAATTCGCCGCTAGCCGCTGCTGGCTTCGACCTGACGCGGCGCGGGATGGAAAAACACGTGCTCGACCACAGGGCCGATGGCCACCTGGCCAATGTTCTGGTAGCCCTGGCGTTCATAGAAATTCAGGTAGCGCGGGTTGCCGGTATCGATCATCAACCCTTGTGAGCCCGCGTCCACCGCACACCAGTTGTGCAGGGCCTCGAGCAGCTGTTCGCCGTAATGCTGCCCCTGGAACTGAGGATGAACAGCCATCAACGGCAGCACATGGAAAGTGCCTGGCGGCAGGCAGCCAACCACGGCGGCATGGTAATCGAGGTAGCGCCGGGTGCAGCGAAAACCGGTGGTCAGCAACATGCGCATGCGCCACGCCCAGCTCTCGGTAATATCGAGGCGTCGTTGCGGCGGCGCGATCAATGCGGCGGCAATGAGCCGATCGTCCAGCAGCAGCCCCAGCGCCGGCTGGTCCTGCAAAAAATGCTGGTTGACCAATTCGCGTACCGTTGCACGCACGCGCTGGTCGTAACCGGGACGGTCGGATTCGAACAGGTAAGCGAATGTGGGTTCGTGTCGATAGGCGTTATAGAGCAGTGAGCGCGCTTCCCTGGCGTAACCACTGTCCAGCATTCGTACTTCGGCAGGCATCGGCATGGCGGTTCTCTTGTGATTCTCTTGTTATTGTCGAGCGCAGAATTCACGTTAGCACCGGCTCGGCGGTCCTGCCGTATCTAAGCCGGTAATTGCCGGCCCGGCTGACACGGCTCGCGCCGATCTGCCCGAGCGATTAGAATCGCGATTTTGCCGGAGCCTGCACCGATGAAGCTTGTATCTTTTAATATCAATGGGTTACGTGCAAGACCTCATCAACTGGCTGCAATCATCGAAAAACACCAGCCGGATGTAATTGGTCTGCAGGAAACCAAGGTAGCTGACGAGCAGTTCCCCCAGGCTGAAGTCGAAGCGCTCGGCTATCACGTTCACTATCACGGTCAGAAAGGTCACTACGGCGTCGCGCTGTTATCACGGCAGGCTCCGCTTGAAATCCACAAAGGCTTTCCCGGCGATGGCGAAGAGTCACAAAAGCGCTTCATCTGGGGCCGCTTCGCCGATGGCAACGGACAACCGGTTACCGTGATGAACGGCTACTTTCCGCAAGGTGAAAGCCGCATTCACCCCACCAAGTTTCCCGCCAAGACCAAGTTCTACGCTGATTTGCAGGCCTTGCTCGAAGAGCGCTTCACACCCGCTCAACCGGTTGCCGTCATGGGCGACTTCAATATCTCGCCGGAAGATTGCGACATCGGCATCGGCGAGGTGAATGCCAAGCGCTGGCTGCGCACCGGCAAATGCAGCTTCCTGCCGGAAGAACGCGAATGGCTGGCACGGCTGAAAAATTGGGGCCTGCAAGACAGCTTCCGCACCCTGAACCCGGAAGTGGTCGATCGCTTCAGCTGGTTCGACTACCGCAGCCGCGGCTTCGAAGACGATCCGCGCCGCGGTCTGCGCATCGATCTGATCCTGAGTACTGTCGGCCTGCATGATCGCGTCATTGATTGCGGCGTCGATTACGACATCCGCAGCATGGAAAAGCCCTCCGATCATTGCCCGGTGTGGATCGAGCTGAGCTGATATTTGCCTACTTAGGTCAGGACCCGCTGCGCATTTCGACCGAGCTGCGAGGCTAGAAGTGCGAAACAACGCTTATACCTGCATCGTTTCGGCCCACCGTCACGTAACGGTAAACAAACCTTCTTAATCTCCCCGCTTCATTGAAAGGGAGAGTTGCTGCATGGCATTTTCAGCGTCCGCACGCACGATAGGAAAACGGGCGCTGCGCCTGGCGTTACTTGGTCTGTTCTGTGCCAGCCCGCTCGCGGTAAGCGGCGCCATGCCGGCAGTGCCCGCTGATGGCAGCGCGGTACTGCGCATACAAGGGTCGAACACGGTTGGCGCGAAGCTGGCGCCGATGCTGGTTGCCGGCCTGTTCGAGGCGCAGGGGTTGGGTTCGGTACGAATTGCTTCAGCTGGACGCGAGAACGAGCAGCGGATCAGCGCCCTCGACAGTTCTGGCCGTACCCTCCATGCGTTGGTCGCCGCGCACGGGACCGGCACCGGTTTCGCCGGGCTCAAGGACGGTTCCGCCGATCTCGCTGCTGCATCGCGTCCGATCAAGGACAGTGAATACGAAAGCCTCACGAGGCTGGGCGATCTGCGCAGTGCGCAGGCCGAACAGATCATCGCCATCGATGGCCTGGCGATCATCGTCCACCCGAACAATCGAATTGCTTCGCTTAGCGTCGAGCAAGTCGCCAAGTTGTTTGCTGGCGAGATCCAGAATTGGCGAGAGCTGGGTGGCGACGATCTTGCCGTCGAACTGCATGCACGCGATGACCAGTCCGGCACCTACGACACCTTTAAGGAGCTGGTGCTCGGCACGCAAAGCAAGACGCTGGCTGGCAGCGCCGCGCGATATGAGTCCAACGACCAGCTTTCTGAGATCGTCAGCCGCCGCCCGGGCGCGATCGGGTTTGTCGGTCTTGCCTCGGTCGGTAATTCAAAAGCCCTGGCCATTGCCGATGGCGACTCGCAGCCCATGCTGCCCACCACTGCGCTCGTCGCGACCGAAGATTACCCGCTGTCGCGGCGCCTGTTTCTCTATGCCAATCCTGCCGAACAATCGGACTGGACCCGTGCTTATCTCGACTTCGTTCACAGTGCCGCTGGCCAATCGATCGTCGACAAGTCCGGCTATGTCGCGCAGGCGATTACTGCGATCGAATTGCCGGCTCAGGCAAGCATGCCGCAGCTCTACCGGGACCTTGCAAGCCAGGCGCAGCGGCTGACGGTCAATTTTCGCTTCGCCGAGGGCAGCGCGCGCCTGGACAACAAGGCGCAGCGTGACGTCGGACGTTTGATCGATTACCTGCAAAGCAACCACAAACAAATGAACGCAGCGGTGCTGGTAGGTTTCGGCGATGCGAAAGGCGATCCGGCGCGCACCGCGTTGTTATCCAAACTACGCGCGATGGCGGTCCGCCGCGAGCTGTCACGAGGCGGGATACTCGTGAAAGATATCAATGGGTTGGGTGATCAACTTCCAGTCGCTTCGAACAGCGAAAGCGGCCGTATAAAGAACAGACGAGTCGAGGTCTGGGTCTATTGAAGCTGGCTTCGAGTGCAAGATCGTATCGGTAGATTGCCTGCGGCGTACTGTCACACCCTGTACGTCGCGATTAAGCTCAGGGGATTCCCAGCGCAGGAATCCATCATGTATCTAGTCTGTGGCGAAGCCCTGTTCGACGTGTTCGTAGCGCCGGCAGGTTCCCGTAGCAATCGCTTGAATCTGGAAGCGGTTGCCGGCGGGTCACCTTTCAATGTCGCCGTCGGGCTGGCGAGGCTGGGGACGCCATCAGCGTTATTCACCGGCATATCCAGCGACCACCTCGGTCAACAACTTCGACAGGTGCTCGACGAAGAAGGCGTCGATACGCGTTATCTGGTGCCTTTCGACGCACCCACCACCCTCGCGATGGTCGCGCTCGGCACTGATGGTGCACCTATCTATAGTTTTCGCGGCGAAGGCTGTGCCGATCGCCTGCCGTGTGACGAACACCTCGCTGCGCTCGGCGAAGAAATTCGCGGTATCCAAGTCGGCTCCTATTCCCTGGTCACTGCACCGATCGCGGATACCTTGTTGTCCTTGGTACGCCGCGAAAGCGGGCGTCGGCTGATCTCCCTGGACCCTAATATCCGTCTCAATGTCGAGCCGGACCTGCTTCGCTGGCGTGAACGCGTCGAGGCCTTCGCCGAGCTCGCTCATCTGATCAAGGTCAGCGATGAAGACCTGGCGTTGCTCTACCCCGGCGAAGCGCCTGAAGCCATTGCTCACCGTTGGCTGCAAGGCCCCTGCGAGCTGGTATTGCTGACCCGAGGCGGAGAAGGCGCACAGCTCTTCAGTCGCCGTCATGGCGAGTTCTATTGCGCCGCCCAAGCCGTCGCGGTACGAGATACCGTCGGAGCCGGCGATACCTTCCAGGCTGCGACTCTCAGCTATTTGCACGCGCACGGCCTGGATTCGGCGAATGCACTGGCATCGATCGAGCATGGCCAGCTCGAGTCGCTGTTGGGTTTTGCCGTGCAGGCTGCCGCCATTACCTGCTCCAGACGCGGCCCGGACCTGCCCTACCGATACGAAATTGACTGATCTGTTTGGCCTCAGCCTCGCGAGCGTCTATAAACCCAGAGGATTTTAAGGACGACGGAACCTGCATGAGAGCATTGAAGATCTCCGATCCATCCTACGAGCTGATGGACGATCACCACGGCAACTCACTGATCTATCGGGAGCACGGCTTCCCCTGCCCTCTGGTGCGCTGGCACAACCACAAGGAATATGAGCTGCACCTGATCGTCGCCAGTGCCGGCAAGGTATTCGTTGGCGACTACGTCGGCAATTTCGGCCCAGACAGCCTGTTTCTTACCGGCCCGCATCTGCCACATAACTGGATCAGCCAGGTCGACGAGGGCGAAGTGGTCGCCAAACGCGACATGCTCGTCAACTTTACCGACGAACTATTCGAAGCGGGCCACAGCGTCTTCTCCGAGCTGCGCAGCCTGACACCCATGCTCGAGCGCTCGCGCTACGGCATCGAGTTTCGCTGCCCGCGCACCATTGCCGACGCCAGCGAGCTGATGCAAAAGGTCGCCGATAGCCGCGGCGCCACCCGCCTCGGCTATTTTCTGATCATGCTCGAGCTGCTGGCCGGCTGCGATGATTACCAGCTCCTGTCCGGCGCCACCTCCGCGCAACTGGGCGACGAACACCACGCCGACCGCACCAACATGGCGGTCAACTACATTTTCGACAATTACATGCGCGAGTTGCCGCTTGAAGAAGTCGCGAATCATCTAGGGATGAAACCCACCTACTTCTCGCGTTTTTTCAAACGCGCCACCGGCCGCTGCTACGTCGAGTTCGTCAACAGCCTGCGGATCAGCAAATCTTGCGAACTGCTGCTGGACAACGACAAGCCGGTCACCGACGTCTGCTTCGAGTCCGGCTTTAACAATCTTTCCAATTTCAACCGCCGCTTCCAGCAGCTAAAGGGCATGACCCCATCGTGCTATCGCCGTCTGGTCGAACAGCGAATGACGGAACAAAACCTCAGCGGCTGATACGCATCGCCTTTCCTGCCCCGATGCTTTTCGCCGTGCCTCGACTTCAGTTTCGCCAACCAGTTTCGCCGTAATCCCGCAGACTTACGGCCTTAAATAGGCCTACCAGCCGCTTTTCGGCAGCCTGCCGAATCCTTTCGCCTCAGCTCCAGGAGTACAAAAAAGTACCAATCGAAGTGCAGTCAGGGCTTTGTGACCCTGTCACCCATGGCGTTGTAATGCTCACGAGACGC
Organism: Stutzerimonas sp.; assembly: GCF_982611455.1. Lineage (NCBI taxonomy): Bacteria > Pseudomonadati > Pseudomonadota > Gammaproteobacteria > Pseudomonadales > Pseudomonadaceae > Stutzerimonas > Stutzerimonas sp. The sequence continues at coordinate 83,409 of NZ_CEXBBO010000009.1, forward strand.
TCGTACCGCAGTACGCGAGCAACAACAAAAACAATAAGCGCTTCCGCCGCCCCTGGCAGTGGAAGAGGAGTCCCAGATGAAAATCGCCAAATTCCTGCTCGGCACCACCTGTATTGCGATGATCGGCGCCACCCATGCCGCCGAAACCCTTACCGTTGCCACGGTCAACAACGCGGACATGATCCGCATGCAGCGCCTCTCCAAGACCTTCGAACAACAGAACCCCGACATCGACCTCAACTGGGTCGTGCTCGAAGAAAACGTCCTGCGTCAACGCCTGACCACCGACATTGCCACCCAGGGCGGGCAGTTCGATGTGCTCACCATCGGCATGTACGAAGCCTCGCTGTGGGGCGACAAGGGCTGGCTGGCGCCGATGACCGATTTGCCTGCCGACTACAATCTCGACGATGTCTTTCCTTCGGTACGCGAAGGCTTGTCCGTCGACGGGACGCTCTATGCGCTGCCGTTCTACGCCGAAAGCTCGATGACTTACTACCGCACCGATCTGTTCGAACAGGCTGGGCTGAAAATGCCGGAGCATCCAACCTGGACGCAGATGGCCGAGTTCGCTGAAAAGCTGCACAGGCCCGACGAAGACCAGTACGGCATATGCCTGCGCGGCAAGGCTGGCTGGGGCGAGAACATGGCGCTGGTGACCACCGTTGCCAACTCATTCGGCGCGCGCTGGTTCGATGAACAATGGCAGCCGGAATTCAATGGGCCGGAGTGGACCAAGGCGGCCAATTTCTATGTCGACCTGCTGAGCAAATACGGGCCGCCGGGCGCATCGAGCAACGGCTTCAACGAAAACCTGGCGCTGTTCAACAGCGGCAAGTGCGCCATGTGGGTGGATGCCACCGTGGCCGGTTCCTTCGTTACGGATACCTCGCAGAGCAAGGTGGCTGACAAAGTCGGCTTCACCTTCGCGCCGCAGCAAACTACCGATAAAGGTTCGGCCTGGCTTTACTCCTGGGCGCTGGCCATTCCGACCAGCTCGCAACAGAAAGACGCCGCCAAGACCTTCGCCGCCTGGGCCACTTCGCAGGACTACGCCGAGTTGGTCGCCAAGACCGACGGCGTCGCCAACGTACCGCCGGGCACTCGCGAATCGACCTATAGCGACGAATACATGGCCGCCGCGCCCTTCGCCAAGATCACCCTGGAATCGCTGAAGCAGGCCGATCCAGCGTCGCCGTCGGCCAAGCCGGTGCCTTATGTGGGGATTCAGCTAGTGACCATTCCCGAGTTTCAGGCCATCGGCACCCAGGTTGGCAAGATGTTCTCCGCCGCGCTCACCGGCCAGATGCCAGTCGAGCAGATGCTCACCGCCGTGCAGCAATCGACCACGCGTGAAATGAAACGCGCCGGTTATCCAAAGTAGGCATCCCAAGTAGGCAGCCGCTACTCCCAGCGAGGGCTCGCTGAGCCCTCATCGGCCTTCCTTCAGCCGGAGCACGACCATGGCTACCACCTCCACAGCCTTGCCCAAGGCGCCAGTCACCGATACGGCAAGCGAACCAAACATGCGCAAGCCGCGCCGGTTCGGCCCCAGCTGGTTCCTCGTCAGCCCTTCCGTTGCGCTGTTGCTGCTGTGGATGCTGGTGCCGCTGTCGATGACCGTTTATTTCTCGGTGATCCGCTACAACCTGCTCTATCCCGGCGAGAACGGCTTCGTTGGACTGGAGAATTTTCATTACTTCCTGACCGACGCCGGCTTCATGCCCGGAATGGTCAATACCTTGATCCTGGTTGGCAGCGTGCTGCTGATCAGCGTGGTGCTCGGCGTATTGATCTCGGCGCTGCTGGAGGCGGCGGATTTCGCTGGCCGCGGCATCGTCCGCGTCATGCTGATCTCGCCGTTCTTCATCATGCCGACCGTTAGCGCGCTGGTCTGGAAGAACCTGATCTATCACCCGGTCTCGGGGATTTTGGCGGCCGTCTGGAAGTTCTTCGGCGCGCAGCCGGTGGACTGGCTGGCGCAACACCCGCTGGCCTCCATCGTGATCATCGTTTCCTGGCAATGGTTGCCCTTCGCGATCCTGATCCTGATGACCGCCATGCAGTCCCTCGACCAAGAACAGAAGGAAGCCGCCCGCCTTGACGGCGCCGGCCCGATCGCGATCTTCTGGCACCTGACCCTGCCCCACCTGGCGCGCCCCATCGCTGTGGTGGTGATGATCGAGACTATCTTCCTGCTCTCCGTCTTTGCCGAGATTTTCACCACGACCAGCGGTGGTCCCGGCTACGCATCGACCAACCTTGCCTACCTGATCTACAACCAGGCGCTGCTGCAATTCGACGTCGGCATGGCATCGGCCGGCGGCCTTATCGCGGTGCTGATCGCCAACATCGCAGCGATCATCCTGGTACGGATGCTCGGCAAGAATCTCACCGAAAAATACTGAGGACAGACCGATGCTGACGCTCAAACAAAGTCGCCGCCTCAATACCCTGGTAGTCGGGTTGTTCGCGTGGGCCGTGGCGCTGCTGCTGTTCTTTCCGATCTTCTGGATGATCCTGACCAGCTTGAAGACCGAGATCGACGCCTTTGCCACACCGCCGCAATTCATCTTCACCCCGACGCTGGAAAACTACCTGCACATCCAGGACCGCAGCGGCTATTTCAAGTACGCCTGGAACTCGGTGACGATTTCCTTCGGCGCCACCGCGCTGGGCATGCTGATCGCTATTCCCGCGGCCTACTCCATGGCTTTCTTCGAGACCAAGCGCACCAAGGGCACCCTCTTGTGGATGCTGTCCACCAAGATGCTGCCGCCGGTGGGCGTGCTGGTGCCGATCTACCTGCTGGCCAAGCAGTTCGGCCTGCTCGACAGCCGCACAGTGCTGATCGTCATCTACACCCTGATCAACCTGCCGATCCTGGTGTGGATGATCTACACCTATTTCAAGGACATCCCCCGCGACATCCTCGAAGCGGCGCGAATGGACGGTGCCACCCTGATGCAGGAAATGGTTCGGGTGCTGCTGCCGATCAGTAAGGGCGGCCTCGCCTCGACCATGCTGCTGTCGCTGATTCTTTGCTGGAACGAAGCGTTCTGGTCGCTGAACCTGACGTCCGCCAACGCTGCCCCTCTGACAGCGCTGGTCGCCTCTTATTCCAGTCCCGAAGGGCTGTTCTGGGCCAAGCTCTCGGCCGTTTCCACCCTCGCTTGCGCCCCCATTCTGATATTCGGCTGGATCAGCCAGAAGCAGCTGGTTCGCGGCCTGTCGTTCGGCGCGGTGAAATAACGCGCCGCGGTATTAACAAGATCGACAAGAATAAAAGGATTCGAACATGGCAGACCTGAAAGTCCATAACCTGAAGAAAGGCTTCGACGGCAACGAAATCATCAAGGGCATCGACCTGGATATCCGCGACCGCGAATTTGTCGTCTTCGTCGGCCCGTCCGGCTGTGGCAAGTCAACGCTGCTGCGGCTGATCGCCGGACTCGAAGAAGTCAGCAGCGGCAAGATCGAGCTAGATGGCCGCGACATCACCGACCTCAGCCCGGCCAAGCGTGACCTGGCCATGGTGTTTCAGACCTATGCGCTGTACCCGCACATGACGGTGCGCAAGAACATGTCCTTCGCCCTCGACCTGGCCGGTGCCGATAAACAGGAAGTGGCACGCAAGATCGAAGCCGCTGCTCGCACCCTGGAGCTGGAACCGCTGCTTGAGCGCAAGCCTCGTCAGTTGTCTGGTGGCCAGCGGCAGCGCGTCGCCATCGGCCGCGCCATCGTGCGCAACCCGAAGGTATTCCTGTTCGACGAGCCACTGTCGAACCTGGACGCCGCGCTGCGGGTGCAGATGCGCCTCGAACTGTCGCGCCTGCATCAGGAGCTTCAAGCCACGATGATCTATGTGACCCACGATCAGGTCGAAGCCATGACCCTGGCCGACAAGGTGGTGGTGCTCAACGGTGGTCGCATCGAACAAGTCGGCTCGCCCATGGAGCTCTACCATCACCCGGCCAACCTGTTCGTCGCCGGATTTCTCGGTACGCCGAAGATGGGCTTTCTCAAGGGCAAGGTTTCCCATGTCGAGGCTGCAGGCTGCGAGATCGAGCTGGACGCGAAATGCAGACTTTTCCTGCCATTGGGCGGCGTAGCGCTGTCCGTGGGCGATCCGGTCACGCTGGGCATTCGCCCCGAACACCTCAACCGCAGCACCGACGGCAGCTGCCAACTGGAGGTGAAGGCCGATGTCAGCGAGCGGCTGGGCAGCGATACCTACTGCCACGTCATCAGCCAGGCCGGCGAGGCGCTGACCATGCGTATTCGAGGTGATTTCACTCCGCGCTATGGCGAGGCGCTGAAGCTGAACCTGGACGCTGCCCATTGCCATCTGTTCGATAGAAATGGCCTGGCGATTGGCCAACCGCTGCAACAAGTGGCTTGAAGCCCTCTGCTCCTTATAGAGCCAGCTTGCTGGCCGAATCGCTGCCGCCTGATGGCAGCGATTCGGCCGCGACCTTCACATATTCACGCCCAGCGAGGCCTGTCATGAAGTTGAATAAACAGAACCTGCCGCAGCTGCCGGCACATCTCGCGCGTCCGTCTTACGCACTGAGCGCAGTCAAAGCCGGTATCGCTCATATCGGTGTCGGCGGCTTTCACCGCGCGCACCAGGTGGCCTATACCGACGCGCTGATGAACCTCGGCGAAGGGCTCGAATGGGGAATTTGCGGGATCGGCACGCGTGGCGATGAGCTGTCCATGCGCGACGCCCTCGCCTCGCAGGATTATCTCTACACCTTGGTCGAGCTCGACGACCGACCCGATACCGAGGTCCGCGTGATCGGCAGCATTCGCGACATGCTGCTGGTCACCCAGGACGGCTCCGAAGCTGTGGTCGCTCGACTGGCCGATCCGGCGATCCGCATCGTCTCGCTAACCATCACCGAAGGCGGCTACTGCCTGGACGACAGCACCGGCCAGTTCAACGCCACGCTGCCGCAGATTCAGCATGACCTGGAGAATCCGCGCTCGCCGATCAGTGTCTTCGGCCTGCTCTGCGCCGCGCTGGCCAGGCGCCGCGACGAAGGCAACGCGCCCTTCACCGTCATGTCCTGCGATAACCTGCCGCACAACGGCGATGTTACCCGCAAGGCGACGCTGGCTTTTGCCAATCTGATCGATGCGGAACTGGCTGACTGGATCGAGCGCAGCGTCAGCTTTCCCAGCGCCATGGTCGATCGCATCACTCCGATGACCAGCGTCGCCCATCGCCAGGCATTGAAGCAGCAACACGGCGTTGACGATGCCTGGCCGGTTGTCTGCGAACCCTTCGTGCAATGGGTGCTGGAAGATAAGTTCGTCAGCGGCCGTCCCGCCTGGGAAAAGGTTGGCGTGCAATTCACCGATGACGTCTCGCCTTATGAAGAGATGAAAATCAAACTCCTCAATGGCAGCCATCTCGCGCTTACTTACCTGGGCTTCCTGCGCGGCTATCGCTTCGTGCACGAAACCATGGCCGATCCGCTGTTCGTCGAGTACATCCGCCAGTACATGGACGTGGACGTCACGCCGCAACTGGCGCCCGTGCCAGGCATCGATTTGACGCAATACAAGCAAACATTGATCGAGCGTTTCTCCAATTGCGCGATTGCCGATCAGCTGGAGCGAGTCTGCTCCGATGGCTCATCGAAATTTCCCAAGTTCACCGTGCCGACCATCAATCGTTTGATAGCCGACAGTGCCGAACTGGAGCGCGCCGCCTTGGTTGTGGCGGCATGGGCGCTGTATCTACGCGGCGTCGACGAGAACGAAGACACCTACCGTATTCCGGATCCGCGCGCCGAGTTCTGCCAATCGCTGGTCGAAGAAGACGAGGGATTGGCCGAGCGATTGCTCGGCCGCGAGGAAATCTTCGGCATACAGATTCCCGGTTCGCCGGCCTTCCGCGATGCCTTCGAGCGCAACCTGCTGCGGCTGCGCACACTGGGCGTGAGCGGCACGCTCGATCTATTGCTGACCCGCTGACGGAAACCGGCCATGTTTTTAGGTATCGATTGTGGAACTCAGGGCACCAAGGCGCTGCTGCTCGATGCCGAGAGCGGCGAGGTGTTGGGTCAAGGCTCGGCCAGCCATATATTGATCAGTGGCCCAAACGGGCGCCGCGAGCAGAATCCCGAGCAATGGACCACGGCGTTCGCGACGGCCACTGCCGCGGCGCTGACCGAAGCGGGCGTCGACGGCAGCTCCGTGCTGGGTATCGGTGTTTCAGGGCAGCAGCATGGCCTTGTGACGCTGGATGCCGACGGACAGGTGCTTCGCCCAGCCAAGCTCTGGTGCGACACCGAGTCGGCGGCTGAAAACCAGCGCTTGCTGGACTGGCTGGGCGGCGAAAGCGGCTCTTTGCAGCGGCTCGGCGTGGTCATCGCACCGGGTTACACGGTTTCCAAGCTGTTATGGATGAAGGAACAGCAACCGCAGCTGTTCGAGCGCATCGCGCATATATTGTTGCCCCACGATTACCTCAACTACTGGCTGACCGGGCGTTGCTGCAGCGAATACGGCGACGCCTCCGGTACCGGCTATTTCAATGTGCGCACGCGGCGGTGGGACCTCGACGTGCTGCGCCATATCGACTCCAGCGGCCGACTCGAAGCAGCCCTGCCCCAGCTGATCGAACCCCATCAGGCGGTCGGCCAGCTACGCCCGGAACTGGCGGCGCGGCTGGGCCTGAATCCTCAGGCAATCGTGGCGAGCGGCGGTGGCGATAACATGATGGGCGCCATCGGCACTGGCAATATCACTCCCGGCGCTATAACCATGAGCCTTGGCACATCCGGGACGCTATACGCTTATTCCGGCGACCCGAGCATCAGTCCACAGCCGTCCGTTGCGACCTTTTGCTCGTCCAGTGGTGGCTGGCTGCCGCTGATTTGCACCATGAACCTGACCAACGCCAACGGCGCCATCCGCGAGCTGCTGCAACTCGACCTGGAACAATTCAACGCATCGGTGGCACAAGCGCCAATCGGAGCCGAAGGCGTGACCATGCTGCCCTTCCTCAACGGCGAGCGCGTCCCCGCCCTGCCCCAGGCCACGGCCAGCCTGCATGGCCTGACCGCAGATAACCTGACCCGGGCAAATTTGTGTCGCGCGGTGATCGAAGGCGTGACATTCGGCCTGCGCTACGGGTTGGATCTGCTACGCGACAGTGGGATTTGCAGCAAGCGCATTCAGCTCATCGGTGGTGGCGCGAAGAGTCCGCTGTGGCGGCAGATGGTTGCCGACATGATGGCGACACCGGTGGTATGCACGACGCACAGCGAAGCCGCGGCGTTGGGCGGCGCGATCCAGGCCGCCTGGTGTCATGCAAGACAGATCGATCCTGAAGCCAGCCTCGAAGCGCTATGCAAGCGCTGCGTCAGTGTTGACGAGGCAACTGCTGTCGAGCCGTCAGCCAACGAAGTTGATGCCTATGAACGGGCCTACCGGCGCTATCGAGGGCTGGTAGCCGGCCTTTACGGTTAGCGGACGTAATGGTGTCCTTAGCGGTTCGTGCGGCTGCAGACCTGTTCGCGAGCAAGCTCGCTCCTACAAGGGCCGGAGCCGCACGAACCGTAGGAGCGAGCTTGCTCGCGAACGCTTTATCCAATTCCAGCGATCACACCATCAAATAATCGCGAACAGTTTGTAGGGTGGGCTTCAGCCCACCGATCTCACCTTGCTGGTGGGCTGAAGCCCACCCTACGGTCGCTCGGCCCGCCTCGTTTGGTCACTGCCCGCCACGCAGGTCTGCCATCAAAGCAAAAGCCACTCGCGTGGCTTTGCCTCTACGTCTTGCCCGGTGTTAGCGAAGCCTTAGCGGCTACGCAACATTTCCCGCGGAAAGTACTTACCCAGTTCATGTTTGGCGATCGAAGCGCGGTGCACTTCGTCTGGACCGTCGGCCAGACGCAGGGTGCGTTGCATGGCGTACCAGTGGGCCAGCGGGAAATCCTCGGAGACGCCAGCGCCGCCGTGGATCTGGATGGCGCGATCGATCACCTTCAACGCCACGTTGGGTGCGACGACCTTGATCTGCGCGATCTCGCTCGCGGCGATCTTGTTGCCCACGGTATCCATCATATAAGCGGCGTTTAGCGTCAGCAGCCGCGCCATATTGATCTCGATACGGCACTCGGCGATGTGATCCAGGTTCGCCCCCAGGCGCGCCAGCGGCTTGCCGAATGCGGTGCGGTTGACCGAGCGCTCGCACATCAACTTCAGCGCGCGTTCAGCGACACCCACGGAGCGCATGCAATGGTGGATGCGGCCTGGGCCGAGGCGGCCCTGGGCTATTTCGAAGCCGCGACCTTCGCCGAGCAGCACGTTCTCGTAAGGCACGCGAACGTTTTCCAGCAGTACTTCGGCATGGCCGTGCGGTGCGTCGTCGTAGCCGAACACCGGCAGCGGGCGCAGCACCTTCAGGCCCGGCGCATCCATCGGCACCAAGATCATCGAGTGCTGCTGATGGCGCGGTGCGTCCGGGTTGGTCAGGCCCATGAAAATCATCAGTTTGCAGCGCGGGTCGCAGGCGCCGGAGGTCCACCATTTACGGCCGTTGATGACCCACTCGTCGCCCTCACGCACGGCATGGGCCTGCATGTTGGTCGCATCGGACGAAGCCACGCCAGGCTCGGTCATGCCGAAGGCTGAGCGGATTTCTCCTCGAAGCAGAGGCTCGAGCCAGCGTTTTTTGTGCTCGTCACTGCCGTAACGAACCAGTACTTCCATGTTGCCGGTGTCCGGCGCCGAGCAGTTGAATGCCTCCGGACCAAGGCCGGAGCTGCCCATGATTTCGGCCAGCGGCGCGTACTCGGTATTGGTCAGCCCAAAGCCCAGTTCGGAATCTGGCAGAAAGAGGTTCCACAATCCTTCGGCTTTGGCTTTAGCCTTCAGCTCCTCGACGATGGCGGTGGGTTGCCAACGGTCACCCTCGCTCACCTGCTGATAGAAGATTTTCTCGGCGGGATAGACATGCGCATCCATGAACGCCTGAACGCGTTCACGCAACTCTTGAACCTTGGGGGAATAGGCGAAATCCATGGCGACAGACCTTCTGCAGGTAACGTTTTGTAGTTTTAGATGCTAGAGGACGCCCAACGATTTATCTAAGCTATTTTCCTCGTGTATAAACATTCATCACCGATATATGATCGGCGAATTCCGATACACGCCGGAGAGCACAACAATGAACCTGAACAAGGTCGATCTGAATCTGTTTATCGTCTTCGATGCCATTTACACCGAGGCGAACCTGACCCGCGCCGGGCAGATCGTTGGCATCACCCAGCCCGCCGTTTCCAATGCGCTGGCTCGGTTGCGCGAGACGTTCAACGATCCCCTGTTCGTACGCACCGCCCAGGGGATGGTGCCGACACCGATGGCGCAAAACATCATCGGCCCGGTGCGCAACGCGTTGCAGCTATTGCGCGTCTCGGTGCAGGAGAGCCGCACCTTCAATCCGTTGCAAGCGAACAAGACCTTCCGCATCAGCATGACCGATCTCACCGAGGCGGTGGTGCTGCCGCCGCTATTTCAGCGCCTGCGCCGCCTGGCACCGAATGTGAAAATCGAGAGCATGTTGGCCAAGCGCCGCGAAACCACCAAGGAGCTGGCGGCTGGCCGCCTGGATTTTGCGATGGACGCGCCGCTGAATACCGATCCGCAGGTACGCCACGTCAAACTGCTGGAAGACCGCTACGTCTGCGCGATGCGCCGCGGGCATCCGCTGGCCAAGGACAAACTCAGCGTCGATGAATACCTGTCGCTGTCGCATATTCATATTTCCAGCCGGCGCAGCGGTCTGGGCATGGTCGACTTGGCGCTAGGCAAGATGGGCCAGCAGCGCAAGATCGCCTTGCGCTCGCAGCATTACATGATGGCCACTCAGGTGATTCAGCACACCGATATGGCGGTGACGGTGCCGGAGCGTTTCGCTCGGCGCCATGACTTGCATCAGATTCCCCTACCGGTGGAGATTCCGTCATTGGAGACGCACATCTATTGGCACGAAAGCACGGATCAGGACCCGGCCAACCGCTGGATGCGTGAGCAGATGATCGAAATTGCCCAGCAGGTCACTGCAGCGCAACAAGCCGAATAAAGAGATGGTCCGGCAAGCGCAACGCTTGCCGGTTGTTATTTAGCGGCTAAAAAAGCTCATGCGCTTTCGCGCATCACTACTTCGAACCCCACGTCGATACGCCGTTGCGGCGGCGACTCGCCACGCATGAGGCCGAGCAGCATCTGCCCGGCCAGCTTGCCGATTTCACCACGCGTGGTGCGCACCGTGGTCAGCGCTGGATGCATCCAGGCGGCAGCCGGCAGGTCGTTGAAGCCGGCAATCGCCAAACGTTGTGGCACGGCGAGCTGGAGCTGGCGCGCGCGGAACAGGGCCCCCAGCGCCAGATCATCGTTGTTGAAGAAGATCGCATCGATCTCCGGGTGCTGGGCCAACAGGCGATCCAGCAATTCGGCGCCCAGGCCGATGGAGGACACTTGCGGTGTCAATAACTCGAGCACGGCATCGTAGCGCGCCGCCTCACGCATCACCTGACGGTAACCTTCGGCACGCTGCAGGGTTCGCGGGTCGAGCTGCGCTGCGGCAAAGGCGATATTGCGATAACCGCGTTCGAGCAGCTTGCGGGTCATCGCCGCCCCTGCCTCGTACTGGGAAAAACCGACGCAATAATCCTCCTCCGCGTCGCTCAGCTCCATCAGCGTAACGATGGGACTGGAACAGCTACCGAGCACTTCGCGCGCTGCATCGCTGCGCTCGAAGCCGGTCACTAGCAAGCCCGCCGGCTGGTGCGCCAGATACGCCCGAAGCAGGCGTTCGTCTTCTTCCGGGTGATAGTGGCTGACGCCGATCATCAGCTCGTAGCCAGCCGGCATCAGCACCCGCTGGATAGCCTCGACGGTATCGACGAATACCGCGTTCGACAGCGACGGAATGATCACAGCCACCAGGTTCGACCTTGCGCTGGCAAGGTTGCGTGCAGCGGTATGGGGAACGTATCCCAGTGCCTTGACTGCGGCCATGACTCGCTCGCGCAACGCGTCGGACACGCGGTCGGGTTGCGACAATGCGCGGGAGGCGGACATCAGCGAGCAGCCGGCGCTGCGCGCGACGTCGGACAACGTGGCCCGTTCCAGAGAACGGCGACGACGAGAACTCATAGCGTGATCCAGCGGCGAGGGGCGCAGATTCTACAACGGGACGGCGCCCCCGCAGGGGCGCGCCGGGTCACTTCGGAGCCTTCGCAATCTCGGCCTGGACTTCGTTGAACAGCGGTTCACCCACCGTATCGATCACGGTCTGAATCGCCGGCTTCGCCTGCTCGCGCATGCGCTGTATTTCCTCGGGGCTGACCTTGTTGATTTCCATGCCGTGCTCTTCGATTTGCGCCAGGGCTTCGCGGGCTTCGGCACGGGTGTCTTTGCGCTCGGAATCACGCGATTTCTTCGCCGCGTCCATGATGATGTTCTGCTCGGTCTCGGACAGACCATCCCACCAACGCTTGGACGCCGTGACGATCCATGGGCTGTAGACGTGATTGGTCACGCTCAGGTACTTCTGCACCTCATAGAACTTCGAGGAGAGGATGGTGTTGTAGGGGTTTTCCTGACCGTCGACCGCCTTGGTTTCCAGTGCGGTGAACAGCTCGGAGAACGGCAGCGGGACAGCGTTGGCGCCCATCTGCTTGAAGGTGTCGATGAACACCGGGTTAGGCATCACGCGCAGCTTGATCCCGTTGAAGTCTTCCATCTTCTCGACCGGGCGCACGTTGTTGGTGAGGTTGCGGAAGCCGTTCTCCCAGTAGACCAGGCCAACCAGCCCCTTCTCTTCCAGCGCATCCATGATCTTCTGTCCAACCGGACCATCGAGCACGTAATCCGCCTGCTTTTCGTTTTCAAAGAGGAACGGTGTATCCCATACCGCCATTTCCTCGGCGATGCCCACCAGGGTGGCGGTCGAGCCAACCATCATTTCCTGCGCCCCGCCCATCAAGGCGTTCTGCATCTGGTCGTCCGAGCCCAGGCTGGCGGAGGCGAAGGTCCGCATCTTGAGCTTGCCGTCAGACGCCTTGGCGATCTCTTCGGCAAGCACTTTCGCCGCCCTGCCCTGGTTGCTGTCTTCGTTGAGCCCGTAGCCGAAGCGGATCATCCGCGAACGAACATCGTCAGCCGCCTGTGCGCTGACCGCGGTGATGGCGCTACCGAGCGTGGTGGCCGCCAGGGCGGCTATGAGAAATCGTTTCATGCAGTCGTACCTTTTGTTGTTGTGGATGAAATGAAGGTGAAGCTTTCTCGCCAAGGCGAAACCTGAAATGCCGCTGCGGCCAATCGGGACGAATGCCCGCCCATCAGCGCAACCATTGCAACGGCACGGTGATGATCGACGGCACTGCAACCAGCAGCGCGACGATCAGCAAATAAATAACGAAGAATGGGATCACTCCGCGCACCAGTGTCTCCATGCGCAGCCTGCCGATACCTCCGACAACGTTCAGCACCGTGCCTACCGGCGGCGTAATCAGGCCGATGGAGCCGATCAATACGAACATCACACCGAAGTAAACGGGGTCGATACCGGCCTTGACCGCGATAGGCGCCAGCACTGGGCCAAGGATGAGAATGGTCGGTGTCAGATCGAGCACCATGCCAATCGCGATCATCAGCACCATGATGGCAACCATCAGCAGCTTCGGATCTTGCGCCAGCGGGCCGAGCATCATGGCGATCTCGTCCGGCAACTGCGCCAGCGTGATCATGTAGCCGGAGACGATTGCCGCAGCGCAGAGGAACATCACTGACGCCGTGGTACGGCTCGCGCGGGTCAGCACTTCTATCACGCCGCTCCAGTTGAGCTCGCGATACAGCAAGGTCGAAACGGCCAGTGCATAAACCGCTGCCACTACTGCTGCCTCGGTTGGCGTGAACAACCCGCCGCGCAAGCCGCCGACGATGATCACCGGAAGCATCAGGGCGGCTGCCCCGTCAACCAGCGCCTTACGGCGCTCGGCATGGGTGGCCTTTTCCTGCTTGGGTTCGTCGATCTTGCGTGCGATCAGTGTCCAGGCCACCACCAGTCCGGCGCCCATGATCAGACCGGGCACCATACCGGCGAGGAACAGCTGACTGATCGATGTGTTGGTCACGACACCGTAGATCACGAAAGGCATCGACGGCGGAATGATCGGGGCGATGATGCCGCCGGCCGCCACCAGGCCCGATGACGAGCTCAGCGGATAGCCGCGCTCGCGCATCATGGGCAGCAGTAGCGTGGCCAGCGCTGCGGTATCCGCCAATGCCGAGCCGGACATGCTTGCCAGCAGCACCGAGGCGGCAATCGCGACATATCCAAGCCCACCGCGCTTATGGCCGAAATAGGCCTGCGCCATGTTGATGATCCGGCGGGAAATACCGCCGGCATTCATCAATTCACCAGCAAGAATGAAGAACGGCACTGCCAGCAGTGGAAAGCTATCGGCACCAGCCTGCAGGTTTTGCGCAATCAGCTGCACATCCCAGAAATCCAGATACCACATCAGCACCGCGCCGGTGAGGATCAGCGCGAATGCGATCGGCATGCCAAAGGCCATGAAGCCAAACAGTGAAGAAAGGAAGACGACGACAGTCATGTACGGTCCTCAGGCGGGCATTGCCCATGTTGTTATCGAAAAGTCAGTCGGCCGTTACATTGGCGTCGGCAGCATGCGGCTGGGGCTGTCCCCGCCATACGTTCAGGAGTTGCAAAAGCGCCAGGACCATCAGTGCGATCATGCTGGCCATCACCGGAAGCATCGCCACTGCCAGCGGGTAGCCCACCACCGGGCTGTTGATATTCCAGCCGAACTGCATCTGGTTCCATCCGCCCATAGCAGCCATGCCGCTGGCAACGGCCACCATCAGCCAGCTGACCGAATCGACCAGACGGCGAAACAACCTTGGAAAACGATCACGGATCATGCTGAAGGCCATCAGCTCTCCGCGGCGCATGCTCGATGCGACGCCGACGAACACCAGCCAGACGAAGGCCAACCGCGAAAGCTCCTCGGCGCCAGTCCAACCGGTCCCGAAGGCGTAACGCAGCACCACGCTGCTGAACACGACGATCACCATAAAAGCGAGCAAGGCTGCCATCAGCCAATCGGTGATCCGATCGAAGCTCTGGGCGATTTTTCCGCTGTAGATGGGCGCGCTGGTCAGCTCAGCGCCGTGTTCAAAATCTGTGTTAGCGCTATCAAGCGGGCGCGCGGAAAGGTCCTCGCGATCGGCGATTTCCAAACCAGGGTCGCGCTGCACCCAGCTAACGATTTCTTCTAGAACTTGCTCGCGTGATTGGCTGGCATCGACCACCAGTACACCGGGTTCGCCTTCCGGTGATTCGAGTGTGGCGAACTGGCTGTCAACCAAGGAAATCGGCATGAAATGCCCAGCACGGCCACCGACGCGCTGAACGGCAGTGTCGTAATCGATGGACAGATGCGCGAAACGCAATTCCGGCACCGCGTCGCGTAACAGATCGCGGTAGCGGCGCTTGAGCGCTGAACAGGCCAGCACGAAGCCTACGTCGTCTTCGATTGCCTTTTGCATCTCGATGACGAGCTTCTGCAGCCACTCGACACGATCCGCGTCGGACAGCGGCGTGCCGGCACGCATGCGTGCGACGTTCTCTTCGGGATGGAAGTTATCGGCTTCGATATGACGAAAACCCAATGCATCGGCGACGGCATGGCTGGTGTCGGTCTTGCCCGATCCGCTGACGCCCATGACCACCAACGTACGGTTGGCAGCAGGAAAATCGCTGTTGGAGTGGGAATCCACTATCGGCTCTCCGGCAGCATCGACGTGCTGCGTTATGATTGTTGAGCCGAATGGTAGCGCTAACATAGAATGGCTATAACTACCGTTCGTCGGGTTTTGTTTCGGCCGAACGGTCATCATGGCAGCGATGCGGCTTCGGTTTTGCCGGCGTGCTGACTACAATCGCCGCCGCATCCAAGGAGACCTGAAATGCCCAAAGCCATGGCGCGCCACATTCTGGTAAAGACCGAAGCCGAAGCCGCACAACTGAAAAAACGCATCGCGAATGGCGAAGCCTTCGATGTGCTGGCTAAAAAACATTCGATCTGCCCGTCCGCCAAGAAAGGTGGCGACCTGGGCGAAGTACGCCCCGGTCAAATGGTGCGCAGCATCGATCAGGTGATTTTCAAGAAGCCGCTGCGTGAGGTACATGGGCCGGTGAAAAGCCAATTCGGCTATCACTTGGTGCAGGTCTTTTATCGTGACTAATAGTCGTCAATCTGCCGCGCCGAAACGCTGCAGTTGCATTTCGCGCAGCCGGCTCAGCGTGCGGCGAAAGGCGAACGACAGATAACCCTCGGTATATAGCTCTTCCAGTGGCACCTGCGCTTTCAGATACAACGGCACGCGGCGGTCGTAGCATTCATCCACCAGCGCAATGAAACGTCTAACCGAATCATCGCGTACGGCCAGTTTCGGCAGCTCGCGATCTCCCGCTATCACGCGCATGGGAGCGTCTTCGGTGCCGCGTGCAATGCGCCCGTCCCTCTGTTCGCTGCCGAGCTGCGGCACTTCGCTGATGAGAATCGTGGAAAAGCGATCGCACAGCTCGATGAAATCCAGCGCGGAAAACGGCTGCTCGCAGAGATCGGCGAAACGGCACCAGATGACTGACTGGCTGCAACGCACCACCTGCAACGGCCGCCTGCCGATGAGCACAGGCTCGGTATCAAAGGCGCCGTCAGCCAGTTCATCGAACACGCTCCGCAATGGGCAGGCGGTTTCGCTGTCGCTGATCCAGTAGCGCTGCAGCGCAGCACCGGGTCGCAATCGGTGATCTTCGCCGCCATCCAAATTGACGATCTGCATATGCTGCTCGATGGCGTCGATGGCTGGCAGGAAACGCTCGCGATTGAAGCCGTCGGCATACAGCTGATCGGGCGGCTGATTGGAAGTGGCGACAATGACCACACCGTGCTCGAACATCGCCTGGAACAAGCCTCCAAGGATGATCGCATCGCCGATGTCGCCGACGAACAGCTCGTCGAAACACAGCACTCGAACGTCCTCGCCCAGCTCCTGCGCGAGCGCTCGTAGCGGATCAGCCGTGCCATTGAGCTCGAACAGACGGATATGCACCCAGCGCATAAAGTGATGGAAATGCTGCCGGCGGGACGGGACCTGCAAGCTGCGATGGAAGATATCCATCAGCCAGGTCTTGCCACGCCCCACCGGCCCCCAAAGATAAATGCCACGTGGAGATTCTTCGATCGCTCCGAGCTGATGCAGCGCTTCATGACAGCGCTGCATCAACTCGACGGCGCGCAACTGGGCTGCATCGCTGATGAACCCCTTGCGGGCAATGGCCTGCTGGTATTGGCTATGTGGAGAAGTGTGATCCATGAAAACCGGCCGAGGTAAAAGATGGCCATGATGGTAGCGCAGCGACTCTGCCGATCAGGCCGGAACGCGGGACATCAGAGCCGACCCTGCGCGGCCATCAGCTTGTCTGCTTGTTGGCGAACCTGATTCAGCAACTCCAATTGCGCCGCTGACGGCACTTCCTGCGCCCGCACCAGCGCATACAGCGGCACCGGAATCAGCGGCTCCAGTGGGCGTGCCTGAACCAATTGCCCTTCGTTGGCCAACGCCGTGATTGGATCGACCAATGCAATCCCCTGCCCGGTGGCTACTAGCGAACGCGCCAGCTGGTAGGTCTGCACCCAGGTATCGATACGCGGTGGTGGGCTGAGCTGCTCCAGATGGCCTCGCAGAAGGCCGCCCAACGCATCGCGGGTATCCAACCCGATCAACGGCGCATCGGCCAGTTCCTCTAGCCGCAAGGTTTGCTGCAACACCTTATCGGGCCACCAACCGCTCGGGGCGATCACCATCATTTGGCCTTGCGCGAGGATCTGGCTGCTGAGCCCCGGATGTTCCACGGCCTGCAATGTCAGCCCAAGATCGGCTTCGCGCAGTAGCAACGCCTCTACGATTTCCGCCGTATGTTGGGTCGCGAGCTGACATGGCGTGCTGGCGAAGCGGCCCCGCCAACGGCGCAATGCTTCGGGCAGCAGCGCCTGTGCCAACGCGGGTGTGCAGATCAGTCGCAACGCGCGCTCTTCGCCGCGGCCGAGGTTGCCCGCTAGACGCCGGAGGTTCTGCAAGTCAGCCGCCAGGCGTTCGGTTTCTTGCTGAAGGATGCGCGCCTCCGCGGTCGGCTGCAGCTTGCCGCGCACGCGATTGAACAGCGCGAATCCGAGCTGCTGCTCGGCATGCTTGAGAATCTTGCACGCCGCCGGCTGCGAGATATGCAGCAGCTGCGCCGCGGCGGTGACACTGCCGGTCTGCAGAATGGCCTGGAACAATTCGATGTGGCGAAGGCGCATGCGTACGTTCTCTGACTGATCGGCTGGAGCATAACCTCAGGTTATGTGTTGCCTTCAACCTTTCATTAGCCGCTGCGCTCGCCTTCACCATAGGCTCCTATCACCACGATCAGGGAGCGAAGCGATGCGAATTGCAGTAATTGGTGCCGGCGTTGTCGGCCTGACCACGGCCTATGCGCTGATACGCCAGGGCCATCAGGTCGATCTGATCGAAAAGCGCGATCAGGTTGCGCTGGAGACCAGTTTCGCCAACGGCGGCCAGCTGAGTTATCGCTACGTCTCGCCCCTGGCCGATGCAGGTGTTCCCTTGCAGGCGCTCGGCTGGATGTTCCGCGGCGCCGATGCGCCTCTGCGTTTCCGACCGCGGATGAGTATGCAGCAGTGGCGCTGGTGCCTACGCTTTCTACTCGCCTGTCGGCGTTCGACCAACCGGCGCAACGCGGCGCACCTGCTGCGCCTGGCGCTGCACAGTCAGCAGGTATTGCGCAGCTGGCGCGAACAGGACGGGCTGAGCGACTTCGCCTGGCGCGCCAATGGCAAGCTGGTGATCTACCGTGATCGCGCGAGTTTCGACAAAGCTGCTGCCGGTACGAGTTCGGATCAATTAGTGCTCGACGCCCAGCGGTGCACCGAAATCGAGCCCGCGCTGCTCCCTTTGGCCGGAGAACTGAGAGGCGGCATCTATTCGCCGGGCGATGAGGTCGCCGATTGTCATTTGTTCTGTCGACGCCTGCTCGAACGGCTGGAGCAATCACCGGGCTTTCGGTTGCATTGTGGACAGGAGGTCAGCGCGTTGCACAGCGAGCGCGGCCGGATTCGCTCGCTGAATCTCGGCAAGGAGGAGCTGAAGCCGGATCATTTGATTATTGCCGCCGGTGCCGCCAGCGTCGCGCTGCTGCGGCCGCTCGGCATCGAACTGCCGATCTATCCGCTCAAGGGCTATAGCCTGAGCCTGACACTGCCGTTGAGTAGCCGTGTAGGAATCCCGGAAACCAACGTGACCGATTACGACAATAAGGTGGTATACGCACGCCTCGGCGATCAACTGCGCGTCGCCGCGATGGTCGATATAGGCGGTTGGGATGCCAGCGTCGACCGCGGGCGAATCGCGATGCTGCAACGCCTCGCCAGCGAGACCTTTCCCGCCGCGGGAGATTATCGCAGCGCTACCCAGTGGGCAGGCTTGCGCCCGGCGACCCCGGAGGGTACGCCGCTGCTTGGCGCGACTGGCATTGACAACCTCTGGCTCAACGTCGGTCACGGCAGCCTTGGTTTCACCCTGGCTTGCGGCAGCGCCGATCTCCTTTGTGACCTGATCAGTAACCAGCGTTGTAGCGTTGCGCTGGATGGCTTGACGCTTGCTTCCTAACTTCATTTTCTAAAAGAGGGTTCCGTATGACCTTGCAGCGCATCAACAGCAACGAACGCATGTCTGCCGCCGTTACCTTCGCCAACTTGGTTTTTTTGGCCGGACAGGTGCCGGATGACCGCAGCGAGGACGTGACCGGCCAGACCCGCCAGGTGTTGGCGAAGATAGACGATCTGCTGGCCGCGGCCGGTTCCGACCGTTCACAGATGCTTAGCGCACAGATCTGGCTAAAGGATATCGACGCCGACTTCGCAGCGATGAATGCAGTCTGGAGCGAGTGGCTGCCGGCCGGCTGCGCACCCGCGCGGGCAACCGTAGAGGCACGCCTCGCATCGGCGGATGTGCTCGTGGAAATCATGGTGATTGCTGCCAGCGCCTGAGCGGTTCTTGCGTAGCAGAGCAACGATGCCGGATAAGCCGCCATCGCCGTGATAGATGGCACGTGGCTGACCCTTGTTTCACTCAATAACAACAACATGAGAGGGAATGACGATGAACCAGAATATCCGTATCAGTTTGCTCGGCTGTGTCTTGGCGGGCTCGCTGAGCGCGACCACGGCTGTAGCCCAGGAGCGCTTCGTCACTATCGGTACCGGCGGCCAGACCGGCGTCTATTACACCGCCGGCCAGTCGGTATGCCGGTTCCTCAATCGCGCCGAGACGGAGCCGGCAATCAAATGCAACGCGCCTTCCACGGCCGGCAGCGTGACTAACATCGTGTCTTTGCAAAACGGCGAATTCGAATTCGGCTTCATCCAATCCGACCACCAACATAAAGCGTTGAATGGTCTCCCTCCGTTCGACAAGGAAGGTCCGATTGAAGAATTACGGGCGGTATTTTCCTTGCAGACCGAGATTCTCACCGTCGTCGCCCGAAGCGACAGCGGTATCGAGACCTTCGATGATCTCAAGGGCAAGCGAGTGAATATCGGCGTTCCCGGCTCCGGTAGCCGCGACACCTTCGACGAAGTGATGAAGGCCAAGGGCTGGACCAATGCTGACTTTTCCCTGGCAGGCGAACTCAAGCCCGCGGAAATGGCCTCGGCGCTCGGCGACAACAACCTTGACGCGATCACTTACGTAGTTGGTCATCCCAGCGGCGCCATTCAGGAGGCACTGACCAATGTCGAAGCCGAGCTGATTCCAGTCAACGGTGCGGATATCGAGAAATTTCTACAGGGTGCCGATTACTACACCGCCGCCGAGATTCCAGCCGGGCTCTACCCGGGCGTGGATGCTGCAGTGCCTTCGATCGGCGGTAAGGCGGTGCTGGCAACCACGGAGAAGACCGACCCGGAAGTCGTTTATCAGTTGGTCAAAGCCGTATTCGACAATCTCGAACGATTCAAGCGCCTGCATCCTGCCTTCGCCCGTTTGGAAGCCAAGGACATGATCCGCGTCGGCCTCACCGCGCCGCTGCATGAGGGCGCCAAGCGGTTCTATAAGGAGCAAGGCTGGCTGTAACCGGATGCACCGTTCCTGACCTGACGCCACATTTCCGCCCGGGTGCGTCATCCATCGCGGCCGTCCATCGTGGTCGGCGATGGACTGCACGGCCCCTTGGTGGCCATTCGCGGCACTCCCTCCACTCCTTCACGTTGGATGACTGTGGCGCCCTTGCGCCTTATGTCCGCTCGATTTACCAGCCGCGAATCATCGTTCGTAACGCCCGGACGACCCCAGGCCCTGTCGAATCGGCGCCAACCGCACTACAATGCATGCCCTTTTTACGCAACCGCCTTCTTGTACCGGTCAAACCAACCGGGCTTGGTCGCGCCTGGATCGCTTGGCGATCCGCTTCGAAACCCCCAGGACAACGCTTTGATCTCCACCGCTAACATCACCATGCAGTTCGGCGCCAAGCCGCTGTTCGAAAACGTCTCCGTCAAGTTCGGTAACGGCAATCGCTACGGCCTGATCGGTGCCAACGGCTGCGGCAAGTCGACTTTCATGAAAATCCTCGGCGGCGATCTCGAACCGTCCGCCGGCCAGGTCATGCTCGAACCCAATGTGCGGCTGGGTAAGCTGCGTCAGGATCAGTTCGCCTACGAAGACTTCAACGTCATCGACACGGTAATCATGGGTCACGAGGAGCTGTGGAAGGTCAAGGCCGAGCGCGAACGCATCTATTCACTGCCGGAAATGAGCGAAGAAGACGGCATGGCGGTGGCCGAACTGGAAACCGAATTCGCGGAAATGGACGGCTATACCGCCGAGTCCCGCGCCGGTGAGCTGCTACTGGGACTGGGAATTCCCCTTGAGCAGCATTTCGGCCCGATGAGCGAAGTTGCGCCCGGTTGGAAGCTGCGCGTGCTGCTGGCGCAGGCCCTGTTTTCCGACCCGGAAGTGCTGCTGCTCGACGAACCGACCAACCACTTGGACATCAATACGATTCGCTGGCTGGAAAACATTCTCACGGCGCGTAACAGCACCATGATCATCATTTCCCACGACCGGCACTTTCTCAACAGCGTGTGCACGCACATGGCCGACCTGGATTACGGCGAGCTGCGCCTGTTCCCAGGTAACTACGACGAGTACATGACCGCTGCGACTCAGTCGCGCGAGCAGCTGCTGTCGGATAACGCGAAGAAGAAAGCGCAGATTGCTGAATTGCAAACCTTCGTCAGCCGCTTCTCGGCCAACGCCTCGAAAGCCAAGCAGGCTACTTCGCGCGCCAAACAGATCGACAAGATCCAGCTGGCCGAGGTCAAGCCATCCAGCCGCGTCAGCCCATTCATCCGCTTCGAGCAAACCAAGAAGTTGCACCGCCAGGCTGTGACCGTCGAGCACATGGCCAAGGGCTTCGACGGCAAGACGCTGTTCAAGAATTTCAGCTTCACCGTCGAGGCCGGCGAGCGCGTCGCCATCATCGGGCCCAACGGCATCGGCAAGACCACCCTGCTGCGCACCTTGGTCGGCGAACTGCAGCCCGACGCCGGTTCGGTGAAATGGACCGAAAGCGCTGAGCTCGGCTACTACGCGCAGGACCACGCCGATGACTTCGAAGACGACGTGACGCTGTTCGACTGGATGGGTCAGTGGACTCAGGGCGGGGAACAGGTGGTGCGTGGCACGCTCGGTCGCATGCTGTTCTCCAACGACGAGATTCTAAAATCCGTTCGGGTGATTTCCGGTGGCGAGCAAGGCCGCATGCTGTTCGGCAAGCTGATCCTGAAAAAGCCCAATGTGCTGGTGATGGACGAACCGACCAACCACCTCGACATGGAGTCGATCGAGGCGTTGAACCTGGCGCTAGAGAACTATCCGGGCACGCTGATCTTCGTCAGCCATGACCGCGAGTTCGTCGGCTCGCTGGCGACACGCATCATCGAGTTGTCCGACTCGGGCGTGACCGACTTCAGCGGCACCTACGATGATTACCTGCGTAGCCTTGGCGTGATTTAAGAGTTACAGGCCATGAAAGGCGCCCCGTCAATACGGGGCGTTTTTACGTCTGCAGTTTGTCATCGAGTAACGCTCCCACCGCTGCCTGGGCCGGGTTGAGCTCAGGCATGCGGCAACAATCGATACAGCCGCTGGAGATGCAGATAGTCGAACCATGCCACCTGGTGCGCGATTACGATTAGCCAGAACACCAGCTGGAACGACAGCTTGCGGGTCTTGTGTCGCAATGCCTGCTGGGCGACCAGCGCACCCGGCCAGCCACCGAGCAGTTCGACCAGATGCAGACGCGCCTCCGGTGTGCGCCAGCCGCGGCGCAGCGCACTGCGTTTGTCGTGCACATAAAGGGCAAAGGCTAATAGGCTTCCCAGCGAGTAGGCAAACAGCGGCCAGTAGCTGCCCTGCCCGGCCAGTCGGAGAATACCGAGCGACGGCAACAGGCAAACCAGGACGAAACACAGCGATTTCAGCAGCGGTTGTCGAAGCGGACCATTTCGGCGAGCGCGCGGCTCGTCCTTTGTACGCTGTGCGGGGTTAGGCTTCGGCAGGACCGGCTTGCGACGAATGGCTGACTCGTCGAGCGACATTGGCGCATCCAGACGAATATGCGTGGCACGACACATGCGCCCGGCCTTGTCCCGTTCGCTCAGATACAACACCCGGTCGCCCTGCACGGGTCGGCGGGCACCGCGCATGGCCGAGATATGCGCGAAGATGTCGTCACCGCCCTGCTCAGGCCGGATAAAGCCAAATCCTTTCTGATCGTTCCAGCTTTTCAGCCGACCACGTAATTCCATGATGGAAAGGCTCGATGACAAAGGTCCAGCATTCTAGCGGGCGTTTGTCCGGCGGCAATGGTTCGCGCCGTTCGGACTACTGCCCGAATTGATATCGACGGCTCAGGAAATTCAGCAGCAACTCGTTGACCCGTTCAGGCTGCTCGTTCTGTATCCAGTGACCGCAGTCGCTCAGTAGGTGCTGCTCAAGATCCGGCACCCAGGTAGGCATCTTCTGCAACGTGTGCGCTTCGAGCGTTCCGACCGGGTCCTTATCACCCAGCAGAAACAGCGCCGGTTGTTCAACCCTGCGCTCGGCGAGCGGTGCGGTCCGCTCCCAGTTCCGCTGGAAGTTGCGGTACCAGTTGAGCGCCCCTCGAAAGCCACGCCCCTCGAAGGTGCGTTCATATACCTCAAAGGCGTCAGGACCGCACCATGTCGGAGGCATGCCGGGGTCCTGCATTCCAAAGTAAAGGGAGCTGTCGGCCGGCTTGTTCTGCAGGAAGAAATCCTTGGGCACGGCCGCCGAGGTGTTGTGCATCATCATTCGCAAGGTCCGCGGAATATCCTGATCCAGCTCCGCCTCGGCGACACCGGGTTGCTGGAAATAAAGGATGTAGTTGAAGCGGTCAGCGAACTGGCTGCGGATGATTTCGATGGCAGGCTTTTTCGGGCGCCCGCCGTAAGGGACGGCCATCGCGGCAACTGCACGGACTCGCAGGGGCTCAAGCAACGCCAGGTGCCAGGCAATGGGGGCGCCCCAGTCGTGACCAACTACCGCCACCGAGCGATGATCGAGCAGATCCATCGCGGCCTGAATGTCGCCACACACGGTAATCAAGTCATACGCGGCTGTATCGTCAGGGGCACTGGTGCGCCCATAGCCGCGCATTTCCGGCACCAGGACGCGGTAGCCCGCCTCGGCAAGAGCACGCATCTGATGGCGCCACGAATACCAACTCTCCGGGAAGCCGTGCAGCAGCCAGACCACCGGCCCTTGTTCCGGCCCTGCACTGTAGACGCTTAGCGTGATGCCATTGGTCTGCAGCAATTGATGTTCGTAAGCGTTCACGGGGGCGCTCCTTCAGCAATCAGCTTTTCAGCGCGCTCAGCCCGTTGCTGTACTCCAGTCGATCAGGCTGAACTGCCAGGTCGCCAGGATGATGATGCCGAAGATGATTCGATACCAGGCAAATGCCGCATAGCTATGGTTGCCTATAAATTTCAGTAGTGCCCGAACCGCCAGCATCGCGAAGATGAACGAGGTGACGAAGCCGATCGCAAACACCGGAAAGTCGCTCGGCTGAAACAGCTCGCGGTATTTATAGCCCGAGTAGACCGCCGCGCCGACCATGGTCGGCATCGCCAGGAAGAAGGAAAACTCGGTGGCCGCTTTGCGAGACAGTCCGAACAACAACCCGCCGATGATGGTGGCCCCGGAACGCGACGTGCCCGGAATAAGCGCCAAGCATTGGGCGCAACCCACCTTCAGCGCGTGGGTCCAGTGCATGTCGTCGACGGTCTCTGCCTGGACGCGGTGCTGACGCTTTTCCGCCCAGAGCATGACCACGCCACCAATAACCAGCGCAGTCGCCACAGTAATCGGATTGAACAAGTATTCGTGAATCAGATCTGCAAAAGTCACTCCGAGTACCACAGCGGGAAAGAACGCCACCAGCAGATTGCCGGTGAACTTTTGCGCCTGTCTTTCCTTGGGCAACCCAATCACCACGTCGAAAATCTTGCGCCGGTACTCCCACACCACAGCCAAGATCGCGCCCAGCTGGATGATGATGTTGAAAGCCAGTGCCCGCTCGCCGCCAAAGCCGATCAGGTCGGCAACGATGATCTGGTGTCCCGTACTGGAAATAGGGAGAAATTCAGTGATGCCTTCTACCACACCTAGAATCAATGCCTGGAAGGCAATCCAAAGATCCATCTAATCCCCATCAGCGGTGCAAACCACCGCGCTTGAATATGCAACCAAGGTATATGCCAGACAGCCATCTGAGCGCTGTTCTGACTCGCTTGTACCAATTAAATTCACTGCCTCGAAGCTGGCACTCTCATCTTTTATCGAGATCTGCCGAAACGCTATTCGATGGCGTATGAAAACAATCGCTGCCATATGAAAAACCCCAGGGCAGACCATGACGCCAGGCTCCAGCCCGACACACCTTACAAAAATAATGTAGATAAAGCCTCAACAGGAGCTCACAAGCCAATGAATCTGCTGCGAAATTTCCCGATCAGTAAACGCCTCTGGCTGATTCCGGTGGTAGCAGTCGCCATGCTATTCATCCTCGGCCTGTTGATGATTCAGCAAGTACGGACTGACCTGTACAAGGGCAAGCAGGTCATGACCCAAAACATCGTCGAGACGGCCAACGGCATTCTCGACTATTACCAGCAGCTCGAAGCCAGCGGGACCCTGAGTACCGCCGAGGCGCAAAAGGCCGCCATGGACCAGATCCGCGTGCTGCGCTACGGCCAGAACGATTATTTCTGGATCAACGACATGACGCCGACGATGCTCATGCATCCCATGAAGCCGGAACTAGAAGGTCAAAACCTATCCAATCTTAAAGATCCGAACGGCAAGGCGCTGTTCAACGAGATGGTCAAAATAGCCCGACTGCAGGGCGCAGGTCTGGTGGATTACCAATGGTCCAAACCAGGCGCAAAGGACCCCGTACCGAAGATTTCCTACGTTGAGCTGTTCAAGCCCTGGGGCTGGATCATCGGCACAGGCATCTATGTCGACGACGTGGAAGCGGAATTCCGGAATTACCTGGTTCGCTTCTCCATCATCGGGCTGGCTATCGCCGCGCTGATGGCCGTGTTGGTCGCCATTCTCATTCGTAGCATCACCCAGCCGTTGCGCCACTCCATGCAGGCCATGGCCAACATCGCCAGCGGCGAAGCCGATCTCACACGCAACCTCGACGTCTCGGGAAATGACGAGCTGACGACCCTGAGCCGCGACTTCAACACCTTTATTCAGAAGCTCCGTACGGTTATCGGTCAGCTGTTCGAAACTGCTGGATCGCTGGAGCAATCCTCCAATGCCCTCGGCGGGCTTGCCGGACAAGCGCACAAGCAGAGCCAGCAGCAATCGCAGCAAATGGAACTGGTGGCAACGGCCATCAACGAAGTGACTTATGCGGTACAGGAGGTAGCGAAGAATGCCGAGCATGCTTCCAGCGAGGTCGGAGAAGCCGAAAGCCAGGCAGGTCATGGCCAGCGCAGCATCGCAACCAGCCTGCAACAGATCGGTGAGCTGTCGACTACCATCGGCGAAGCTGTCGGCGTGATTCAATCGCTGGCAGATGAAACCACCAAGATCGGCTCGGTCCTTGAGGTGATCGGTTCGATTGCCGACCAAACCAATCTCCTGGCACTAAACGCAGCGATCGAGGCGGCGCGTGCTGGTGAGCAAGGTCGTGGTTTCGCCGTCGTGGCTGACGAAGTCCGCCTGCTGGCGCAGCGCACACAGCAGTCGACCGCGGAAATCCATACGATGATCGAACGCTTGCAGAAGAATTCCGGTGCCGCAGTCACCGTCATCATGGAAAGTAGTCGAGCTTCGCAAGCCACTGTCGAACAAGCCAGTCAGGCAGGTGAAAGCCTGGGTCAGATCGCACAGGCACTGCGCACCCTGTCGGGCCTCAACGCCTCGATTGCCAGCGCTACGCTGCAGCAGGCCCACGTGGTCGAAGACATCAATCAGAACGTAACTCAGGCAGCCGGACTGGCACAGGAGAGTACCCTTGCCGCGGAGCAATCGAGCGCAGCTGGCGATCAGCTGGGGGAACTGGCCGAACAGTTGAATAGGCTGCTCCGGCAGTTCAAGGTGTGACGGCGTAGTCGATGCCACTCAGCGTTCGGTAGTTATAAACAAAATTAAATGGCCGGGTGCTTAAAGCCCCGGCCATTTTTTTCATCTCAGCGATAGCTTTCTCGCCACGCCGATACAACTCCGCCGGTTGTTTAATGTTGCTCCAAACGACTGGAAAGACCGCACCGCGCCAGCAAAATTGCGGCATGCGCCACAGGCTTGATGACGAACAGAAGCACACCCAGTGTTATACCTTCGACTAATTGTAAAAATACTTAAGGATGACGAACTCTCAATGTGACTTATCAGTCCTCTGTGTACATCAATGGAATGTAAGGCCAACGCCGGCAGCCTGGCGGCAAGGCTCAATCCGATTCCTTGGGTATCACACAGAGAGACATGCCCCATGAACAGCCCTCTTCGCTTCAACGACGCCCTTCTCATCACTGATCGCGCGTTCAAGCCCTTCCAGTGCGTCGCCTGGACCCTTCTTGAAGGCGATGGTGAGCTCAGCATCACCGTTGTAGATGGCAGCGAATCCCGTGCCGTTGGCCATTGCAAACTTTCTAGCAGCGTCTATTCCGATCCGGTCAAGCTTGGCCAGTCACTGGAACAAGCCCGCGCCGACCTGAGCCGTCAGGGTGTCGACCTCGCCCCATGGCACATGCCGGAATGAACGCGCCAACTTGTGAATGAGTAATGGCCCGGTTGCGCAAGCACCGGGCTTTTTCGTTTGCGACTCGAATCCAGCCCGCATCCTGGTTCCGCTTTCAGACTGATCCATTCGCTTGTTTTACGGTCCCAGCAATAAGTGGATAAACAGGAGCGAGCCATGAAAGGTGCAGAAGCCTACGTTAATGATCAGTGGCACAGCAGCGGACTGGCAAACTTGCCGGAGGGTGTCGAAGGGCATTGCATCACGCTGAAATTCATCATTCCACGAGATGCTCAGTTCACCGGGCTGATCACGCATGTCTGTGAAGTGGCTCAACAGAGATTGCGCGAGCACTACCAAGGCCGTCGGATAACGCACAAGCCCGTCGTGGGGTCGGTCGTAGGTGATGGCAGTGGCGATGGCATCGACCTCGTCTTCAACGTCGCGCCAGCCGATGGGATGGCTTCTCGCAACACCGCGGAGTGATGACCATGACCGCCCAGCACCTCGCACTAGATGAAGCCATGCGCATCAGCGAGATGGCCTTTCTACCCAGCCATGCAACCGCCAAGGCAAATACCGAAGATGCCAGCTTTTCGCTGCGTGTAGTCAACGCGGCGGGTGATGAGCTCCTGGCAATTTCCCACATCGCTCGTTCTCAATACGTCGATCCTGCTCACCTTGCTGGGCTGCTGGAGAAAGCGCGCCTGCAGCTGAGCAAGGATGGCGTACCGCTGAGCGCCTGGTCCATGCCAGCGCAACCGGGCATATCGGGATGAATGGCCGAACGATCGACTTTCACTAACGAGGCCGGCATGACTCCCTTTGATTGGCAGCGCTTGCTGCTGGACGATTTTCCGCTGCTGTTCCTCGCTGAAGTGGCGCTGCGTGCACTCTTCGCCTTCGTTGGGGTATTTCTGTTCCTGAAGATCAGCGGGCGCCGCGGTATTAGGCAGCTATCGCTATTCGAGCTGGTGGTGATTCTGACGCTGGGGTCGGCAGCCGGTGACGTGTCTTTCTACGAGGATGTGCCGCTGCTTCCGATCGCAGCGGTTTTCGTCACCCTGCTTTTACTCTATAGGCTGACAGTCCTGGCGATGACCCATAGCGAGCGACTCTCCAACTGGATGGAGGGCAAGCCAGTTACGATCATCAAGGATGGGTTGTATGAACTGAACAGTCTGGACAGTCTGAACATTTCATCCGACGAGTTCTTCATGGAGCTGCGCCAGCAAGGCGTTGAGCATTTGGGTCAGATCCGCCTCGGCATTCTTGAAACCGATGGCGATGTCAGTCTCTTTTTCAACGATTCTGAAGCGGTACGACCCGGACTTCCGGTACTGCCGAAAGAACATCGGCCGCTATACCAGCAGGCACCTTCCAGCGGTCTATATGCGTGTACGCGTTGTGGTTTACCAAGCATTATCGAGAGTCAAAAGACGGCCACTTGCCCTCGCTGCGGTAATCAGCAATGGGCCAAAGCGCTAAGCCATCCCCGAGCCCGCTGATATGCGGCGCGAACGGCCGCCGTTCACATAGGTCATTAAAGAGACGGGCGCCGCGCTGACCGCGACTGCCCTTTTTATTCTGCGACCTAGGAGCGTTCATATGATAGGCGACTACTCCTCGATAAATGATCACTTGGAAACTGCGCGACATCTCGCCAATACGGCTGAAACCAAAGCGGACCCTGCCATCTACCGCGAGGCGATCGATGAGCTGGTTGCGGCGATACGGCTGTTGATGCGTAACAGCCCGGAGAGTGAAAACTGACCGCCATCGGTACCAAGCACGGAGTCGCGTTGCAACGACTACCCAGGCGTCGCAAGACCGAGGGATTGCTTGCGCTATCACGTGGCATATTGGCGGCGCGATGCTTTCCATGAGGGGCTTCACATGCTGATCGACCAGAGCGTTAGCGGTGAGCCCCACCGCCCCATGGCAGAAGGTATTCGTCCAGTGCCGGAGGATGAGCGATCCGATACCGGCACGGCTTTTTGTCCGGCACTTCCTGCTGATCTGCACTATGTCGATGACACTGGTCCCGGCATTAGCCGTCGGATACTGAAAGGCAAGTTCGCCTACTTTCTTCCAAGCGGAGAACGTATTCGCGATACAGCGGACATCTCGCGAATCAACAAGTTGGCCATCCCCCCTGCCTATACCGACGTATGGATTTGTCCCGATCCCATGGGTCACATGCAGGCAACCGGGCGAGACGCACGCGGCCGTAAACAATACCGCTACCACCCACGCTGGCGAGAGATTCGAGACAGCAACAAGTACGAGCGTATCCTGTCGTTCGGCGCATCGTTGCCCAAGCTGCGCGCGCGTCTGGAGCAGAGTCTGGCGCTGCGTGGAATGCCACGAGAGAAAGTCATGGCGCTGGTTGTACAGCTGCTGGAGTCGACGTTGATTCGCGTTGGCAATTCACGCTACGCGCGCGAAAACCGCTCCTATGGCCTGACCACGCTACGCACACGCCACGTGGATGTACGCGGTACTGCGATTCGCTTTCAGTTTCGAGGCAAAAGCGGCGTGGAACATCAGGTCACGCTGAAAAACCAGCGCCTGGCGCGCATCATGCGGCGCTGCATGGAACTGCCTGGGCAGCATCTGTTCCAGTATCTGGACGAAAACAACCAGCGCCATGCCGTGAGTTCCAGCGACGTAAATCAGTTTCTTCGCGAAATGACCGGCGGCGACTTTACCGCCAAGGATTATCGCACCTGGGCAGGCAGTGCCCTGGCACTGGAATATCTGCGTAAGCATGAGTGGCAACCAGAGGCAGTCGCTCGCCGCAACCTGGTCGAAACAGTCAAGGACGTGTCCCGCCAGCTGGGTAACACCCCAGCGGTCTGTCGCCAATGCTACATCCACCCCGACGTCCTCGACGCGTTTGCGTCGGGCGAGCTCGCAAGATTGCCAAAGGCGAGAAAGCGCAAATGGATGAGCAGTGAGGAGGTCGCGCTGTTGAATTTTCTGACTGAACGTAGTCCGGCCTAACGACAAACGGCCTATAGGTAGAGCGTCACTCGGTTGCGACCCGCCGATTTCGACGCATAGAGCGCGCTGTCAGCCCGTTCGATCAGTTGCGCATAGCCGCTCGTAGGCAGACTGAGATCGGCGATACCGAAGCTGATGGTAAAGCGAATGTTGTGGTTCTCGTGGTTCACTTCATAAGCTTCGGCGGACTGACGCAGCCGCTCGGCAAACATCACCGCACCCTCACTGTCGGTGTCCGGCAGCAGGACCACGAATTCTTCACCGCCATAGCGTCCGGCGACGTCGGCGCCCCGCATGTTCTGCCGGATAAGATGGGCGGTTTGCTGAATCACGGCATCACCAGCCTGGTGGCCGTATTTGTCATTAATCTTCTTGAAATGATCTATGTCGAACATCACCAGCGCTGCATTGCTGTCGTAACGACGGTGCCGGGCATAATCCTGACGCAGCATTTCTTCCCAATGGCCTCGGTTGAACAGGCCTGTGAGGCGATCGGTACTGGATAGTCGCCGCAGTTCCTGGTTTGCCGCCTGCAGCTGGCGGCGGTTGGTTGCCACGTCGGTCACATCGTAGATAATCAAGCAGATCTGCTCGATGCTGCCATTGAGCCCCTTCAACGGCAGCAGCGTGGTGTTCTGATACATGAAGTCTTCCAACCCGGTGATCGGCTGGTAGTTCTTGAATCGCAGCAGGTACGGACGCTGCTCCCAGATCGTGGAGGATGGAGTACCGAGCGTCGCGACGTTTTCCACCTTGCGCCGAAACCAATGCTCGTCCACTTCAGGGAACAGCTCAAAGAAAGACTTTTTATGCGCATCTTCAGGCAACCGCCCGGAGCGATTCTCCATGAAGGTGTTCCATACATCGACGCGGTAGTCGCGATCTAGCACCACGACGCCAACGTCGATGCTTTGGACAATCGCCAACAGCCAGTGAAGCTCCAGATTGATCGAGTCAGACATGCTCAGTTCATCATGTGGGCAAGTTTGCGAGACAGCAGTTCAACCGAATCCTCGGTGAACAGCAACAATAGATCGAAATGGATATCGTGGCCTTCCAAGCTGTAGCTGATTTCCACCGCAAGGGTGCTTTGCCAACGTTGCCGGTTGAGACGGATGAGCTCGATGATCGAGGCATGCTGCCCCAGCACCTGCGGATGCCCCAGGGAAAACATCACATCGATCTGCTCGGCGATCCCGCTCAAGCATGCACTGATCAACAGACTCGACAGATCGAGCAGCATTTCCAGCTCGCGATAATCATCGGCGTGCATCAGACGCGCCATATCGGCCACTTCCGAATCGTGGAAGATGAGCAGTGCCTCGCCGGAAATGCCGCCGCCGATATAGCCCTGGCAAACCGCGGTGAGCTTGTCGCCCTGGGCCGCATCGGCGAGCGCCATATGCAGCTCACTGGCTTCAAGAATATTCACGTTAGGCACGGGCAGCTGCACGAAGACCCCGAGAACCTTGGCGAGCAACGCCGCCGCACGTCCCATCGCGACGTTCACCACCTCGCTAAAGGCATCGCGAAAGACGATTGGCCCTGCCTCCCGCTCGCCGAGCATCGATAACTCGCTGCCCATCAGCCCGAGGCCCGCCAACGTTTGTCGCAGATGCACGGGATCGGCGGGCTTGCGGATGAATGCCAGCGCGCCCAGCTCCAACACGCGTCGTACGGCCTCTTCCTGGATATCTGCCGATATGACGATGACCTTGCAATCGAGATGGTCATCACGAATCACCGCGAGGACCTGATAGCCGTCCATATCAGGCATCGTGAGATCGAGCAGCAACACGTCGATGCCGCCTTTACGAATACGCTCGAGCGCCTCGCGGCCGCTAGCCGCCTGGTGAATATTCAGCGGCCAGGCAGCCGGAAGCGCACGCAGCACTTGCTTGCGCGCCAGGCTCGAATCATCGCAAATCAACAGGGAAACGGCAGACATGCAGCGCTCGCTCAGTTATCCAGGTCCCCGGAACCCGGACAGCTTATCCCAGCGAGCAAGCGCTGTGGTGGTGACGCCGAACAAATAGTGGCCTTTTGCCAAAAATTTATCTGAAGCGCCCGCAGCTTGGGCCGTTGCGGCCTTTGCAGCTTTAGTAGTAGGCGTTGTCCCGATTGGTATGGTCCGTCACGTCACGCACACCTTTGAGCTCCGGGATACGCTCTAAAAGCGTCTTTTCTATTCCTTCTTTGAGCGTCACGTCGGCTTGTCCACAGCCCTGACAACCGCCACCGAACTGCAACACCGCCACGCCCTCCTCGACCACGTCGATCAGCGTGACCTGACCACCATGACTGGCTAGCCCAGGGTTGATTTCAGTCTGAAGGTAATAATTGATGCGCTCATTCAACGGGCTGTCTTCGTTAACCATCGGCACCTTGGCATTCGGTGCCTTGATGGTCAGCTGGCCGCCCATGCGGTCAGTGGCGTAATCGACCAGCGCGTCTTCCAGAAAGGGCTCGCTGACGCCATCGATCCAAGCGGTAAAGTCCTTTAGCGCGATAGCAATGTCGTCCGGCTTTTCTTCACCGGGTTTGCAGTAGGCAATGCAGGTTTCCGCATAGGGTGTGCCGGGCTGAGTGATGAAGACCCGGATGCCGATGCCCTTGGTGTTCTGCTTCTCAAGCAGATCGGCCAAGTAATCGTGTGCAGCTTCGGTAATGATAATGGCGCTCATGGGAACTCCTTTCAGACATAGGAGGCAGTGTACGCCAACCATTGCGCCGGATAAAGTCCTAGTGTTTTAGTAGGGAATACAGGATTGTTCATGCGACACATCGCCGCGAACATGAGCGCCCTTCATGTAAAGCCGGGTGGCGATCAAAAAGCATGCAGCTTTGCTATCATTCGCGACCTCGCAAACCAGCTTTCAGGTAGTCCCCATGCTCGACCGCAACGCCCGTCTCCAGGCACTCCAGCAGGCGCTCAAGAAGCGCATCCTGATTCTCGACGGCGGCATGGGGACCATGATCCAGAGCTATAAACTGGATGAGTCCGACTACCGTGGCGAGCGCTTCGCCGACTGGCCGCAGGATCTCAAAGGCAACAACGACCTGCTGATCCTCACCCGCCCAGACGCTATCAGCGCCATCGAAAAAGCCTACTTCGACGCCGGCGCCGATATCGTCGAAACCAACACTTTCAACGCCACCCGCGTTTCGCAGGCCGATTACGGCATGGAAGAGTTGGTCTATGAATTGAACGTCGAAGGCGCCCGCCTCGCCCGGCAGGCCGCCGACGCCAAGACGGCCGAAACGCCTGATCGCCCGCGTTTCGTCGCTGGCGTACTAGGCCCGACCAGCCGCACCTGCTCGCTTTCACCGGACGTGAACAACCCAGGCTATCGCAACGTCACTTTCGATGAACTGGTGGAGAACTACACCGAAGCCACCCGCGGCCTGATCGAAGGTGGCGCGGATATGATTTTG
The DNA here is from genome assembly GCF_982611455.1 of Stutzerimonas sp. Taxonomy (NCBI): domain Bacteria; kingdom Pseudomonadati; phylum Pseudomonadota; class Gammaproteobacteria; order Pseudomonadales; family Pseudomonadaceae; genus Stutzerimonas; species Stutzerimonas sp. The sequence goes on from NZ_CEXBBO010000009.1 coordinate 117,310, forward strand.
ATCGAGACCATCTTTGACACGCTGAACGCGAAAGCCGCCATCTTCGCCGTGCAGGAAGTGTTCGAAGAAATCGGTTTCGAACTACCAATCATGATCTCCGGGACTATCACCGACGCCTCTGGTCGCACGCTGTCCGGCCAGACCACCGAGGCGTTCTGGAACTCTGTGCGCCACGCCAAGCCTATCTCAGTCGGCTTGAACTGCGCCCTCGGCGCCAAGGAGCTGCGGCCCTACCTGGAAGAGCTGTCGAACAAGGCTGAAACCAATGTATCGGCGCACCCCAATGCCGGCCTGCCAAACGCCTTCGGTGAGTACGACGAAAGCCCGGCAGAAATGGCCGCGGTGGTGGAAGAGTTCGCAGCGGCGGGCTTCCTCAATATCGTAGGCGGTTGCTGCGGCACGACGCCGGCGCACATCGAGGCGATTGCCAAGGCAGTCGCCAAATACGCACCACGAGCGCTTCCCGATATTTCCAAGGCTTGCCGCCTGTCGGGTCTCGAGCCCTTCACCATCGATCGCAATTCCCTATTCGTCAACGTCGGCGAACGCACCAACATCACCGGTTCCGCCCGGTTCGCCCGGTTGATCCGCGAGGACAACTACACCGAAGCTCTTGAAGTCGCTCTGCAGCAGGTGGAAGCCGGCGCCCAGGTGATCGACATCAACATGGACGAGGGCATGCTGGATTCGAAGAAGGCCATGGTGACCTTTCTCAATCTGATCGCCGGCGAGCCCGACATCTCCCGCGTGCCGATCATGATCGACTCCTCGAAGTGGGAAGTGATCGAAGCGGGTCTCAAGTGCATCCAGGGCAAGGGCATCGTCAACTCGATCTCGATGAAGGAAGGCGTCGAGCAGTTCAAGCAGCACGCCCGGCTGTGCAAGCGCTACGGCGCAGCAGTCGTGGTGATGGCCTTCGACGAAGCCGGCCAGGCCGATACCGCCGAGCGCAAGCGCGAGATCTGTAAGCGCAGCTACGACATCCTGGTCGACGAAGTCGGCTTCCCGCCGGAAGACATCATCTTCGACCCGAACATCTTTGCCATCGCCACGGGGATCGAAGAGCACAACAACTATGCCGTGGACTTCATCGAAGCCTGCGCGTATATCCGCGACAACCTTCCCTACGCGCTGACTTCAGGCGGGGTTTCCAATGTGTCGTTCTCGTTCCGCGGCAACAACCCGGTGCGCGAGGCGATCCACTCGGTCTTCCTCTACTACGCCATCCAGAACGGCCTGACCATGGGCATCGTCAATGCCGGCCAGCTGGAGATCTACGACGAGATTCCGAAGAAGCTACGCGATGCGGTCGAAGATGTGGTGCTCAACCGCACGCCCAACGGCACCGAAGCGCTGCTCGCAATCGCCGATGAGTTCAAGGGGGACGGCAGCGTCAAGGAAGCGGAAACCGAAGAATGGCGCAGCTGGGATGTGGTCGAGCGACTCAAGCACGCGCTGGTGAAGGGCATCACCACGCATATCGTCCAGGACACCGAAGAATTCCGCCTGCAATGCGCCCGTCCCATCGAGGTCATCGAAGGCCCACTGATGGCGGGCATGAACGTGGTCGGCGACCTGTTCGGCTCGGGCAAGATGTTTCTGCCGCAGGTGGTCAAGTCCGCCCGCGTGATGAAACAGGCGGTCGCGCACCTGATCCCCTTCATCGAAGCCGAGAAAGGCGACAAGCCCGAAGCCAAAGGCAAGATCCTCATGGCCACGGTCAAGGGCGACGTACACGACATCGGCAAGAACATCGTCGGCGTGGTGCTCGGTTGCAACGGCTATGACGTGGTCGACATGGGTGTGATGGTCCCGGCCGAGAAAATCCTGCAGACGGCCATCGCCGAGAAGTGCGACATCATTGGTCTGTCCGGCCTGATCACGCCGTCGCTCGACGAGATGGTCCATGTCGCCCGCGAGATGCAGCGCCAGAACTTCCACTTGCCTCTTATGATCGGCGGCGCCACCACATCCAAAGCGCACACGGCGGTGAAGATAGATCCGCATTACAAGAACGACGCGGTGGTGTACGTCACCGACGCCTCGCGCGCGGTGGGTGTCGCCACCACATTACTGTCGAAGGAACTGAAGCCGGCCTTCGCCCAGAAGACTCGCGAAGAATACGCGATGATCCGCGAGCGCACCGCCAACCGCAGCGCCCGTACCGAACGCCTCAGCTACGAGCAGGCCATCGCAGTGAAGCCCAAGTTCGACTGGAGCGAATACTCGCCCGTCAAACCCAGCTTCACTGGCCGCAAGGTGCTGGAAGACATCGACCTACGCACATTGGTCGACTACATAGACTGGACGCCGTTCTTCATTTCCTGGGATCTGGCGGGCAAGTACCCACGCATTCTCGAGGACGAGATCGTCGGCGAAGCCGCCACATCTCTGTTCGGCGATGCCCAGGTAATACTCAACAAACTAATCGATGAAAAACTGATCAAGGCGCGCGCCGTCTTCGGCTTCTGGCCGGCCAATCAAGTCGACGAAGACGACATCCAGGTCTATGGCGACAACGGCGAAGCCCTGGCCACTCTGCATCACTTGCGTCAGCAGACGGTGAAGACCGACGGCAAACCGAACTTCTCACTGGCGGATTTCGTTGCACCGAAAGACAGCGGCGTGACTGATTATGTGGGCGGCTTCATCACCACCGCCGGCATTGGCGCTGAAGAGGTCGCCAAGGCCTACCAGGACGCTGGTGACGACTACAACTCGATCATGGTGAAAGCGCTTGCCGATCGCCTCGCCGAAGCCTGCGCCGAATGGCTGCACCAGCAGGTGCGCAAGCAATGGTGGGGCTACGATCCAGAGGAACAGCTCAGCAACGAAGAGCTTATCAAGGAGCAATACAAAGGCATCCGCCCTGCCCCCGGCTATCCGGCCTGCCCCGACCACACGGAAAAAGGCACCTTGTTCCAGCTGCTCGATACCGATGGCGTCAGCCAAGTCACCCTGACCGAGCATTACGCCATGTTCCCAACCGCTGCCGTTAGCGGCTGGTATTTCGCCCATCCGCAGGCGCAATATTTCGCGGTCGGCAAGATCGACAAGGATCAGGCTGAGAGTTACAGCAAGCGCAAGGATCAAGAGATGGCCGTGACCGAGCGCTGGCTGATGCCTAATCTGGGATATGACAACTGACAGACCTGGCGGGCATGCCCGCCGCTCAGCCTTCTACCGGAAATCCTATGTCGACCGAAACGCCCTGCCTACTCGATCAGTTGGAAATAGCTGACATGTTGGAAGTCGACGGCCTGCACGCCTGGCAGTTTTCGCTCAGCGAGACCGTGCTGAATCAGGCCGACGCAGCTGCCGAGGCTGACCGGCCCTTCGCCAGCGAAGAGTTCCTCGTAACCATCGAATGCATCGACGGTCGGGACCGCCGAACCTGGCGCTTCAGCTACAACCAGGTAATGGAAGCGCAATACCTCGCCGAGGCGGATGTTTGGCTGCTGGACGGCGGTAAACATCGCCTGCAATGTCTGGGCGCCCTCGGCGTCAGCGACGAAGCGGAATAAGCACAAGATGCACCTGCTGGCGTTTGAAGTCTGCTAAACCCTCGGTTGATTACCTGACGAGTCATATCGCATCGCTGCGAATGACACCTAGCAGGTAAATGCTTGAACCGGCAGCGATGCGCTCCGATATGCAGCCTGACGCGGGGAAACAGCCATTGAGCCTAACCAGACGAGTTTTCCTTAGCGCCGCAGCGAGCCTGGCCGCCAATAGTGTTCTTGCGACGAGCCCTCTGGCTGATGCAAGCGAATCTTCTCAGGACGCCTTTATTCGCAAGCTGGTCGAGATCGAAGCCCGGCTCGGCGCGCGCATTGGTGCGGTAATCCGAACCCCGCAGCGCGATCTGCATTGGGCGCATCGGGCAGATGAGCGTTTCCCCATGTGCAGTACCTTCAAGCTGCTCGCCACTGGCGCACTGCTGGCCAAGGTGGATACAGGGCAAGAACGGCTCGATCAAATCGTCCGCTTCGAGATAGCCGATGTAGTCGATTATTCACCGATCACGGAAAGCCAGGCTGACGGCGACGGGATGACCCTCGCTCAGCTATGTGAAGCCGCGCTGACCCACAGCGACAACACGGCCGGCAATCTCATACTCAAGCACATCGATGGCCCCGCCGGGGTTACCGAATTTGCCCGGACACTCGGTGACACCGTGACCCGGCTCGACCGATGGGAAACCGAGCTCAACGAAGCGACACCCGACGATCCGCGAGATACCACGACACCAGCCGCCATGGCGCACTGTATCGATGCGCTGTTGTTCGGTGATGCCCTCTCCGCGTCGTCACAACAGCAATTGAGTAATTGGCTGATTGCCAACAAAACAGGCGATGCCAAGCTGCGGGCCGGCCTGCCAGCCAGCTGGCGGATCGGCGATAAGACCGGTGGAGGCAATTACGGCACCATGAACGACGTGGCCGTCATTTGGCCGCCGCAACGGAAACCCTTGATCGCCAGTATCTACATGACCGAGACGGCCGCCTCGTTCGACGACCGCAACGCGGCATTCTCCGAGTTGGGCAAGACACTTTACGAGCTACTCGCGGTATGAGCCGGCAACGGCGGTTCGTGCGATCCGGTTCAGCTAACGTTGCGGTATTCATTTCTTACAGAGCGAAGGCAAACCATGCAACCTGAGATCCTGCGAGCCGAACATGCCGATGTAGGCGGTATTGCCCACTTATTCGATGCCTATCGGATGTTCTATGGCCAACCGTCCAACCTCGCATTGGCTAGCGACTTTCTCACCGAGCGCGTCCGAAATGGCGAGTCAGTGGTTTTCTACGCGCGGGACGCCGCAGGAAGCTATTTGGGCTTCACTCAGCTTTACCCGGTCTTCTCGTCCATCGCCGCGCAGCGCTCGTGGATATTGAATGACCTCTACGTGGCCGAAAGCGCCCGAGGCTGCGGTATCGGGCGGCTACTAATGAGCCGCGCCAGCGAGCATGCAATGGCGACCGGCGCCATAGGTCTATCGCTTGAGACAGCCAAGACCAATACCGGCGCACAACATCTCTATGAGTCGCTGGGGTATGTCAGGGACAACGAGTTCTACAGCTATTTTCTCAGCCTGAGCGAGGGTTGATCTCGCTCGAAATTCACTCGGCCTGCCGCGAAGGCGCCGTCACGACTACCGTTGACTTGGGAACGATACCGAGTTGTCATTCCATGCCCACCCTGCGGTTTTTCTGGTCCTTTCGAGCGGTTGTGATCACCGAATAGCTAATCGCATGATCTGAGAACAGCTTAGTCATGGTTCGCGCCGTGCCGCAGTAACAGAGCGATGGCAAGCATCACCATCAGACTGCCCGGTAGCCAGTGCCAGCCGATACGTTGCGGCTGGGCGACGAACAACAACACCATCGACACGAAAGGCACCAGATAGCTATAAGCGGTTACCGCGCCAGGCGTCAGCACCGCCGTGGCCCGCTGCTGCAGAAAGAACGTCATGCCGCTGGAGAACACGCCGAGATAAGCCACCAGCGCGATGTCGCTCAGGTTCATTCGTGCCAGTGCAGCCGGATCTTCCCAGATCAACCCCAGCATGCCTATCAGAACGGCGCCTGCGAGTAGGCTCCAGAAGGTTCGCAATCCGGCCTGCTGAGCCAGCACACCATGTTGCAAGCCCCACTTGCTCAGCACCGGATACAACGCAGAGGCGATGCAGCCGAAGAAGAACGCCAATTCTCCCAAGCCGAACTTGAGCTCATCGAGATTTCCATTGCTCTCAGCGACGGCCAGGCCCAGCGCACCGAAGGCACCCAGCGCCAGTATCGCCAGGAGACTTCCCGCTGGTCGCTCTACACCCAAGCCCCGCCCGATGCAGTAGGCCAACAGCGGTACGCTGACGAACAGCGTGGCCATCGACAGCGCACTGATACGATGCGCAGCCCAGAACATGGTGCCGAAGAAGCCAGCCAGACTCAGGCCCATAAAGGCATACAGCAGTAGCCCCGGTAGACTCGGCCAATGATCGTCATGACGCCAGAGCAGCGGAAGCAGCGCCAGCGCGGCAATGCTGAAGCGAATGGCGGTAAGCAATAAAGGCGGTAAACCTTCACTCATCAGGCCCACCGCGGGGAACGACAGGCCTACAAACAGTGCCCAAAGCAGCATGCCCAGGTGCGCACGTGTGCGACGCTCCGCTTCAGTCATCGTCTTTTCCTTCAAGCGACAGCAGGAGCGTGCGCAATGCGCCCGCCAATGCCTGTTTTTGTTGCGCATCGAGTGGGGTTTGCAGTTGGTGCAGGGCCGCCAGGTATTCGTCGAGGCACCTGAGCAAAACCGCCTGCCCTTCTTCACTCAAGCGAATCAGCAGGCTTCGACGATCTTCGGGGTTGGCTACGCGCTGGATCAGCCCAGCCGCTTCGAGCCGGTCGAGACGATTGGTCATCGCGCCCGAACTGAGCACCGCGGCGTGGCGTAGCGCGTTCGGAGTCAATCCTTGAGGCTGACCGCTGCGGTAGAGCGTGGCGAGCAAATCGAACTCGCCGTCATGCAGTCCATGCGTGCGGAACACTGTCGCCACGCTGCGGTTAAGGTATTTGGAGAGACGATACACACGCGTGAATACCGCCATCGGCGATACATCGCATTCGGGAAGCTGGTTGTGCCACTGAGCGAGCACGCTATCGACGTGGTCGCCTGGCTCGGGCGTCAGCATTTTTAGCTCCAGCAAAAGAATCTTCACGTAAAGCTAAATAGCTGCAGGCATGAACGCAAGCGCCAATGCCGCGAACAATGCGCGGCCCGACGAGCGACCTCGGTCAGACAAGGAAAAGTCCCAGCGCAAGCGGGTCGCACAGCCGGGTGATGCGGGTTATCTCAGCTCGGACGGCGAGTTGCGAACGATTTTTATCGAGTGCGTAAGGGTTGGCTTGCGGGTAACGCTGATCGCCTTGCGCGTCACGGTATCGATGGTGATGTTCCAGAAACCGGTGTTGGGCACTTTGATTTTCGCTGGAAACTTGTCGAAGGCACCGCCGTGATATGCGTGACGGCCACCGTTCTTGAAACTGCGGAAATTCTTGTCGTTCATTAGACGAATATTGCAGGGCTGCGAACATTCGATGATCACGAAGTCATCTTCGTTGAGGTGTTCGCGCTGGTGTATGAACTTCATGTACCGCTCCGAGCAGCATGGCTGGCAAAGGCGAACATTAACATGAGCAACCCCCAGAGTAGATGTGCCGATAGAGCCGCTAGCGACTTGGGGACGATTCGCTCCGTGCGCAGCTAAGGGCTAGGCTCAGCGCTGGACCGCAACGTCGCTGTTTCATCTTCGATGAGAGGAAAAGACGCATGTGCAACATGAGCGAATTCGGTAAGCGAACCGCCATCGTTACTGGCGCAGGCACGGGTCTCGGCGAAGCAATCGCCGAGCGGCTCTTTGCTGGCGGTGCGAACGTCGTTCTTGCTAACCGGCATCTCGAGCCGGCACGTAACGTGGCGACTCGGCTAGACCCTACCGGTGAACGAACCCTGGCGATAGCGACAGATGTACGCGACCACACCAGCGTGCGCGATATGGTCAAGGCAGCGCGGGAACGTTTCGGCGGGGTGCACTTCGCCGTGAACAATGCGGGTATTACAGGTCCGCATGAAACATCTGTGTCGGAACTGGATATCGACACCTGGCATGACGTCATAGAAACCGACCTGAGCGGTGTTTTCTATGGGCTCAAGTATCAGGTGCCGGCCATTGTCGCCAGCGGCGGCGGTGCTATCGTCAATATGTCTTCGGCCAATGGCGTCGTGGGGATTGCCGGGCTGTCTGCCTACACCGCGGCCAAGCACGGAATCATTGGCCTGACGAAATCGGTGGCACTCGAAACTGCGGCGCAAGGCGTGCGCGTTTGCGCTGTTGCGCCTGGTTATGTCGAAACACCGCGTATTCGCGAAGCCGGCGAAGATCTGCTGCACAAGATGGCAATGGCCCACCCGCTGGGACGGACCGCAACGCGAGCGGAAGTTGCCGATCTGGTGACATACCTGCTTTCTGACCGGGCCGCTTTTATCACTGGCAGCGTTCACCTTATCGACGGTGGCTACACGGCACGCTAGTGTCCTGAGTCTGAAGTCCGTTCAAGAACTGGCGAGTGAGTTTGTAATCGCGCAAGGCGCCGCGACGACTGATAGCTGGGCTATGAGATGAGCGGCAATGCAGTCTGGCGGCAAAAGACGCCGGCAGAGTTGAAGAGTCGACTTTCGTTTCAGGACATTAGGTTACTTTGAACTGGCGGCACCTTTTGCGCGTTTCTTTCACAATGCGCCCGGCATAATCTCGCAGCGCGCCTTGGCGCCCATGTTAATTCCCCAATCAAGGACACCCGCACATGCCTGCGGCGCGCCATTTCGTTGATACCACATCGCCCATCGCCCGCCGCGCCACACGCGTAGGTTTTTTCATGGCCGGGTTCGGTCTGTCAGTGTGGGCACCGCTAGTACCTTACGTGCGTGAGCGCATCGAGATGAGCGATGCGCTGTTTGGCACACTGCTGCTGTGTATCGGTGTCGGCTCGCTTATCTGGATGCCGCTATCCGGGCTGCTAGTGACGCGTCGCGGAATACGCCCGGTTGTGCTGTCCAGCGTGGTGCTTCTACTAATAGCCCTGGTCGGGATGGCCTTCACCGAATCGATTTGGATCCTCGGCCTCGCGCTGTTCTGTTTTGGCGGCAGTCTGGGAGTCATCGATGTAGTGCTGAATATCCAGGGTGTGCTGATCGAGCGCGACACCGGCAAGCGGCACATGTCGAACTTTCACGGCATGTTCAGTTTGGGCTCGATCTGCGGTGCGCTGGCCCTTACCGGGGCCCTGATGCTGGGCCTCGCGCCAGCAACCGGCACTTTGCTGATGATTGCCGTGATCGCCCTCGCGAACTTCGCCGTGGCCCCCGGCTTCCTTAGGAACAAGGCGCCGGCTGGCGGCGTTGCTTTCGTTCGCCCTACGGGCATGGTTTTGCTGGTAGGTAGCCTGTGCTTCGTCGTCTATCTGGCCGAAGGGGCGGTTCTGGACTGGAGCGCGTTCTACCTTACCGAGTACAAGGCACTGGAAACGGCCAAGGGCGGGCTGGGTTACGCCAGCTTCGCACTGATGGTGACCATCGGTCGCTTTGCCGGCACTCCGGTAGTGAACAGTCTTGGAACGGCGCGGGTAATCGGATTCGGTGGTTTGCTGGCAGCGCTCGGTATCGGCCTGAGCATATTCACCGAACATTGGGCATTCGCCCTGCTCGGTTATGGCCTATGCGGCCTCGGCTGCGCAAACGTCTCGCCGGTATTGATCTCATCTCTAAGTCGACAACAGGCCATGCCGGTGCACCAGGCGATCACAGCCGCAACCACCATTGGCTTCGCCGGGGTTCTTGCCGGCCCGGCATTGATCGGCGTTATCGCTCACTACGGCTCGCTGACCTTCGCCTTCGGTCTACTCGCGCTTTTGCTGCTCGGGCTTGCGCTGGGTAGCCGTCGTTTCAATGAATGACCTGCGGACGGAATGGCTCCGGGTACCGCTACTCCGCTCATGTCGCTACAGACCGAACTCTGGCCTTTGGCTAGAATGCGCGCCCTATGCGCATCCAAGACATTCACCAGCAGCTCGCCGAGATCGGCGCCAAGCCCGTTCATATCGGTCGGGTGATGCGTGCCTGGCTCAAAGGCCACGCGCTGGACATTGGAACTCGGCATCAGAAAACCGAAGATTTCCTACCCTTGTCCGTACGCAACGGTCTACCGGCTGTCAGCGCAACCATCGCCGGACTGGCCAGGCTGCGCTCCGAACATCCCGGCTCCGATGGTTCTGCACGCTTGCTGGTGGCGCTTGCGGACGGTCAGATGGTCGAAAGCGTCCTCTTGCCTCGCGACGGGCTTTGCGTGTCGAGCCAGGTCGGCTGCGCGGTGGGCTGCGTGTTCTGCATGACCGGCAAGAGCGGCCTATTGCGTCAACTTGGCAGCGCTGAGATCGTCGCCCAGGTCGCTCTCGCACGACGGTTTCGCCCGGTGAAGAAAGTGGTGTTCATGGGCATGGGCGAACCCGCGCACAACCTCGACAACGTGCTCGAGGCCATCGACCTGCTGGGCACCGACGGCGGTATCGGTCACAAGAGCCTGGTGTTTTCTACCGTCGGTGATCCACGCGTCTTCGAGCGATTGCCGCTGCAGCGGGTGAAGCCGGCATTGGCGTTGTCCCTGCACAGTACGGATGCCGCGTTACGGCGTGAATTGCTGCCCCGTGCGCCGCTGTTCGATCCTGCCGAGCTGGTCGAACTGGGCGAAGCCTATGCGCGACTGGTGGATTATCCGATCCAGTACCAATGGACGTTGCTCAAAGGTATCAATGACAGCCAGGACGAGATGGACGGAATTATCCGTTTGCTCAAAGGCAAGTTCGCGATCATGAACGTCATCCCCTACAACAGCCTCGACGATGATCAGTTTCAGCGACCGGACGCCAACCGTATTCATCAAATCATGCGGTACCTGCACCAGAACGGCGTGCTGACCAAGGTGCGCAACTCTGCGGGCCAGGACATCGATGGCGGTTGCGGGCAACTGCGCGCCCGCGCCGAGCGAATCGTTCGATCACGGCGGTCAGGCGAAATACCTATACCAGAGCGGTCCGACTGAACGTCAATGAACCGGCACTGTCTTAGCGCATTGATCCGCTGACCGCGGCGGCAAACACGTTTCCATCGGCACGCACCCCACTGTTGCAGGTCTTTCTAGATCTGCACGAGAACAGCATGCACACACTCGAACAACTGAAACGCGGCGAACTGGCGGGCGTTACTCGCCTCGATCTGTCAGAACAACTCCAGACGTTCCCGAGCGAAATTTTCGATCTGGCTGACAGCCTGGAGATACTTAACCTCTCGGGCAATCAGCTCAACAGCCTGCCTGACGACCTGACGCGACTGCACAAGCTGCGCATCCTGTTCTGCTCGAACAACGCCTTCACCGCCATGCCCGCCTCAATCGGCAGCTGCGCCAACTTGGAAATGGTTGGCTTCAAGGCCAATCGTATCCGCCAGCTGCCGGCCGAAGCGCTGCCGCCGAAGCTGCGCTGGTTGATCCTCACCGACAACCAGCTCGAAGCCGTACCTGACGAGATAGGTCGCTGTGCGTGGCTGCAAAAGCTGATGCTCGCCGGAAACCAGCTGCAGGCGCTGCCCGAAACACTCGCCAACTGCATCCGGCTGGAGCTGCTGCGCGTTGCCGCGAACCGATTGCCCGCGCTGCCTGAATGGCTATTGACGATGCCGCGCCTGAGCTGGCTGGCCTTTGCTGGCAACCCATTCAGCGACGCGATGGAAGCAGAGGTGCTGGCGCAGCATCCGCTGCCACCGGTCGATCGCGAGCAAATCGAACTGGGTGAAGTGCTCGGCCAGGGCGCTTCCGGTGTTATCCACCACGCCGAATGGCTGCCACCCGGACAAGCCTCCAGAACCATGGCTGTCAAGCTATTCAAGGGCAACCTGACCAGTGATGGCCTGCCGCACAGCGAGATGGCCGCATGCATCGCCGCAGGCGAGCACGCCAACCTGATTCGTGTCGCCGGCCCACTGGACGAGCGCGCCGACGCCCTGCCCGGCTTGCTAATGGAGCTTATCGATCCGACTTATCAGGCACTTGCCGGATCGCCATCATTTGCCAGTTGCACGCGTGACTGTTATGCGTCCGAGCGACGTTTTTCCGCCAGGCAAGTACTGCGAATCGCCTCGAGCGTGGCTTCCGCGGTTGACCATCTCCACCAGCGCGGCATTCTTCATGGCGACCTCTATGGCCATAACCTGCTAGTCGATCCGATCGAAAACACCCTGCTCAGCGACTTTGGTGCGGCCTCTTTCTTCGACCCGCAAAGCCGCCAAGGCCAAGCACTCCAGCGGATCGAGGCGCGGGCGTTCGGTTGTCTACTGGAAGAACTATTGGAACGTTGCGACGATACCGATCGCGATCCAGATTTGCAGCGACTCGCCGCAGTGCAACGACAGTGCACGCTCGACGTTCCCTCGCAGCGGCCTACCTTCGATCAATTGAAGCATGAGCTAGACGCTATCGGCCGAGCGAGCGCCGTTTCGGCCGGTTAGTTGCATGCCTCAACTGCTTATCCACTGTATCGACGGCAACCTGACGCTATGCTCACACCCGATCCAAACTCCAACGACAGCCATAGCCGCTACCCTGCCACCGACAGCACCGTAGCGCTGGAGCGTGATCCGTTCATCATCGGCTTGAAGCAACGACTTCCCGAAGAGCTGCGCGAAAGTTTCACCGCCCAGCAACTGGAGGGACTTCGTAGCGCCTTGGCCACGCGCTCATGGGCGCGTCATAAAATCGACCTCCGCGGCACCTTTAGCCTCTGGAGTAACCAGTACTATTTCGTACTAGTGGGCGGACGCAACAAGCGCAGCCTGTCGCGGGCACAGCGCAACCTGTCGCTGGCGGCCAAGGCAGGCGCGATCACGCTGTTCCTGTTTTTTTCGGTGCTTGTGGGATTGGTCGTGTTGTATTTGCTGAAATCAGCACTTGGCATCAATCTGCTGCCGAACTATTCGCTCGGCCTGTGGGACTGGTTCAAGGGACGGTGATGCCATTCTACGATTGGCATGATCACCGCTTGCGTTTCACCAGACACGACCCTGCATCGCCGAATGCTGACTAAACTCCTGACGGACGATGCCTGAGAGGTGCCTATGAGCGATGAGCAAGAGCGCAAATCCCTTACCGTGCGGCAGATGCTGCAAAGCGTGCTGGCCGGTGCGCTGGGTGTTCAGAGCGGGAAAAACCGAGCGCGCGATTTCAGTCACGGTAAGCCCAGCCACTTCATCCTGTTGGGCCTGGGTTTCACAGTGGTCTTCGTCTTGGTAATTCTAGGCGTGGTCAAGCTGGTGCTGTATCTCGTGGGGCTGTGATGCAGCCCCAACATCTTTGCCTTATTGATGGCTTACCCAGAAAACCGCCGTCGCAACCGCCAGAAGAATCAGGACGAATATGGCAGTGGCATCCGCCCTGCTGTCGTTACTGGGGTGATTGGAATGTTCGGACACGGCTGTTCTCCTTATTATTGGCATCTCATGTTGCTAGCAGTTAAGACCACGCTGGCGAGACGCTCAAGGGCAAGGGCTCAAATGCCTAAAATGCAGTGATTCGTTCTAAACATATTCCCAAACATCACTTTTGCGCATAACCAGTAGCTGGTATCTTTCCGCCCTTCCCTGAACGGGTGCGCGGCCGTGCGCGCAAAAAGCTGTAGACAGCCTGAAAAACAGGACACTTCATGTACGTTTACGACCAGTACGACCAACACATCATCGAGGATCGCGTACGCCAGTTCCGCGACCAGATTCGCCGCTATCTCGCAGGCGAACTGACCGACGCAGAACTGCTGCCCCTCCGCCTGCAGAACGGCCTGTATATCCAGCGCTACGCGCCGATGCTGCGTATTGCCGTGCCCTATGGCCTACTGTCGTCGACCCAGGTCCGCAAGCTGGCAGAGATCACTCGCAATTACGACAAGGGCTACGCCCACATCAGCACTCGGACCAACGTGCAACTAAACTGGCCCGAGCTGGAAGAAGTGCCGGATATTCTTGCCGAACTGGCCACCGTGCAGATGCACGCGATCCAGACCAGCGGTAACTGCATCCGTAACACAACGACGGACCAGTTTGCCGGCGTTGCCAAGGACGAGCTGATCGATCCGCGCCCGTGGTGCGAAATCATTCGCCAGTGGTCGACCTTCCATCCCGAGTTCGCCTTCTTGCCGCGTAAGTTCAAGATCGCCGTGAACGGTGCCGTCAGCGATCGCGCCGCCATCGAGGTGCATGACATCGGCCTTGAAGCGGTGAAGAATGAAGCCGGCGAGCTGGGCTTCCGCGTTTCCGTTGGTGGTGGCTTGGGTCGTACGCCAATCGTCGGCAGCTTCATCAATGAATTCCTGCCTTGGCAGCACCTGCTCACCTATCTCGACGCGATCCTGCGCGTGTACAACCGCTACGGCCGTCGCGACAACAAGTTCAAGGCGCGCATCAAGATCCTGGTCAAGGCGCTCACACCCGAAGTTTTCGCCGAGCGCGTCGAAGCCGAATGGTCGTATTTGAAAGACGGCGCAAACACCCTCACCGATGATGAAGTCGAGCGCGTCAGCAAGTTCTTCGTCGATCCGGCATATAAGCCGCTGGAAGACCAGACCACCGCCCTCACCAAGCTCGACGCTGAACATCCCGGCTTTGCCCGCTGGCGTGAGCGCAACGTGGTGGCTCACAAGAAGCCGGGCTACGCAGCCGTCACGTTGTCGCTGAAAAGCACCGGTGTCGCCCCGGGCGATGTCACCGACAAGCAGCTCGACACCATCGCCGACCTGGCTGATCGCTACAGCTTCGGTGAGGTGCGCAACTCACACGAGCAGAACATGATCCTCGCCGACGTCGAGCAGTCGCGTTTGTTCGAGCTGTGGCACGAGCTTCGCGAGCTGGGCGTCGCCACACCGAACATCGGCCTACTGACAGACATTATCTGCTGCCCTGGCGGCGACTTCTGCTCGCTGGCCAACGCCAAATCGATCCCGATCGCTGAAGCTATCCAGCGCCGCTTCGATGATATGGATTACCTGTTCGACATCGGTGATATCGACCTGAACATTTCCGGCTGCATGAACGCCTGTGGCCACCATCACGTCGGGCACATCGGCATCCTTGGCGTGGACAAGAAAGGCGCCGAGTTCTACCAGGTTTCCCTCGGTGGCAGCTCGGGCCGCAATGCAAGCCTCGGCCAGATCCTCGGCCCATCGTTCGCCCAGGACGTAATGCCCGACGTGATCGAAAAGGTCATTGGCGTCTACGTGGAGCAACGTACCGAAGATGAACAGTTTCTCGACACCTTCCGCCGTATCGGCATCGACCCCTTCAAGGAGCGCGTCTATGCAGCGAATCATTAAGGACGGCCAGGTCATCGACGAAACCTGGCATCTGCTGCCCAAAGACGCGACGCTGGATGGTCTGTCCAATTGCGACGACTTGATCGTGCCCTTTCAGTTATGGCTCGATCATGCCCACGCGCTAAAAGCCCGCGACGGCGGGTTGGGAATATGGCTGGACGCCGACGAAGCTGTGGAAGAGATCGCCGATGACTTGCAGCACTTCCAGGTCATCGCACTCAACTTTCCCGCTTTCACAGATGGCCGTCATTACTCGAGCGCGCGTCTGCTGCGTGAACGTTACGGCTACAAGGGTGAGATTCGCGCAATTGGCGATGTGCTCCGCGATCAGCTGTTCTATATGCGTCGCTGCGGCTTCGATGCCTTTGCCGTGCGCCCGGACCGCGACCCCTACGAGGCGCTGGAAAGTCTCAAAGACTTCTCCGTCACCTACCAAGCCGCAACCGACGAGCCTTTGCCACTGTTCCGCCGCCGGCAAAGCTGATCGATGTAAGCGGTCAGTGAAGTTAAAACGAAAAACCCGCCTGTCTTGGCGGGTTTTTTATCTCACCGATGCTTCGGATCAGTAATACATCCAGAAGTTTGGATGCTCGAGCGGAGCGACCTTAACGGCCTGCTTTTTTCCGAACGTTTCTCTGATCTTGTCTGCCAGTGCCTTCATAACCGATTCCCGCTGTTGCGTTTTGATTGGCAGCAGATTCGCTCAAACAAGCGCAGCAGGAAAATCGGTTATGCCTATGACTTCAATAGCTGGCGAAGCGCCAACGGTGCGGCTGTCTAATCCAGACGGACCAGCATACGTCCGACCTGCTGCCCGGTGAGCATCCGATCGATAGCCCCAGGCAGATCCTGCAACGAAATCTCCTGAACTAATTCGCCCAGATTCGGCAGCTTCCATTGCAGCGACAGCTTGTCCCACATGGAAGCTTTCACAACCAGCGGAATCTCTACCGAGTCGACGCCCAGAAGGTTCACGCCACGCAAGATGAAAGGCAACACATTAGCCTGGAATCCGGTGCCAGCCGTGAGCCCACAACAGGCGACACTCGCACCGCGCTGAAGGGCCTTGACCGCGTTGAACAGGATATCGCCACCGACGGTATCCACGGCACCGGCCCACTGTTCCTTCAGAATCGGTTTTTCCACACCAGCCTGCAGCGCACTGCGCTCGACGATCTGCTTGGCACCCAGCCTTTTCAGAAACTCCGCCTGGTCGGCCTTGCCAGTCACCGCAGCCACGTTGTAGCCAAGGCTGGCCAGCAGCGCGACAGCAATGCTGCCGACGCCGCCAGTTGCTCCGGTGACCAGTACCGGCGCCTCACCTGGCTCGAGGCCAGCCTGCTCCAGCTTGTCGATGCAGAGCGCGGCGGTAAGGCCAGCCGTGCCGAGCGCCATGGCGTCACGCAACGACAGACCGGAAGGACGCTTGATCACCCAGGCCGCAGGAACACGAATGTATTGACCAAAACCACCTGCCGTGTTCATTCCTAGGTCATAGCCGGTCACGATGACCTCATCACCTTTGGCAAACTCCGAGCCGCTGGACTCGGCTACGGTACCGGCGGCATCAATGCCTGGCGTGTGTGGAAAATTCCGGGTCACGCCGCGGTTGCCGCTGGCCGAGAGCGCATCCTTGTAATTCAACGAGGAGTAGCTCACACGAATCAGCACGTCGCCTGCAGGCAGGTCTTCGGTACTGCGCTCGACAATGCGCGTCTCGAAGCGACCGTCCGCGTTTTCGCTGGCCTGCAATGCTTTGAAAATTGCCATCGGTAGCTCCTTATTGCCAGAATCGTTGTTCGTTCAGCCGCGTCCAGCCTTTCAGTAAGCCGCGCTCCATCGCCACGCTGGCCGCCATGCCGAATCGTTCAGGAAGACTTTTCTTTTCCGCATAGTGAAGTTGGAACAGGTCCGCTTCAAGTGCGCGTGAAGCCAGGTATTCGTCGCTGGTCTTCAGTTCGTCAACGAGTTGCTTACCGAGCGCGGCGATACCCAGCCAGACCTCACCGGTCGCCACATCGTCGATAGATAGTTGCTGGCGGTAGCGCGCGACGAAGTTCTTGAACAGCTCATGAGTGGTTTCCAGATCATCCTGGAATTTTTCCCGCCCCTTCTCGGTGTTTTCACCAAACACCGTCAGGGTTCGCTTGTACTCGCCCGCGGTCAGCACCTCGAAGTCGACATCGTGCTTCTTCAGCAACCGATGGATATTAGGCAGTTGCGCGACGACGCCGATGGAACCGAGTATCGCGAACGGTGCACTGAGAATCTTCTGACCGATACAGGCCATCATGTATCCACCGCTTGCCGCGACCTTGTCGACACACACTGTCAGCGGCACCCCGGCATCGCGGATACGCACCAGCTGGGAGGCTGCCAGGCCGTAGCCGTGGACCATGCCGCCGCCACTCTCAAGGCGCAGAACCACTTCGTCCTGGGGTGTCGCCAGGGTCAGCAAGGCGGTGATCTCGTGGCGCAGGTTCTCGACCGCGGAAGCCTTGATATCGCCATCGAAATCGAGCACGAACACGCGCGGACGACTTTCTGGATTTTTCTTCGCCAGCTTCGCAGCCTTGGCTTCACGCTTGCGCTGAAGCTTGAGTTGATCCTTTTCGATCAATGACTGTTCAAGGCGCTCGCGCATCGACTTGTAAAAATCGTTGAGCTTATGGACTTCGAGATGTCCACCCCCCTGTTTATTCCGCCCGCGCCGCAACGAGGCAAGGGCGATTAGCACTACCAGAATCGCCAGTACCAGCGTTACGGTCTTCGCCAGAAAGCTTGCATAGCCAGCAAGAAATTCCACAGATCCTCCTAGGATTACCCACAGTCGCCAGCACAAAACCGACATGGCGCGAACCGGTCAAGCATACCGACTACACGGCTATAGGAGCCAGTGCAGTGCAATTCAAACAAACGTATGATTTATCGTTGACACTCCAAGACGATCCCCCTACCCTCGCGAAAAACAGGGGTCCCGGAGCAGAGCATGGGCAGTATCTACCTGATCAGACATGGCCAGGCGTCGTTCGGCGCGGAAAATTACGACGTCCTGTCACCGCTCGGCTTTCAGCAATCAGTCGCTCTGGGCGATTACCTCAACCAGTTGGATATTCGCTTTGACCGTTGCATAAGTGGAGAGCTGAACCGACAGCAAGACACGGCAACGGCCACCCTCGAGCGGCTAGGCTCTTGCCAAGGGCAGCAGCCCCCAGTTGAAATCGATTCAGCTTTCAATGAATTCCTTGCCGATGAAGTGATCCGTGCCCACATGCGCGATCTGCTGGCCGTGGAACCCAACGCCATGCAGATATTCGCTAATGCCGCCAACCATAGGGCCGAATTCCAGCGCCTGTTCAGTTACGTAATTCACCGATGGGTTTCCGGCGAACATGAGAAAGAAGGCCTGGAAAGCTGGCAGCACTTCGTCGACCGCGTCCAGGCCGGTTTGAATCGTTTGCTTGACCAGGCAGGCAAGAAGGATCGCATCGCTGTGTTCACTTCTGGCGGGACCATTACGGCGCTGCTTCAATTGGTTATCGGCGTGCCACCCATCAAGGCATTTGAAATGAACTGGCAGATCGTCAACACCTCGCTCAGTCAGCTGAAGTTTCGCGACCGAGATGTGGCACTGGCCTCGTTCAATAGCCATGTGCATCTGGAATTGCTGAAAAATCCGGAGCTCGTCACCTATCGATGAGCTCCAGCCCAACTGCGGCTTAAGGCTGCATGTTTTTCCAACGATAACCAAAGGGACCTATCCGATGAGCAACGTCGACGAAACCATCCAAGGCATGAAGGCCAAATTCAACCCTAGCGCTGCGGCCGGCCTGGATCTGGTGTTTCAGTTCAATATCACCGACGCGGAAAACTACTATCTGGTCGTCAAGGACGGCACTTGTGACTTCCACAAGGGTGAGTCGGCCGATGCCAACGTCACGTTGATCATGGATAGCGAAACCATGCAAGGCGTGATCAGCGGCGAAACCGACGGCATGCAAGCCTTCATGGCGGGCAAACTACGCGCAGAAGGCGACATGATGCTGGCTCTGAAGCTGAGCGAGCTGTTCCCGGCCTAATCCAGCTGAGCTGAGATGCCAAAAAAAACCGAAGTCCGATGACTTCGGTTTTTTTATGCGCATATTTGATGAAAATCAAGCATCAAGCACCTTGATTGGGCAGCAACACCCCGGCCAATAACGACCCTCTTTGCTTGGTGATGGTCGTACAGCGCATTAGATTACGGACGCCGGAT
Source organism: Stutzerimonas sp. (assembly GCF_982611455.1). Classification (NCBI taxonomy): domain Bacteria; kingdom Pseudomonadati; phylum Pseudomonadota; class Gammaproteobacteria; order Pseudomonadales; family Pseudomonadaceae; genus Stutzerimonas; species Stutzerimonas sp. The sequence goes on from NZ_CEXBBO010000009.1 coordinate 136,525, forward strand.
GGTCGGTTGGATTCCGCGAACAAGCGCGACAACAACCGGCTCGTCGAGCATCGATTACAAGAGAAGAGACAAACATGGCGCTAACAGATCAGACCAGCCGCATCCGTGAAGGTGAAGAACTGCCAACGGAAGTAATCGACCAATATCTGAAAGAACATATTTCGGGGTTGGAAGGCACGCCGAGCATTTCGCAGTTTCCGGGTGGTGCTTCCAACCTGACCTACCTGCTGGAATATCCGAAGCAGGAATTCGTGCTGCGCCGCCCTCCATTTGGCCAGAAGGCGAAGTCTGCACACGACATGGCGCGTGAATACCGCATTCTCAACCAGCTCAATGCCGGATTCCCCTACTGCCCGAAGGCATACGCATACTGCACCGATGAGACGCTCATCGGCGCGGAGTTCTACGTCATGGAACGGGTCAAAGGCGTCATTTTGCGCGAGGATATGCCGCCAGAGCTGGGCCTCACGGCGGAGCAGACCACCGCCCTGTGCAAGAGCTTCGTCGACAAGTTCGTAGACTTACACAACGTCGACTACCGGGCCTGCGGCCTGGGGGATCTAGGCAAGCCGGAAGGTTACGTCCAGCGTCAGATCACCGGCTGGATCGATCGCTACGAGCACGCAATCACCCCGGACGCGCCGAACTGGGAACCGGTCAAGGCTTGGTTGCGGGACAAGATGCCAGCCGATCACCATAAGCCTGGCATTGTCCACAACGACTATCGCCTCGACAACGTGATCCTCAATTCGAACAACCCGATGGAGATCATCGGCGTTTTGGATTGGGAAATGACCACTATCGGCGATCCGCTGATGGATCTGGGCAACACGCTCGCGTACTGGATCGAAGCCCACGATCCGGCACCCGTACAGCTGATGCGCAAGCAGCCCAGCAACGCACCAGGAATGCTGAGTCGTCAGGCTTTCGTTGACTATTACGCTGAGCGTGCGGGTATTCGCATTGATAACTTCGACTACTACTACACCTATGGCCTATTCCGCCTGGCCGCCATCGTTCAACAGATCTATTACCGCTATTTTCATGGTCAGACCCAGGACAAGCGGTTCGCGAAATTCGTGCATATGAACGCCCTGCTCGAGCAAATGAGCCTGCAGGTCATCAAAAAATCGACGCTGTAACACAGCTCACCAATAGGGGAACCATTTCATGAGCAAAACCACTCTGTTCGATCTGGATGGGAAAATCGCTTTCGTCTCCGGTGCCAGTCGCGGTATCGGTGAAGCCATTGCAAAACTACTGGCCCAGCAAGGCGCCCATGTCATCGTTTCCAGCCGCAAGATCGAAGGTTGTCAGGCCGTCGCGGACGCCATCGTCGCAGCCGGTGGCAAAGCCACTCCGGTAGCCTGCCATATTGGTGAACTGGAGCAGATTCAGACCGTCTTCGAGCAGATCCGCGAGCAGTTCGGCCGGCTCGACATCCTGGTCAACAACGCGGCGACCAACCCGCAGTTCTGCCATATTCTCGATACCGATGTCTCGGCATTTCAGAAAACCGTCGATGTAAACATCCGTGGTTACTTCTTCATGTCTGTCGAAGCCGGAAAGCTGATGCGTAAAAATGGCGGTGGTAGCATCATCAACGTCGCGTCTATCAACGGCGTGACCCCAGGCAACTTCCAAGGAATCTATTCGATCACAAAGGCTGCGGTGATCAACATGACCAAGGCGTTCGCCAAGGAATGCGCCCCACAGGGCATCCGCTGCAACGCACTGCTGCCTGGCCTGACCGACACCAAGTTCGCCTCCGCGCTGGTTAAGAACGACTCGATCCGTGAAGAAGCGCTGCGCCATATTCCGCTGCATCGCGTCGCTGATCCGAGCGAAATGGCTGGTGCCGTGCTGTATCTGGCTAGCGATGCGTCGAGCTACACCACAGGGCTGTCGCTGAATGTGGATGGCGGTTACCTCGCCTGATCCCGCTGTAAAGAAAAAGGGAACCCTCGGGTTCCCTTTTCATGCGCCGCGGATCGCCGTTACCAATCATTCATCGCTTGCTCCGCTGCAGCATTCATCGGTTTCGCCAGTAACCCCGTGGGCACCATCTCGATTGTATATTCGGCGCCATCGGCGATAGGCAGGTAGCTGACCCGATGGGGCTGTGCCTCAAGAACCAATGACGCACACTGGCAATCTTGCAACCTCGCCCAGAAATCGATTCCTGCCAGACTTTGCCCGAGTTCGACACGAGGACGCCGAGCCTGATCCTGCTGTTCAACGGCGAGATAGCGTCCAGAAAGCTTCTCCAATCGAAAACCGGGTTTCAAACCAATCAGCGTGGCCAGCCCCTTCCAGTGCAGCGCCCGAAGATCGAGCTGCCATAGATCACCTTCCAGCGTGACGTATCGGACCTGCTTGCCCTCTTCTACCTTCACTTGGTAACGCTGCTGGCCATCGGCCTGAAAAGATAGCGAAACCAGCGGTTTGCCCTGCTCAAGTGGCTGGTAGGTACTGACATCCCAGGCGATCAAGCCAATCAGGCCACCCAACGCGAGAACCAGCATACCGAAGGTGCCACGCAGCCATCCCAGCAGCCAGTGACCACCAAACAATAGCCGCAAGGCCACCAGTGCGGTAATCAACGCAAGTAACGCGACAACCACTGCAAGCCCCAGATATTGCATCGCTTACCATCCTTGAAATTCGGTGGTGCATTATCGACAGCGGCGAGCAAGGCGGCCAGCGTAAGCACGGAACACTGTTTACGAGTCGACATTCTGCTGCGGCGGACTAACGTCCTGAATCAGAAATTGGCTGTTCAGTTATGCCGGCATTGCCGCCGCTCGCCATGGCGCGGCTATGACTCGTTGCGGCGACTTGCCCGAGTACAAATCCGCTCGCCAGCTCTTGGATTGTCTGTTTCCTTTTCATCGCAACTGCGAAACGGGAACAGACCCTAGCCTTGGTTTACAACAGCGCAACCGGCATCATGCACCGCCAGCCTCTTACCGCTTCACTCATGAGCACCACGATGCCGTTTCTCGAACTCGCCATAGATCCGCCGGTACTGGCCGCCCTGATGGTCGTCGCCTTTCTCGCCGGTTTCATCGATGCGATTGCGGGCGGCGGCGGTCTGTTGACTCTGCCAGCATTGCTTACCGCAGGATTGCCGCCGCATCTGGTTCTCGGCACCAACAAGTTATGTGCGACCTTCGGCTCGGCCACGGCGAGCTTGACGTTCTATCGCAGGAAGCTGTTCGACCCGAGGCAATGGCGATTTGCGCTTTTGGCTACGGCCATCGGCGCAGCCCTTGGTGCAGGATTGGCACATCTGATACCGGCTCGCTGGCTTAATCAGTTGTTGCCGCTGATAGTTTTCACCTGCGGTTTGTATCTGCTATTCGGCCGCGTGCCGACCACACCGCGAGAAAGCGCAGCGCCAATAGGCAAACGTCGTCAATGGCCTCAGGGACTGGGGCTGGGTTTCTATGACGGAGTAGCCGGTCCTGGAACCGGTGCTTTCTGGACCGTTAGCAGTATACTGCTCTACCCGCTCGACTTGCTCAGAGCCAGCGGCGTAGCGCGTAGCATGAATTTCGTCAGTAACGGTACTGCGCTCGCCGTTTTCGTCATTAGCGGCCAGGTTGCCTGGGCTCTGGGCGTTGGCATGGGGTTCGCGTTAATGGTCGGCGCCTATCTCGGCGCACGGACGGCGATCCAAGGCGGATCGAAATTCATCCGGCCAATATTCATCCTGGTGGTGCTGGCGCTGAGCCTGCGTCTAGCCTGGCAGCACTGGTTCGGGACCGCCTAAGCGCTGCGCCAAATACAGGTCGATCAGATAGCGCGCAATGGATTTCGGTGCGGGCAGCGCGGGTAACTCATGGATGGAAAACCAGGCGGCATCCTCGATCTCTTCCGGCTGCATGACAATTGCCCCCGATGCATATTCAGCATGGAAACCGAGCATCAGCGAATGTGGAAACGGCCAACCTTGGCTGCAGATGTACTGAGGCGCATGGATAGAGACTCCGACCTCTTCATACACTTCTCGCCTCACGCATTGCTCGACCGATTCGCCCGGCTCCACGAACCCTGCCAGCGTGCTGTATACGCCCGGCACGAACCGCGGCGAGCGTGCCAGCAGCAACTCGTCGCCTCGGGTCACCAGAACGATCATGCTCGGAGAGATACGCGGGTAATGGTGAATGCCGCAGCTCTCGCACTGCATCGCCCGTTCTGACGGATGCTGGTGCATCGCATTACCGCAACTGCCACAGAAGCGATGATGATTTGCCCACGTACCGATCTGCGCAGCGAAGCCGAGCATGCGAAATCTATCGCTATCATCATCCTGCAGCATGAACTGACGCAGCCCCTGCCAGGAAGCACCCGGCACTTCGGCGGGATGTGCCAGTTCCAATAAAAAAACCGGCTCGCCTTCGAAATAACCGAGGCCCTGCTCGGTAATCAGCGGCAGTTCAAGACGCTTGAGCCAGTCTCTGGGGAACAACACGCCATTGGCATCGAACAGAAATCCTTGCTGACAATGCGCCACCGCCCACCCGCCTGCATTCGCAGGGTCGAGCAGTGCGGGTTGCCAGCGCAGAGTCATCAGGCGGCCACCGGCAGACCCAATGCCCGAACGCTTTCGGTCGCCAGATCCAGCACGCTGATACGCGAATCGTCACGACGCAGTATCGCGCCGCCTTCGAGATAGTACTCAAGGCTGGTCAAGGCATCGGCAAGCGTTTCGAGCATTTGCTCCGGTGGCATCTGCATACCTTCGAGCATCTGCTTCTGGATGAAATCTGCGCACGCGCCGATCAGGTCGGCGGCGCGATCCTGCTCGAGGAAACGCAGACCGCCGCGAACCGCCATCAGGCTGAAGGGGACATTGGCTAGGTGCAGTTTTTCCCCGTTGGATTCCAGGTAAGCAGTAATCGCGCGCTTGGCTAGCGCCAGCCCTGCGGTCGCTTCGCCGATAACCACAATGCAGGCTTCGGTGAGCTGATGATTGGCAAAAGCTTCCGCTTCCTGGCCCGGCTGCGCGATTTGCGGTCGGGTATCACGCCGCTCGCCGCGCTCCAGGCTGGCGACCATGCTTTCCACATAAAGCACCGCGTCGGCCAACTTCAGTAGCGCCTGTGAGTCCGGCGCCTGCTCGGCATTCCAGCCGGAAACTATCGCAAGCTGTGAGTGCAAGGTACTAGAGGCCGAAGACAGACCGACCATTCCGAGGGTTTTCGCCAGTTTACCCAACAGACTGTGGAGGTTAGCGTACGACTCGGCCGGAGCAGTTTTCCGTTCGATCAGGTCGAGCAAATCCTTGAGGCTTGCCAGCTCTTCGCGGATTGCCGAAGACAGCGAGCGCATAACGGCTTGACCGGGACCCGCGAGACGTTGCGACTCGTCTTCGAGAAGGTGATCGGTAAAGGGGAGCGAGCTGAGAGAGAAAATATCCCGGACCTGCGTTGCCATCGGGCCGTTACTTTCCGCCAACGCGACCAGATACAGCAGTTCCTTGAGCAGGACACGCGGTGGCTCGTAGGTGCTGTTGATGCTCAGTTGCCGGAGCTCTCGATCAAGCCTGGAAAAGAGCTGTTTGCGTGACTGGCGCGGCAGCAATTGGCCGTCCAGTTGGGCTTCCAGCGCGGCGCTACCCAGCCAGCACAGACGCCCTGCCGGCGTATCGGCAAACAGAACATCCAACCGATTGAGCGCTCGCACCATGAGCTTAAGGCTTGCCGGCGTATTGTCCTCCCGAATGAAGCCAAGCAGGCCGACCTGATACATCTGCCGCAATCTACGTGCTTCGATAGCTCTCGCTGCAGGCTCTCGCACCGCAGCAGCCACCGGCGGGCGCGCATGATCGAGGCGAACGCTGAAGAAAAAGCTTTCCGGCAAAGATGGCTGCTCACTAACGAGCCGCAGCGCATTGATAGGCGGCAGAAGCAGCTCGGGCATTTCCTGACGGCTGGCATCGACGCTTTCCAAGTAACGCCCGAGGACGTACAGCGCGTTGCTCAAGGCGGCAAGTTGAGCGTCGCGCTCTTCCCCTGCGCCAACCGGGATATCGGTCGCCAGCTGCAGAATCTCCTGCGCGAGCAGCTCGGCCCCCGTCAGCTCAATGAGCCTGAGAGTACCGCGAACCTGTTTGAGGTTCTCGACAGCCTGCTGCAACAGGCCACCATTGTTTCGATCGATGATGAAATGCTCGAGGCTCTGCTCGGCTTCCTCCATGGTGGCGAATAGCTCATCGCGGACCAGACTGAGTGAAGTAGCTCCGGTAACCATGCCTAGCGCGCCTCCCGCGCAACGTTTAGATGATGCATCAGTCAGCGAAGTCCGGTTTGTGTTTGCTCATATGAGCGGCCATGGCCACCTTGAGATCTGCCGACTGAAGCATTGCCGCATTCCAGGTAGCAATATATTCGAGACCGTCATCGACGCGGTGATCGCGCATATAGCGGATCATTTCTTTAGTGCCACGAATCGCCAACGGAGACTTCGCAGCGATATCAGCTGCAAGAGCGAAAACCGCATCCATCAATGCCGGCTGGTCAGCATATGTCCGGTTGATCAGGCCGATGCTCTGTGCTTCCTTGCCGTCCATAGTACGTCCGGTATAGGCCAATTCGCGCATCATGCCGTCGCCGATGATTCGCGGTAACCGCTGCAGCGTGCCCACATCCGCGGCCATGCCCATGTCGATTTCCTTGATCGAAAACTGCGCATCGAACGTGCTGTAACGCATATCACAGGAGGCGATCAGGTCTATCGCACCGCCGATGCAATAGCCCTGAATGGCAGCGATAACTGGCTTGCGGCAATTGTCTACCGCATTGAACGAGGCCTGAAGCTTGAGAATTTGGCGGCGCAGGCGCTCGGCGTTACGTCCGACATCGGAGCCCATCTGGGCTGCGGCCTGGGCCAATAGTTGTAGATCGATACCCGCCGAAAAGTGCTTGCCCTCACCTGACAGCACAACTACCCGAACCTCGTCCGTATCGTCGATCCATTGAAAGATATCGACGATCTCGCTCCAGAACGCGGCGCTCATCGCATTGACCTTGTCAGGTCGATTGATCGCTATATGAGCGATCTTGTCCTTCAACTCCACACGGAAGGCTTGATATTCAGTCACGCTATCATCCTCGACAGCCGAGGCACCTCAGTGCCTTACAGGTTGAACAAGCCCCTCGACAGGGGCTGTTCTTAGCCGGACAACTATAACAACAGCCGGGTAAAAGTCGATGTGGGACGTTGTGATGCAACCCACGCCCTCATGCATCATCCGACTTTGACATCCGGCGATACCGACTTTAACTGCCGAAGCAATATGCTTCAGTCCTCCAGAATGCAGTCAACCGTATAACACGCGCCCTCCGGATGATCCTCGTGTTGCAGCCCATGTACATCGGCATCGAAGCCGGGAAAGCGCGTGGCGAAACGTTGCGCAAAATTGAGATAGTCGAGTATCGAGCGTGTCTCGGCCGTGAATCGCTCGCCGGGCATGATCAGCGGTATACCGGGCGGATACGGCACCAGCATGACCGCTGCAATGCGATCTTCGAGCGCTTCGACGGGCACCGCTTCGACTTCCCCTCGTACCAGCTTGTCATAGGCATCGGCCGGCTTCATTGCCAATACCGGCAAGGCGGTATACATACGCCGCATGGCTTTTGCGGTGGCGTTCTCGCGGTAACAATCGTGTAGGGAGTCGCATAGGTCTCGCAAACCCATTCCAGCGTAAATGCTGCCGCCAGCGTTCACTATAGTCGGCAGCGCATCGCATAACGGTACGTTGTTGTCATAGTGCCGCTTGAACTCCAGCAACTCGGTCAACAGCGTGCTCCATTTACCCTTGGTAATCCCCATGGAGAACAGCACCAGAATCGAATAGAGCCCGGTTTTTTCAACCACGAGGCCCCGCTCCCAGAGAAATTTGCTCACCACCGCAGCGGGGATGCCGCGCTCACCCAGCTTGCCTCCGGCGGTAAGCCCCGGAGTGACTAGGGTGACCTTGATCGGGTCGAGCAAGACGTAGTCGCCCGCAACATCGCCGAAGCCATGCCAGTCCGCTTCCGGCTCCAATAACCAGTCCGCTGTAATCAGCTCTTCTGCGCCGTCGACCGCCGATGGTTGCCAGATGCTAAACCACCAATCGTCCGCAGCCAGATGCTGCCGGAGATTGGCCAACGCGCGACGGAAACTCAGCGCCTCATCGAACGTTTCCTGAATCAGCGAGCGGCCGGCAGGGCCTTCCATCATCGCTGACGCCACATCGAGCGACGCGAGAATTCCGTACTGTGGGGACGTCGAGATATGCATCATGAAGGCTTCGTTGAAGCGATCACGGTCCAGTTGCCGCTGTTGACTGTCGAGCACGTGGATCATCGAGGCCTGGCTGAAGGCAGCCAGCACCTTGTGCGTCGAGTGGGTCGTGAAGACCAGCGGCCCTTGCTCGCGTGTATCCATCCCGTAACGGCCATCATAAAACTCATGAAAAGCGGCGTAGGCGTACCACGCCTCGTCGAAATGCAACACATCGACGCTGTTGCCGAGGGTTCGCTTGATCAAGTTGGCGTTGTAGCAGAGTCCGTCATAGGTGGAGTTGGTCACAACGGCCAACTTCACCCGCGGGGGCCGACCTCGAGCTAGAGGGTTGGCCTCGATTTTGGCCTGGATCGACGCAGCAGAGAATTCTTCGAGCGGGATGGGGCCGATGATGCCGAGCTCATTGCGTGAGGGCGTCAGGTAAAGAGGGATCGCGCCAGTCATGATGATCGAATGCAGGATCGACTTGTGGCAGTTGCGGTCCACCAATACCAGATCGTCGCGCGCCACCATCGAATGCCAGACAATTTTATTTGCCGTCGAAGTGCCGTTGATCACGAAGAACGTATGGTCGGCACCGAAGTTGCGCGCCGCGCGGGCCTCGGCCGCAGCCAGCGGCCCGGTATGATCAAGCAGCGAGCCGAGTTCCGGCACCGATACGGAAAGATCGGAACGCAGCGTGTTTTCGCCGAAGAATTGGTGGAACGCCTGCCCGACAGGGCTTTTGCGAAACGCGACACCACCGCCGTGACCTGGCGTATGCCAGGAGTAATTGGAGTCGCCGGTGTGCTGAACCAGCGCTCGGAAAAACGGCGGAAGCAGACCGTCAAGATAGCTGCGCGCGGCCCGCGCGACCTGCCGGGCCAAGAACGGAACGGTGTCTTCGAATAGATAGAGCAGTCCACGAAGCTCATTAAGATCAGCCATGGCTTCGGACGGGGCGTTCTCAATAGTGATCTGCTCGCCGAGCGCGAAGATCGGTAGCTGTGGTGCGCGCCGCCGCGCGACGCGGATCAATCCCACAACGTCCTGCAGCAGCCGCTGATTTTCACCTGCACCTTCAGCAGCCACCAGAATGCAGGCCAGCCCGTGGTGCGTCGAGGCGACGATGCGCCCCTCGGCAGCACTTCCCGTCGGGAGGATATGAAAGCCGTCCTGCTCGAGTTCGGCGGCAATTTCGCGGACTCGCTCGCCCGCAACGGTATCAGCCTTTATATCGCGGTGAACGATAAGAATGGGGAACTTGAGGTCTTTGTACATGAGCGATTCCTGAAGACGTTCCCCTTCAGCGTAGAAGCTCTGCCCTCAAGTACCAGGCGTGAAAATGCGATCACAACATCTTGCGGACGAGCCCAAAGGCACCATCAGCGCGAATTCTCAGGCCGGCAAAGCTTCAGCCTCGATTTCGACGGGCTGATCCAACTGAACCCAGAGTGGCGTCGCGCCAGCCGCCTTCTCGATGGCCTGCATGCGGGCCGTATGCGCAGCGACTTCATTCGAACTAGCGCGGATGACCAACGTACTGGGTCGATCGGCCGGCAGTCGACGGATAGGTGTTGCCTGTTGACGACCACCGTTTTCTGAATCGGCGCCTTCGCCAGCCAGGGACAGGTTGGTCTGACCGCCGGTCATGGTCAGATAGACGTCGGCAAGGATCTCGGCGTCGAGCAAAGCGCCGTGCAAATCGCGACCCGAATTGTCCACACCGTAGCGCTTGCAAAGCGCATCGAGACTGTTGCGCTGACCCGGGTGGCGCTCGCGCGCCATCCGCAGGGTGTCGAGGATGCTGCAGTGATCGCCCAGCTCCGCGCGATCCTGCTGCCCAAGCAAAGCGAACTCGTTGTTGATAAAGCCGACGTCGAACGCTGCGTTGTGAATGATCAGCTGCGCGCCCTTGATGAATTCGAAAAACTCATCGGCTATATCATTGAAACGCTGCTTGCCAATCAGGAACTCATTGGTGATCCCGTGAACCGCGATGGCGCCCTCGTCGACCTCACGATCCGGCTGCAGATACACGTGGTAATGCCGACCCGTAAGGCGTCGACCGATGACTTCGACACATCCGATCTCAATGATCCGGTGGCCATCGGTCACCGGCATGCCTGTGGTTTCGGTATCCAGCACTACCACCCTGTCAGTATTCGATTTGTAAATCGTCATAGCGCACTTGCCCCAAAGTAGTCACAAACACTGGCATCCAGCTCAAAATTGCTCGCGATGCCCAACGCAAAGATGTAAACCAAAAATCGTCTTCCACTCAACTGCGCAAAAATGTAAACATGCCCTACACAATCAAAACCTTCATGACAAGGTCCGGCGAGCGGTTTTCCCAGCTTTACGACACAGAGACGCCAGGCCTCCCTTTATTCTACCCGACAGCCTTTGTCGCTCGCTTCCTCCGCTCAGCCACTCACGAGACGCAGAAAGTCTATCTGGCCGTGATCAAGCGCATCTGCGAATGGGAATTTACCAAACAGGTGGACCTCGCCAACTGTTTCCATAGAAGTAAGTTTCTCACCTGTGCCCAGATTGATGACCTTGCTAACCATCTAAGAGCCAGCAAGCTCGGAGGAAAAGGCGAAGTCATCGGAAGCCCGAAGTACAACACCTATGTCGCCTATGCAACAGAGTATCTTCGCTGGCTTGCCCAAGAGTGTTGGCGCTGATGGAAAATTGACCCACCTTGCCGATTGAAATTTGACCCAG